>NZ_JBFBEK010000016.1:8751-182330 GCF_040683715.1 Streptomyces sp. NPDC093260
CGATCTCGGTATCGACTCGATCAAGCGGGTCGAGATCATGGGTGTGCTGCACGAGCGGTTCGCGGCCGGTACTCCGGCGAGCCCGGAGCAGTTGGCGGAGCTGCGTACGCTCCAGGACATCGTGACCTTCATGGCGGGTGCCGCCGCCGCTGAGCCGGTCGCCGCTCCTGCCGCTCCCGTTCAGGCTGCTCCCGCCGGTCCGGACGCGGCCACGGTGACGTCCGCGCTGCTGGACGTGGTGGCGCAGAAGACGGGCTATCCGGCGGAGATGCTGGACCTCGGGATGGATGTCGAGGCCGATCTCGGTATCGACTCGATCAAGCGGGTCGAGATCATGGGTGTGCTGCACGAGCGGTTCGCGGCCGGTACTCCGGCGAGCCCGGAGCAGTTGGCCGAACTCCGCACCCTCCAGGACATCGTCGGCTTCATAGCCGGCCAGGACGCCCCGGCCCCGCAGGCAGCCCCCGCCGCCCCGCCGGCCCCGGCGTCCCAGCCGGAGGCCGCCGCGGAGCGCGGGCGGATCGGCAGGGCGCAGGCCGTCCTCGCCGAACTGCCGGTGCCCGACCAGCTGGTGGACGCCTACCCCGCTTCCCCGGCCGCGCTGCTCGTGGACGACGGCGGTGAGCTGACCCAGGAGATCGCCGTCCGGCTCCAGACGCAGGGCTGGAAGGTGCACGTGCTGCGGCTGCCCGGCGTGCCGCAGCGGGTGGACGACGCGGTGGACCACGCGCTCAGCGGCTGGGGGGTCACCGAACTCGCCTCGCGTATCGAGGAGGCCCTCGGCGAGCGCATCAGCCTGGTCCTCGACCTGTGCACCAAGGCCCCGGCGGACTGGGCCGAGGGAGTGCGGCGCCTCGCGCACACCCTGCTGGTGGCCAAGCACCTGGTGGAGCCGCTGAACGGCGCCGCCGCCTTCGGCCGCGCCGCCTACACCACCGTCACCCGCCTGGACGGCTCCTTCGGGCTCGGCGGCGTCGACGAGCACCTGACGCCTCTCGGCGGTGTCGCCGGTCTGGTCAAGACGCTGGCCGTGGAGGCCCCGGAGGTCTTCGCCCGCGCCGTGGACCTGGCCCCCGGCCTCACCTCCGACGCCGCCGCCGCGCTGGTCCTCGGCGAGGTGTACGACGCGGCCACCGACCCCGTCCAGGTCGGCCACGACGGCGCCCGCCGCGTCACCCTCACCCTCGGCGAACAGCCCGCGCAGCCCACCGGCGCGCGGCCGCAGCCGCTGGGCAGCGAGGACCTGCTGGTCGTCACCGGAGGCGGGCGCGGCATCACCGCGACCTGCGTGACGGAGCTGGCGCGCCGACACCGGCCGGGCCTGCTCCTGCTGGGCCGGACCCCGCTGGAGGAGGAGCCCGAGTGGGCCCGCGGGGTGACGGAGGCCGCCGCGCTCAAGGCCGCGGCCGCCGCCGACCTCAAGCGCGCCGGCGAGAAGCCCACCCCGAAGCGCGTCGAACAGGCCTACCGGGCCGTCGTCGGCGGCCGCGAGGTGCGGGCCACCCTGGAGGCGCTGCGCGCCGCGGGCAGCCGGGCCGAGTACCTGGCGGTGGACATCACCGACCCGGAGGCCACCGCCGCCGCCCTCGCCCCGTACCGGAGCCGGATCACCGGCCTCGTGCACGGCGCCGGGGTCCTCGCCGACCAGCTGATCGCGCAGAAGAAGGCCTCCGAGATCGAGCGGGTCTTCGCCCCCAAGCTGGCGGGCCTGCGCGCCGTGACGGCCGCCCTGGACGCGGACGCGCTGCGGCACGTGGTGCTCTTCTCCTCGGTCGCCGGCTTCTTCGGCAACCGCGGCCAGTCCGACTACGCCATGGCCAACGAGACGCTCAACGCCTGGGCGTCCTCCTGGAAGCGGCGCCACCCCGCCGCCCGGGTCACCTCGCTCAACTGGGGCGCCTGGGACAGCGGCATGGTGTCGCCGGAGATCAAGGCCGTCTTCCGGGAGCGCGGCATCGTCCTCATCCCGCAGGACACCGGCGCCGAGATGTTCGCCGACCAGTTCGCCGCCGAGCGCGCGGACGACGCGGTGACCGTGCTCGGCCCGACCACCCCGCTCTCCGAGCGCGTCCCGGCCGCCCCGTCGGCCACCGTCACCGTCGAACGGCGGATCGCCGGCCTGGACCGCGACCCGCTCGTGGCCGACCACGTCATCGGCGACGCCCCGGTGCTCCCGGCGGCCGCGGCCCTCGGCTGGGCGATCGGCGCGGTGGAGCGTGCCACCGGCGGCGAGGTCCGCCAGGTACGGGACTTCTCCGTGCAGAAGGGCATCGTCTTCGACGGCACCCAGCCCGAGAACGCCCGCCTCGTCATCACCCCGCTGCCCGAGGCCCCCGGCACCGTGCAGGCGGCCATCCGCTCGGTGAACCAGGACGGCGCGGTGCGCCCGCACTACGCCGCCGTGCTGGACGCCGCGCCGGCCGCGCCGCAGGCGTCCGTCGCCGGACTGCCCGCCCTCGGCGGCGGCCGGCCCGCCGACGGCCTCTACACCGACGGCACCCTCTTCCACGGCCCCGCGCTGCGCGGCGTGCGGCGGGTGCTCGCCGAGGAGGAGTCCCGGCTCGTCCTGGAGTGCGCGCTCGCCGAGCACCGCACCGAGGGCGGCGCCTTCGCCGGCGCGCACTACGCCCCCGGCACCGCCGACCTGCTGCTGCAGGCCGCCCTGGTGTGGGTGCGGCTCTTCCGGGGCACCGCCGGACTCCCGCTGGCCGTCGGCCACGCCGAGCTGCACCACCCGCTGCCCGACGGCGAGCCCTTCGTCGTCCTGGTGGAGCCCGGCACCGCCGGTGCGGGCGCCGAGGCCCGGCTCACCGTCACGGCCTGTGCCCCCGACGGACGGGTGCTCACGCGCCTGCACGACGTGTCCGTCATCTCCGCGCCCCAGCTCACGGCCAAGTTCGTCAGCGGCTGACCGCCCGTCCGTATCCGACTGACGACCTGACCGGTCGGCCCGGCCGGCGCCTACGCGCACGCCGGCCGGGCCGACCGACCTACGGAGGGACCTCGCTCTGATGAGCAAGTACGCCATCGTCGGCCTGTCCTGTCTCTTCCCGGGCGCCCGCACCCCCGCCGAGTTCTGGGAGAACCTGCGCAGCGGGGCGGACGCCCGCCGGGAGGGCGGAGACGAGATCTTCGGCGCAACGCCCCAGGACGCCGACCTCGACCCGCAGCACCGCATCTACTGCCGCCGTGGCGGCTTCATCACCGACTTCGAGTTCGACCCCACCGGCTACCGCCTCGACGCCGAGCAGCTCGCCCCCCTCGACCGGATCTTCCACTGGTCGCTGTACACCGCCCGCGAGGCGCTGCGCGACAGCGGCTACGAGGCCCGGCCCGAGACCCTCGAGCGCACGGCGCTCATCCTCGGCAACTACTCCTTCCCCACCCCCACCTCGGCCCGGATCAGCGTTCCGCTGGCCCGCGAGGCGGTGCTGGAGGGACTGCGCCGGGCCGGGCTGCCCGAGCTGGCCGCACTCCCCGAGGGCGTCCCGCTGGTCGACGCAGAGCTGCTGCGCGGCGAGAACCTGCGGGTCAGCGGCTCCCCGGCGGCCGTCACCGCCGCCGCGCTCGGCCTCGGCGGCCCGCGCTACGCCCTGGACGCGGCCTGCTCCTCCGCGCTCTACGCGCTCAAGCTGGCCTGCGCCCACCTGGCCGCCGGACAGGTGGACCTGGTGCTGGCCGGCGGCGTCTGCGCTCCCGACCCCACCCTCATCCACCTCTCCTTCAGCGATCTGCACGCCTACCCGGAGAGCGGCTTCAGCCAGCCCTTCGACAACCGGTCCGAGGGCATCCTCACCGGCCAGGGTGCCGGAATGGTCGCCGTGAAGCGGCTCGCCGACGCCCTGCGCGACGGCGACCGCATCCACGCCGTCATCGACGGCATCGGCCTGAGCAACGACGGCAGCGGACGCCATCTGCTCGTCCCGCAGGGCGGCGGCCAGCTGACCTCCTACGAACTCGCCTACGCCGAGGCCGGCGTGGATCCGGCCACCATCGACTACCTGGAGTGCCACGCCACCGGCACCCCGCTGGGCGACGCCACCGAGGCGGAGTCCGTGGCCGACTTCTTCGGCCGGCACGGCAAGGTGCCGCTGATCGGCTCGGTCAAGGGCAACATCGGGCACCTGCTCACCGTCGCCGGACTGAGCAGCATGCTCAAGGTCATCCTGGCCATGGACGACGGCCACATCCCGCCCACCATCGGCGTAGGACAGCCGGTGCGCTCGTCCGACGGACGCGTGGGGGAGGAGGTGCTGGTCCGCGAGGGCCGGCCGTGGCCGGAGGGAGTGGGGCCGCTGCGGGCGGCCGTCTCCGCCTTCGGCTTCGGCGGCACCAACGCGCACGTCGTGCTCTCCGCGCCCGAGGCCGCGGAACTGTGGGAACCCCTCGAGGAGACCTCCGCCGAGCCGCCCGCGCTGGACATCGTCGGCCTGGGCGCGCACTTCGGCCCGCTCGACGGCGTGGACGCCCTGGAACAGGCCGTCCACTCGGGCGCCGACGCGTTCGGCCCGCTGCCCGAGCGGCGCTGGCGCGGTCTGGAGCAGACCCACGGCGGCACCCTGGACCGGGCCGGTCTCGCGGGCGACTCCGCGCCGCACGGCGCCTACGTCGACGGCGTCGACATCGATCCCGTCGACCACAAGATCCCGCCCGCCGACCTGCGCACCTACAACCTCCAGCACGCGCTGGCCACCAAGGTCGCCGACGAGGCGCTGCGCGACGCCGGCTACAGCCGGGCCGTCCCCAAGGGCGCGAGCGCGCCCGAGCCGCGGCGGATCGCGGTGGTGGTGGCGATGGAGCTGGAGCCGTACACGCACGCCCGGCTCACCCGGTACACGCTGTCGGGCTTCCTGCGCGAGCAGTTCGAGGCCGCCGGAGTGGAGCTGACCGAGGAGCAGCTCGCCGCGATCGCGGCGGTCGGCCGGGACGCGGTGGTGCCCCCGATCGTGGCCAACGAGGTGCTCAGTTACATCGGCAACGTGATGGCCAGCCGCATCTCCTCGCTGTGGAACCTCACCGGCCCCTCCTTCACCGTCTCGGCGGAGGGCTCGGGGACGGCGGAGGCGCTGGAGGCCGCCCGGCTGCTGCTGATGGACCCGGGGATCGAGGCGGTGCTGATCGGCGCCGTCGACCTCACCGGCTCCGCGGAGCACCTGCTGCTGCACCCCGACGCGGTCTCCGAGGCGGGCCTCACCTTCGCCGAGGGCGCCCGCGGGGTGCGGATCGGCGAGGGCGCCGGCGCGGTCGTCGTCACCCGCAGCGGGGAGGCGGCCGGCCGCCGGGTCTACGCCCGGCTGGACGCCCTGGCCGTCGGCGCGGCCCAGGCCCACGACGGTGCGGCGCCCCGGACGGACGCCGACACGCTGGCCGCCACCGCCGAGGCCGCCCTGACCGCCGCGGGGATCTCCGCCGCCGAGGTCGGCTACGTCGAGGCCCACGCGGCGGGCACCGCCGACGAGGACCGGGCCGAACTCACCGCCCTGGCCCGTGTGTACCGCGCGGACACCGCGGCCCCGGCCGAGGACGGCCCCGCCGACCCCACCCGGGTCGTCGCGCTCGGCAGCGCCAAGGCGCAGCTGGGGGACGCCGGCTGCGCCTCCGGGATGGCCGGGCTGATCCGCACCGTGCTCTGCCTGCACGGCGGCTACCTGCCCGGCACCACCGGATGGCAGCGGCCCGCCCCCGAGTTCACGGCCGGCTTCGCCGACTCCGCGCTGTACGTGCCGGACAAGTCGCGGCCCTGGCTGCGCGACTCGCGGCGGGCGCGGCGGTACGCCGCCGTCAGCATGGTGGGCGCGCAGGGCGGCTGCGCCCATCTGGTGCTGTCCGCCGACGGCACCCGCGGGCGCGTGGTGGACGGGGACTGGCAGCGGGCCCGCGGCCCGGTCCTGCTGGCCCTCTCCGCCCCGGACCTGGACGGGCTGCTGGCCTCCGTCGAACGCCACCGCGGCCTGCTGGACGACGGCGCCGACCCGTGGGTGCTGGCCCGCGCGGCCGCCCGGGAACTGCCCGGCGCGCCGCTGCGCGCGGTCCTCGTCGGCCGGGACCCGGCCGAGCTGGGCCGGCAACTGGAGCTGGCCGCCCGGGACATCCCCGGCGCGCACGCCGCCGGCGGCGAGTGGGCCACCCCGGCGGGCTCCTTCTTCACCGCCCGCCCGATCGGCCCCGAGGGCAAGGTCGCGCTGGTCTACCCCGGCGCGTTCAACTCCTACCCGGGCCTCGGCCAGGACCTGTTCCGCGCCTTCCCGGGCCTGCTGGAGCACTTCGAGGCACAGGCCGAGGAGCCCGCCCGGCAGCTGCGCTCCGCCCTGCTCTACCCGCGCACCTGTGTGACGCCGGGCCGCAGGGAGCTGATGGAGCTGGAGTCCGCCCTCGGCGACGACGTGCCGTTCATGCTGGCCACTGGCACCAGCTTCGCCATCCTCTACACCCACCTGGTGCGCCGGGTCCTGGGCGTCACCGCGCACGGCGGCTTCGGCTACAGCCTGGGCGAGTCCAGCATGCTCTTCGCCACCGGCGGCTGGAGTGCCGAGGGCCGCCGCGACGACCTGATCAGCGACACGCCGATCTTCCGGGACCGCCTCGTCGGCGCCCGGCGCACCGTGCGCGAGCTGTGGCGGGACATCCCGGCCGACACCTCCGACAAGGACCTGTGGGCCTCGCACGTCCTGCTCACCGACGAGCGGACCGCGCAGGCCGCGATCGAGCGCTACGACCGGGTGTACCTCACCCATGTCAACACGCCCGGCGAGCTGGTCATCGCGGGCGATCCCACCGAGTGCCGCGCGCTGATCGAGGAACTGGGCTGCCCGGCGGCCCGCTCACCGGTCAGCGTGGTGATGCACTGCCCGGTGGTGGACGCCGAACTCGACGGCCTGGCCGGGCTGAACGACTACCCGACCGGCTCGCTCGACGGCCTGGAACTGTTGTCCGCCTACGACTACCAGGAGCTGCCCGGACTGGACCGGGAGCGCATCGCGCGGCGCATCGCGCACACCCTGCGCTCCCCGATCGACTTCCCGCGCCTGGTCCGCACCGCCTACGAGCGGGGCTACCGCTACTTCATCGAGGTCGGCCCCGGCGCCACCTGCTCGCGCTGGGTGCGCGACACCCTCGGCGAGCAGCCGCACGTCGCGGCCTGCGTGGACCGGCGCGGCGTGCCGGCCACCAAGTCGATCGCCCAGCTGGCCGCCCGGCTGGTCGGGCACGGCCTGCCGGTGGACCTCACCGCGCTGCTCGGCTCACCGCAGGAGGCCGCGGCAGCCGTCCCGGCCCGGCGCACCGCCCGGTTCCGGGTGGGCGGCGGCGACCCGGTCCCGGAGCGGATCGCCCAGGGAGTGCGCACCGCCACCCCGGCGACCGCCGCGGTGACCGACCGCCGGCCGGTCGCCAGCTCCGTCGCAGCCCCGCGCACCGCCCCGGAGCCGCGGACCGCGGCCGAGGCCCTCGCCCGGTCCGAGACCGCCGCCGCGCCCGGACCCCTCACCGGGGCCGAGCCGCCCGCCGCGCCCGCCGCCGCTTCCGCGCCGCCCCCTGCCTCCGCCCCCGTCCCGTCCACCGCACCGGAGGAACCCGATCTCATGCCCGCCGACCCGACCGTCGCGGACCCCGAGGCCATCGTCTTCGACGGCGACCCGATCGCCTTCCTGCCGTGGGCGCCGGCGAGCCCGGCACAGCCCGCCCCCGCGGCCCCCGCTCCGACCGACCAGCCCGCCGCGGCGTCCGGCCCGGCCGCCCCCGCGAACGGCGCCGCCGCGCCGGCGCTCCCGAACGGCGCCGCCGCGCCCGCCGACCCGGCCGGTACCGGCGCGCTCGCCGCCGACCTGGTCCGCGAGCTGCGCCGCCAGATGGTCGCCACCCACTCCGTGGTGATGGAGACCCAGCGCGTCCTGCAGAACGCCACCCTCAACCGCGCCGAGGCGCTGCTCGACGGCGGCCGGGCCCCCGCGCGGAGCACCGCCGCTCCGGCCCTCCCGCCGCACGGCGGGTCCGCACCGCGGCCCCCCGCGGCCACGGCCGCCGGACCCGCCCCGGCCCTCCCGCCCGCCGCGCCGGCCCAGGCCGCCCCGGCCGCCGCGCCCACCCCGGCCGCGCCCGCCGCGCCCGAGGGACCCGGCACGTCGGGCAACGCCCCGCTGGAAGGGGTGATCTGGGACCAGGACGCCCTGCTGGAGTTCGCCACCGGCTCCGTGGCCAAGGTGTTCGGCGAGCAGTTCGCGCCCATCGACTCCTACGCCAAGCGGGTGCGCCTGCCCGCACCGCCGTACCACTTCGTCACCCGGGTGACGAAGCTGGACGCGACGACCGGCACGTTCGGCCCCGCCACCATCACCACCGAGTACGACATCCCGAAGGACGCCTGGTACCTGGTGGACGAGGGCGCTCCGCCCGCCGTCACCGTCGAGGCCGGCCAGTGCGACCTGCTGCTGGTCAGCTACCTCGGCATCGACTTCCGCAACAAGGGCGAGCGGGTCTACCGCCTGCTGGACAGCTCCCTCATCTTCCGCGGCGGACTGCCCCGGGCCGGCCAGACGCTGCGCTACGACATCTCCATCGACCGGTTCGTGCACAACGGCGACACCACGCTCTTCTTCTTCAGCTACAACTGCTACGCCGACGGCGAGCTGATCCTCGAACTGCGCGACGCCTGCGCCGGGTTCTTCAGCAAGGAGGAGCTGGCCACCCCGCTCGGCGTGGTCATCACCGACCGGGAGCGCGCCGAGCGCGCTGCCCTCACCCAGGGCTACTTCAAGCCGCTCGCCCGTACGGACAAGACGCTGCTCACCGGCGCCGACCTGGAACTGCTCGCGCAGGGCCGGTACGGGGAGGTGTTCGGACCCGAGCACGCCCAGGACGAGGGCCTCAACCCGGGGCTGCGGCTGCCGGACGCGATGCTGCGGATGGTGGACGAGGTGACGGTGGACCGCCTCGGCGGCCCGCGCGGCCTCGGCAAGCTCACCGCCGTCAAGCGCCTGGAGCCCGACGCCTGGTACTTCACCTGCCACTTTCCCGACGACCCGGTGCTGGCCGGCTCCCTGGTCGCCGAGGGCGCGGTGCAGCTGCTCCAGACCTACCTGCTGTACCTCGGCATGCACCTCACCCTGCCGGACGCCCGCTTCCAGACCGTCACCGACGAGCGGATCGACGTCCAGGTGCGCGGCCAGGTGACCCCGGAGCACTCGGAGATCCGCTACGAGGTCGAGATCATGGAGATCACGCTGCTGCCGCGGCCGACCGTGATGGCGGACATCCTGGTCTACCTGGGCGACAAGCCGGTCATCAAGATGCGCAACCTCGGCCTCCAGGTCCGTGAGAAGGACGGCACGCCCTACCGCCCGGAGGCCGGGGGAGTGCCCGCCTTCCTGGGCCGGCGCAACCGCAGCGGCGAACCGGCGATGATCAACGAACTGCACCTGGCGCACGCCGCCAAGGGCCTGCTGGACATGGCGATGGGCCCGGAGTTCGAGGTCTACCGCAGCAGCCGCGCGCCCTACATCCCCAACGGCGACTTCCAGTTCGTGGACCGCGTGATGTCCCTCAAGGGCACCCGCGGCGACCTGGGCCCCGGCTCCGAGATGGTCACCGAGTACGACTCGCCCGAGGACGCCTGGTACTACCGGCAGAACTCCTACCCGCACATGCCCAACTGCGTGTACATGGAGACCTCGCTGCAGGCGGCCATCTTCCTCGGCTACTACCTCGGCGCCACCCTCAAGGACCCGCAGCAGCAGTTCTCCATCCGCAACCTGGACGGCCGCGCCACCCTGGTCAAGGACATCGACCTGCGGGGCAAGACCATCCGCCACCACTCCAAGCTGCTGATGACCAGCGCGGTCTCCGGCGCCGTCCTGCAGAACTTCTCCTACGAACTCTCCGCCGACGGCGAGGTCTTCTACACCGGCGAGTCCCTGTTCGGCTACTTCAGCGAGGCCGCCCTCGCCAACCAGGTCGGCCTGGACAACGGCAGCTACGTCGCGCCCTGGATCGAGCAGGAGCAGATCGCCGCCGACCGGGTGCGCCGTATCGAACTGCCCGCCGACGCCCCCGCGTTCACCGACCCGGCAGGCGGGCACCTGCACCTGCCCGGCGGCCACTTCCACCTGGTGGACCACGTCGACCTGGTCACCGACGGCGGCCGGCACGGCGCGGGCTACCTGCACGGCCTGCGCAAGGTGCGCGACGACGAGTGGTACTTCGACTGCCACTTCCACCGTGACCCGGTGATGCCCGGCTCGCTCGGCGTGGAGGCCGTGCTCCAGGCCATGCGGCTGTTCGTGCTGGAACAGGGCCTGGCCGAGGGCATCGAGAACCCGCGCTTCGCGATGGCCACCGACGTGGAGATGAGCTGGAAGTACCGCGGCCAGATCCTGCGCGGCGACGGCGAACTCCGCTTCGACGTGCACATCAAGGAGGTGCGGCGCGAAGCGGACCGGCTGCTGCTGATCGCCGACGCCGACCTCTGGAAGCCGGGTCTGCGCATCTACGAGCTGACCGACGCGGCCATCGAGGTCCGCTCCGCCCCCGACCACGCCTGACAGCCGAGGAGCTGCGCTTCCCATGTCCACCACGCACCCCCAGACCCCGCTGCGCTGGTACGGCGACGGCTACCCCAGCACGGACCCGGCCGGCGTGTACCAGGTCCTCGCCGACCTGGACGCCCCCTGCTTCATCGTCGCCACCCCGCAGGGGCCCGGCGCCGTCTCCGGCGGCACCGCCGCCCCCGCCGGCCAGGGCCCGCAACTGCTGGCCGCCGCCGCCCCGCTGCCGCCCCACCGGCTCGGCTCTGCCGCCTTCACCGCCGCCCACGGCGTGCGCCAGCCCTACATGGCCGGCGCCATGGCGGGCGGCATCGCCTCCGCCGACATGGTGATCGCCCTGGCCCGGGAGGGCTTCCTGGCATCCTTCGGCGCCGCCGGACTGCTGCCCGAGACCATCGAGAAGGCGCTGCTGCGGTTCGCCGCCGAGATCCCCGGCCTGCCGTACGCCGTCAACCTGATCCACAGCCCCAGCGAGGACCGGCTGGAACGCGAGGCCGTGGAGCTGTTCCTGCGGCACGGCGTGCGCTGCGTAGAGGCGTCGGCCTACATGGGCCTCACCCCGCACGTGGTGCGCTACCGCCTGGCCGGGCTGCGCCGCGACGCGGACGGGCGGATCGTCTCCGACAACCGGCTGATCGCCAAGATCTCCCGTCCGGAGACCGCCGAGCGCTTCATGCGGCCGGCTCCCTCCGCCACCGTCAGCGCCCTGCTGGAGCAGGGCCTGATCACCGCCGAGCAGGCGTCCCTCGCCCACCACGTACCGCTGGCCGACGACATCACGGTGGAGGCCGACTCGGGCGGCCACACCGACCGCCGCCCGCTGCCCGCGCTGCTTCCGACCATCCTGCGGCTGCGCGACCACGTGCAGCGCGAGCACCGCTATCCGGTGCCGGTCCGGGTCGGCGCGGCCGGCGGCCTCGGCACCCCGGTCGCGGTCGCCGCGGCCTTCTCGATGGGCGCGGCCTACGTGGTGACCGGCTCGGTCAACCAGTCCTGTCTGGAGTCGGGCGCCTCGCCCGTCGCCAAGGCGATGCTCGCCGAGGCCGGCATCGCCGACTGCGAGATGGCCCCGGCCGCCGACATGTTCGAGATGGGCGTCGACCTCCAGGTGCTCAAGAAGGGCACCCTCTTCCCGATGCGCGCCCGCCGCCTCTACCAGCTCTACCAGGCCCACGACGGCCTTGAGGCGCTGCCGGCGGAGGAGCGCGCCCGGCTTGAGCAGCAGATCTTCCGCCGCCCCCTGGAGGAGGTCTGGCAGGACTGCGTCGCCTACTTCCAGCGTCGCGACCCCGAACAGCTCACCCGCGCCGAGGGCAGCCCCAAGCGCCGGATGGCCCTGGTCTTCCGCTGGTACCTCGGCATGGCCTCGCGCTGGGCGGTGACCGGCCAGGACGACCGTGCGCAGGACTACCAGATCTGGTGCGGGCCGGCCATGGGCTCCTTCAACGACTGGGCCACCGGCAGCTATCTGAAGAACCCCAGCAACCGACGGGTCGCGGACGTCGCCCACCACCTGATGCGCGGCGCCGCCTTCCACACCCGGCTGGCGCAACTGCGCCTGGCCGGCGTGCACATCCCGGCCGGCGCCGCCGACTACCGGCCCGTCCCGCTGGAGACCCCCACCGACGCCGCACCCACGGCGGGCGCCCGATGAGCGCCGCACTGACCCCCGAGAAGCTGGAGGAACTGCTCGGCGACCCCGCCGACCCCGCCAACCCTTCCGGCTACGCCGCCGCCGTGGCCCATGACGAGGCGAACGACGCGCCGGAACACCTGTACGAGGTGCTGCGGGAGACCGGTTTCCACCTCAACTACCTGCCGCAGCAGTGGGGCGGGGCCTTCGAGTCCTTCGACCGCAGCCTCACCCTGGTCCGGGCGGCGGCCCGCCGGGACGTCCGGATCATGCCCGGCACCATGTTCAGCATCATCGCCGCCACCTGTCTGCAACTGCACGGCACCACCGCGCAGCAGGAGCGGGTGGCGCGCATCCTGCGGGACGGCGGCGCCGTCGCCTTCGCCCTCACCGAGGCGGACCACGGCAGCGATCTGCTCGCCGGACAGGTGCGGCTCGACGGGGCGGGCCTGCTGCACGGCGAGAAGTGGCTGGTCGGCAACGGCCTGCGGGCCCAGGCCGTCTACGTCGTCGCCCGCACCGGCCCCCGCGGGCCCGGCGCCTTCACCTCCTTCCTGCTGGACCTGACCGACGGTTCCCTCGACGAGGACGACCTGGTCCGGCTGCCCGCCCCGCCGATCATTGGCATGCGCGGCATCGACCTGGCCACCCTCCGCTTCGACGCCCTCCCGGTGCCGTGGGACGCGCAGGTCGGCAAGGAGGGCGAGGGCCTGGAGGTCGCCATCCGGGCGCAGCAGGCGGTCCGGCTGATGAGCGTGGCGGGTTCGCTCGGCATCGCCGACACCGCCCTGCGGCTCGCCCTCGGCTTCGCCGCCGAGCGCCGCTTCGGCCGTACGACGCTGGCCGCGACGCCGTACGCGGCCCGCGAGCTGGCGACCGCGTCCGCCGCGCTGCTGGCGGCGGACGCGGTGGCGCTGGCCGCCGCCCGCGGCGTGCACGTGGCGCCGGAGGCGTTCAGCGTCTGGGGCCCGGCCGTCAAGCACCTGGTCGCCGAGGCCACCGAGGACCTGCTGCGGCACTGCGGCACCGTCCTGGCCACCCGCTCGGTGCTGCGCGAGAAGACCCCCGGGGACGGCGTGTTCCAGAAGTTGCAGCGCGACTCGGCCGTCGTCCGCGTCATCGACGCCAGCCCCTACGCCAACCTGCGCTCCTACAGCGGCCAGCTGCCCACCCTGCTCGCCACCACCGACACCCCCGACCCCGGGACGGTGCGCCGGATCTTCGCCCTGGACGCCGAGCTGCCGCCCTACGAACCCGCCCGCCTCGACCTCATCGCCCGCGGCGTGGACCCGGTCCTCGGCGGCCTGCCCGCCGTGAGCGAGGCCGCCCGCACGGCCCTGGACGAGGACACCGCGGGCCTGCTCGCCCGCCTCGCCGAGGCCGTCACCGCACTGCTGCCGCAGGCCGAGGCGGCCCGGCGCCCCGGCGCCGACCCCAACGCCCTCGCCGACCTCGCCGAGCGCTACGCCTGGCTGCACGGCGGCGCCGCCTGCGTCCACCTGTGGTGGGCCAACCGCGACCGCCCGCTGTACGGCGCCGAGGCCGGCTCCACCGGCTGGCTGCGCGCCGCCCTCGCCTATCTGCTGGCCCGCGCAGAGGGCGCCGACCCGCGCCGGTACGGGCCGCACCTGCTGCCCGCCCTCGACGTCCTCACCGCGCTGTCCGAGCAGCAGTCGCTCTTCACCGCCACCCCCGTCCGCCTCGCCGCGACGCTCCCGGAGGCCGCTGATGCGCAAGCCTGACCTGACCGCCCTGGTCGCCCGGTTCGAGGAGTTCCTCGGCTGCCCGCCCGAGCCCGCCGGTCCGGCGCCGTACGCCCGCGTCACCGGGACGGACGGGCGGGAGACCCCCGCCTACGACCTCGTGCGGGTCCTGCGCGGCTGGGGCATGCCGGAGTCCGCGCTGTCCCTCGAACCGTCCGCCACCCCCGTCCGCCTCGGCGACGCTCCAGGAGGCCGCTGATGCCCAAGTCCGATCTGACCGAACTGGCCGTCCGGCTGGAGGAGTTCCTCGGCTGCCCGCACGACGGGGCCGCCCGGATGCCCTACACCCGGATCATGGAGCTGGACGAGCGGGAGTCCTACCCGTACGAGTTCGTCCAGATGCTGCGCGGCTGGGGCGTGCCCGAGTACGCGCTGCCCGGCGAGCAGGGCGGCCGCGCGGGCGACGTGGAGGCCGAGTTCAACCTGGTCCGGCTGGTCGCCCGGCGCGACCCGGCCACCGCCACCGCGCTGATCATCACCAACCTGGCCTTCATGCCGGTGTGGATCGCCGGCACCGACGAGCAGAAGCGCCGCATCGTCGAGGCCGTCAAGCACGGCCACCGGCTCTCCTGGGGCCTGTCCGAGCGCGCCTACGGCAGCGACCTGCTGGCCAACGCCATGACCGCCACCAAGGTGGACGGCGGCTACCTGCTCACCGGCGAGAAGTGGCTGATCGGCAACGCCACCTGGTCGGACGGCATGGTGGTCTTCGCCCGCACCAGCGAGCGCGGCGGCACCGGCGGCTTCTCGGTCTTCGTTCTGGACAAGCGCACCGCCCCGGTCGGCAGCGTCCAGGAACTGCCCGGCGAGCGGCTGCACGGCCTGCGCGCCATGGACATCAGCGGCCTGCGCGTGGAGGGCGTCTTCGTACCCGAGGAGGCCCGGCTCGGCATCGAGGGCCAGGGCCTGGAGACCGCCCTGAAGGCCACCCAGACCGCCCGGGCGCAGATCAGCTCCATCGCGCTGTCCGCGGTGGACACCGGCCTGCGGCTCACCCTCGACTTCACCGAGGGCCGGATCATCCTCGGCCAGGCCGTCAGCGACATCCCCTACAGCCGCCGCCAGCTCACCGAGGTCTTCGCCGACCTGCTGGTGGCCGACGCGGTCAGCCTCGGCGCGGTGCGCGGCCTCCAGGTGACGCCGCAGCAGGTCAGCGTCTCCTCCTCGGTGGTGAAGTACTTCGTGCCCACCCTGCTGGAGCGCACCATGTCCCAGCTGGCCGTGGTGCTCGGCGCCCGCTTCTTCCTGCGCGCCCACCCGCACTACGGCGTCTTCCAGAAGATGCTCCGCGACCTGCTGGTGGCCAACTTCGCCGACGGCAACACCGTCGTCAACCTGCGCAACCTCGGCCACCAGCTGCAGCCCCTGCTCGCCACCGCGCAGAGCGCCGACGAGAAGCTGCGCGCCGAGGCGGTGGAGAACGCCGCCGTGCTGTACGGCATCGAGCGGTCCATGCCGCCCTACGAGCCCTGGCGGCAGGAGCTGTTCAGCCGCGGCCGCGACGACACCGTGCTGGCCGCGCCGGACGGCATCGCCCGGCTGCGCGCACTCGCCCACGACGCCAAGGAGGACGACCAGCGCGACTGGCTGGTGCGGGCCGCCGACACCGCCGAGGAGCTGATCGGCACCGCCGCCCCGCTCGCCGAGCGCTGCGAGAAGCTGCGCGCCGAACTCGGCCGGGCCTACGGCCAGTCCGCCGAACTGTTCGACCTGGCCAAGGAGTACTGCCTGGTGCACGCCGCCGCCGCGTGCGTGCTCACCTTCGTCCACTCCCACGAGGCCCTGGAGGAGCCGCTGCCCAGCGCGGCCGTGCTGCTGCTCCAGCTGGAGCGACTGCGCCGGCACCTGCGGCCCCACGAGGCCGTCACCGACCAGGCCGTGGTGGACGAGGTGATGCGGGTGCTGCGCCACTTCCACCACGAGGAGCGGCTGTTCTCGCACTGGCAGTTCCCGCTCGCCGAGCGCGTCCTGGACCAGGACGCGGTCCGCTCCTGACCCGCGCCACCGACCCGGAGGAGGACACCGGCGTGAGCCGCGAACCGCAGGCCCTCGCCCGCAGCGCCGCCGGGCCCGCGCCCCGGACGCATTCCCCGGGGTGCGGCCCGGGCGTCCGGCGCGGGCACCTCGACGGGCCGCTTCGGGTGTGCACCCGCGGCCCGTACCACCGGCGGACGCCGGCTCGCCCGGCCTTGTGCGGGGCCGGGCGAGCCGTCCGCCGCCCGCGGGCGATCGGAGGGCGCCGGCGATGAACCCCGACCCGGCCGACCTCTGGCTGCTGCCCGAGCGGGCGGTGGACACCTTCGCCGGCGCGTTCGGCGGGGCACGGCTGCTCACCGAGGAGGAACGCGCCCGGCTGCGGCGCCTGCGCGGCCAGGGAGCGCGCCGCCGCTTCCTGGGCGCCAGGACGCTGGCCCGCTACGCGCTCAGCGCGCGCAGCGGGCGGCCGGTGCACACCTGGCGCTTCCGGCCCGGCCCCTGGGGCCGGCCCGAGCCCGAACCGTCCTGCGAGGGGCTGCGGTTCAATCTCTCGCACACCGAAGGGCTGATCGCCTGCCTGGTCACCCGGGGGACCTGCGGGGTGGACGTCGAGCGCGCCCCGGCCTCGCCGGACGCGCTCACCCACCTCGTGCCGCGCCTGGCGGAGGCCGAGCGCGCCGAACTGGCCGCACTGCCGCCCGCCGCCCGCGCCGACCGGTTCAGCGAACTGTGGGTGCTCAAGGAGGCGTACCTCAAGGCGCTCGGCACCGGGGTCACCCGGGACCTGTCCGGCTTCTCCTTCACCACCCCGCCCACCGGGCCGATCGCCGTGCGGGACCCCCGCCGGCCGTCCGGGCCGGCCGACGCCTGGTGGTTCCGGCTGCTGCGTCCCGCCCCGGGATACGTGCTCGCCGTCGCCGCCGAGCACGGCAGCCCGGCCCATCTGCACCGCATCGACCTGGCCGACCTCGCCGACCCCGGCGAGGCGTCCGCCGCCTGACCACTCGTCCGTTTCACAAGTGAGGACCACCATGGCACCCGAGCACACTCCCCGCGTCGCCGTCATCGGAGCGGGCGTCTCCGGCATCTCCGCCGCCTACCACCTGCGCGACCGCGCCCGGATCACCCTCTTCGAGCGGGAGGACCGGCTCGGCGGGCACGCGAACACCGTCGAGATCGAGGACGACGGCCGCGTCCTCGGCATCGACACCGCCTTCGTCGTCTTCAACCGCCCCGCCTACCCCAACCTCTACGGCTTCTTCGACGAGCTGGGCGTGGACGCGGTGGAGCACCTCGGCGGCTTCAACTTCTTCGACCTGGACTCCGGCCTGGAGTACGGCACCGAGGAACTCGACCTCGCCGAGGAGGAGGTGACGGCCCGCTACGCCGACTCCCCGGAGTTCCTCACGATCTGGCGCGAGGCCCGCCGCTTCCACGCCGAGGGCCGCCGCGACTTCCTGCGCCGCCGCACCGACATCCCGCTCGGCGAGTACCTGGACCGCGGCGGCTACAGCCAGGAGTTCCGGCACTCCTACGTCATCCTGCTCTGCTCCGCCGTGTGGTCGGTGCCCGCCGAGCTGATCTGGGAGATCCCCGCCTCCACCGTGATCGCCTTCTACATGGGCCACGACGAGGGGGGCCTCGGCGGGCGCCGGGTGGACTGGCGCACGGTGGGCGGCGGCTCGATCTCCTACGTCCGCAAGGCGATCGCCGCCATCGGCCCCGACATCCGCACCGGCGAGCCGGTCACCGGCGTGCGCCAGGAGGCGGACGGGGTCGTCGTGACCACCGCCGCCGGCAGCGAGCGCTTCGACTACGCCGTCATCGGCGCCCATGCGGACGAGGCCCTCGCCATGCTGGACAACCCCACCGAGCGGCAGCGCACCGTCCTCGGCACCGTGCGCTACAACTCCTCCGACGTGGTGCTGCACACCGACGACTCGGTGATGCCCGCCGGCCGCGACCGCTGGGAGGCGTGGAACTACGGCAAGGTCTCGGCGGACGGCACGTCCCGCACGTACGTCGCGTACTACATGAACAAGCTGCACGGCTTCACCGCCGAGCAGGACTACTTCGTCACCCTCGACTACCCGCGCGAGATCCGCCCCGAGACGGTGATCGCCCGCTTCCCCTACACCCACCCGATCATCGACAACCAGGTCCGCGAACTCCAGAAGGACATCTACGACGTCAACGAGGGCACCCGGGTCAAGCTCTGCGGGTCCTACTTCCACTCCCGCAAGCTCGGCTGGGACCAGATCGGCTCCCACGAGGCCGGCTTCTCCTCCGGCGCCGAGGCGGCCCGCCGGCTGCTGGCCGAGCTCGACGGCCGGGACGCCTGAGCCGGACGGCCGCGGCGCCCCGGCCGTCTCACCCCTTGTGGCGCTGCGCCGACTCGTGCTCCTGGGCGAGCCTGCGCAGCGCCATCAGGGCCGGCTCCAGCAGGGTGGTGAGGACGACGGCCCGCTCGGCCAGTTCGAGCGGGTCCGTCACCCCCTCCAGCTGGTCGAGGTCGAGCCGGGCGGTCTCCTCGGCCAGCCGGGCGTAGGGGAGCAGGACACGCCAGTCCAGGGCCACCCCGAACTGCTGGAGGCTGGCCAGCGTCTCGGCCAGCAGATCGCGGGCGGGCGCGTCCTGGTGGACCTGCCACCCCAGCTCCTTGATGAGCGCGTCCACCGCGGCCGGCAGCTCGGACTCCTCGGGGGGTTCCTCGGACAGCCGGATCGCACCGAGGGCCAGACCGAGGACGAGATGGGGGTGGGACTGCTCCTCCGAGAGGGCCCCCAGCACCTGCCGGGTGGCCTCCACGGACAGGCCGCGCACCCCGATCAGCGCCCGGATCAGGCGGAGCCGGCGCAGGTGGTGCTCGTCGTACTCGGCCTGGGTGGGCGAGGTGTGCCGGCCCGGGGGCAGCAACTCCTCCCGGATGTAGAACTTGATCGTCGTCACGGACACGCCGCTCTTCCGGCTGAGTTCGGAGATTCGCATCGGCTGCGTCTCCTCCTGTTCATTCGATAGCTCTACTGTCTATAGTGGATAGCGGCAGTATCCATAGTGGCACTATCCATTATGACCGCAGGCGACTTCCGCAGGAAGGCCCCTCCCAGGAAGGGCACAGTCATGCCCACACTCCGCTGGATCACCCCGAACAAGCCGGGGCCCGGTGTCACCACCGCGCTGGTGATGGCCTCGCGACTGGAGGTGCGTTCGCTCAAGGACGTACCGAGATTCTTCCTCCGGTCGCTCGCGGCCTGGAAGCAGGTGCGCACCGCGCCGGGCGCGCTCGGCGCCTCCCTGATCGCCGACCCGCTGGGCCGCACCTTCTGGACCCTGTCCGCCTGGGAGACCCGGGAGCAGCTCTACGCCTACGCCAAGGCGGAGCCGCACCACACGATCGTGAAGGGCCTGCGCTCCACCATGCGCCAGTCGGTCTTCACCTTCTGGGAGGTCCCGGTCGGCGAGCTGCCGATCACCTGGACGGACGCCAAGCGCCGCATCGCCGAGCAGCAGGCCGCCGAGGCCCGTTCCTGAGCACCCGCACCACCGCCCCCATCCGTTCCCGTTCGCCCCCTGGCGAACCGCCGAGGAGACCCCCCCATGCCCAAGCCCGATATCCGGTCGGCGCCGCTGTGGCTGTCGATCGTGGCCTCCAGCGTCCCGATGTTCATGGTCGCGCTGGACAACCTGGTCGTCTCGACCGCACTGCACACCCTGTCCGAAGAGCTCGACGCCTCCACCCAGGACCTGCAGTGGTTCGTCAACGCCTACGTGCTCAGCTTCGCCTGCCTGCTGCTCACCGCCGCCGCCCTCGGTGACCGCTTCGGCCGGCGCCGGGTCTTCGTCCTCGGCATCACCCTGTTCACCGTCGCCTCCGTCTTCTGCGGCCTCGCCACCACCAGCGGCGAGCTGATCGCCGCCCGGGCCGTCCAGGGCGTCGGCGGAGCGGCCGTGATGCCGCTCTCCCTGACCCTGCTCTCGCAGGCCGTCCCGGCCAACAAGCGCGGCCTGGCCCTCGGCCTGTGGTCCGGCATCAGCGGCCTGGCCGTGGCCATGGGACCGGTCGTCGGCGGCGCCGTGGTGGACGGCCTGGACTGGAAGTGGATCTTCTGGGTCAATGTGCCGGTGGGCATCGTGGCCGTCCCGCTGATCCGCTTCGTCCTGCGCGAGAGCCGGCTGGAGGGCGTCGGCCTGGACCTGCCGGGCATGCTGCTCGCCGCGGCCGCCCTGTTCGCCGTGGTCTGGGGCATCGTGCACGCCTCCGACGACGGCTGGACCTCCGGCTCCGTGCTCGCCGCGTTCGCCGCGGGAGCCGTCCTGCTGGTCCTCTTCCTGCTCTGGGAGCGCCGCGCCGCACAGCCGATGCTGCCGCTGTCCTTCTACCGGGTGCGCGCCTTCACCCTCACCAACGTCGTCTCCGCCAGCATGTACTTCGGCGTCTTCGGCTCGCTCTTCCTGCTCGCCCAGTACCTCCAGATCGCCCCGCCGCGCACCCCCTTCGAGGCGGGCGTGCGCACCCTCGCCTGGACGCTGATGCCGATGTTCGTCGCCCCTGTCGCGGGTGTGCTGACCAGCAAGCTCGGCGGCGGCCGGCTGATGGCCTTCGGCCTCTTCCTCCAGGGGATCGGCCTGGCCTGGATCAACCTGGTCGCCGACACCGACACCGCCTACGGGTCGCTGGTCGCGCCGATGGTCGTCGCCGGCATCGGCATGGGCTTCGTCTTCGCGCCCACCGCCGCCGTGGTGCTCGGCTCGGTCAGCCAGGAGCACGCGGGCAAGGCCTCCGGCGCCAACACCACCGTCCGCGAGGTGGGCGGCGCGCTCGGCATCGCCGTGCTCAGCACCGTCTTCGCCAACCACGGCAGCACCACCTCGCCCGCGGAGTTCGTCGACGGCATGCACCCGGCCGTATGGGTGGGCGTCGGCGTCGTGCTCGCCGGCGCGGTCTGCGCTCTCGGCATCCCGCGCCGGCCGCGGCCCGACGACGTCCCGGAGGCCGAGCCGGCGGCCGCCTCCGACGAGGACCGCGCCACAGCGGCCACCGCCTGACGTTCCCACCCCCCTCGACCGGCGCGGGTGCCCGAATCCCCCGCGGGCACCCGCGCCACCCTGCCAGGAGAACGCAATGGAACCCTCACCCTCACTCGAAGGCTGGGACATCGCCCGCGTGGACGGCGACGACCAGCTCCCCTGGATCCCCTGGGGCACCCAGGGCAAGGCGCGGGCCAGGATCGCCGCACGCGCGGACGGCTACCACGTCGCCATCGTCGAGGCCGAGCCCGGCTACCGCACCGACCCGCACGTGCACGACCACCCCGAGTTCCTCTACGTCATCGAGGGCACCCTCAGCAACCAGGGCCGCACCATGACCGCCGGCGACGTGTTCGCCGCCGCCGCAGGCTCCCGGCACACCCACTTCGTCGCCGAGACACCTCTCAAGTACGTGTCGATCTTCAAGACCGAGAACGGCGCGGAGAAGGCCTGACACCGCGTCCGAACGGCATCGACGTCCCGGCCGCGACGGGCCGCGGCCGGGACGCAGGCACCAAGACAGGTCCGTGGAGCTGGTACGCCGTGGACGGCACCCCGTCCCGCCACCGACAACCCCGAACCGAGGATTCCCATGTATGTCGAATCGTCGTCCGACAGTGCCCACGAGGTCTTCTTCCGCGTTCTGGGGCCGTTGCGGGTGTGTTTCGGGAAGCGGGAGGTCTCCCTCCCCGAGAGCCGTCAACTCACCGTTCTGGCCGTCCTGCTGACCGAGGTCAACAAGGCCGTGCCGGTCGGCAGACTCATCGACGCGGTGTGGGGCGACACCCCGCCGGTCACCGCCGACAAACAGATACAGACGTGTGTGTGGCGCGTGCGCAAGGCGCTCGTCCAGGCCGGGTCCCGGGCCGACCTCATCGAGACCGTCCGAGGCGGTTACCTGCTGCGCCTGCCCGACGGGTCCGTCGACACCCAGCTCTTCGAGCAGCTCAGGGAGCGCGGCCGCTTCCGGGCCCGGGCCGGCGATCCGAGGGGCGCGGTCGACGACTACCGGGCCGCTCTCGCGCTGTTCCGGGGAGAGCCGCTGGCCGGACTCGCCAGCCGGATGCTCGAACCCGTCGCGGCCTACTGGGCGGAACGTCGGCTCACCCTGCTGGAGGAGTGCTTCGACGTGGAGCTCGCCCTCGGCCACCACCGCGAACTCGTCGGCGAACTCAGCCTCTTGGTGGAGGAGCACCCGCTGCGCGAACAGCTGCGCTGGCATCTGATGACCGCGCTGTACCTGTCCGACCGCCGCGCCGACGCCCTCGCGGTCTACCACGCGGGCCGCGCCGCGCTCATCAGCCATGTCGGCCTCGACCCCTGCGCCCGCCTCCAGGAGCTGCACCAGAGGATCATCGCGGGCGACCCGGTCCTGCCGGCCGACGCCGTCCCGTCCCCGGGGGCGTACCGGAGTCCCGTCCTGCGGGGCGTGTCCTGACCGGTCGGCCGGAGGTGGCGCTTCCGGGGAGCGGGGGACGCGGCAACCGCGGCGGGCGGCACAGGGCGGCGGACGGAGCGGTCCGCCGCCCGTGCGACATGCGTCAGCGCGCACCGGCCGCCGCCCCGGCCGGCGCCGCCGCCTCCCGTGCCTCCACCAGCTCGGCGGCGAGCGTCTCCAGCGCCCGGCGGAGCACGTCGACGGCCTTGGCGAACTCGGTGAGGTCGATGTGCTCCCGGTCGGTGTGGTCGAGACCGGAGTCGCCCGGGCCGTAGACGGCCATGGGCACGTTCCAGTGCGGCTCGACGATGTTGAGGTCGGCCGTGCCCGTCTTGAGCTTCAGCGTCGGACGCGCGCCCTGGGCCCGGATCGCGGAGCACAGGGCGCGCACCACCGCACCGCGGGTGTCGAGGCGCACGGCCGGGGTCCGGTCGTCGATCCTCAGCACGGCGTCGCCGGCGGCCTCGGCCAGGAAGCGTTCGAACGCCGGCAGGTCGAAGCCCGGGGGAGTGCGGCAGGCGATGGTCATCCGCGCCTCCTCGATGGTGCCGCTCATCTCGGTCAGCGTCGGGATGGGCCGGTCGAAGGCACGGGTTCCCGAGGTGTGCGCCGCGCAGTAGCCGGCCACCTCGTTCCAGAAGGCGACGGCCGCCTCGCTCGCCTTCTCCTCGGGGCTGGCCGTGTGCACGGCGGGGCGGCGCACCTCGTAGCGCACCACGACCCGCCCCTTGTAGCCGATGCCGACGCCGGACCACCCGTTGGGCTCCCCGACGAAGGCGGCGTCGGGCCGGTGTCCCTCGAGGAGGTGTGTCGCACCCCGTCCGAAGGTCTCCTCCTCGACCACCCCCGCGACCACCAGGCGCACCGGGCCGGCCTCGGCGGTCGCGGCCGCGCAGATCATGGCGGCCAACGGCCCCTTGGCGTCCACCGTGCCCCGCCCGTGCAGAAGGCTGCCCTCCTGACGCACCTCCAACAGGGGCTGCACGGTGTCCATGTGGCCGATCAGCATGATCGTCGGGCCGTCGGCCGGGCCGCGCCCGGCGATGACGTTGCCGACCTCGTCCACATGTGTCTCGAAGCCCCAGTCCCGCAGCTCCGCGGCCAGGAAGGCGGCCAGTTCCGCCTCCTCGCCCGACGGCGAGGGTATGTCGACCATGCGTCGCAGCAGCGACTCGGCACGTGTGCTCATCGAAACTCCTTGCGTGGGGCTCGGGTCCCGCGCGAAGAGCGCGAGGGAAGGGCCTCCCCGCCGGTCACAGCGGGGAGGAGGGCCGGCGGGGAGGGTCAGGGCCTCTCGTTCGGACCACGCCGGGCTCGCGGGGCCTGGTGCCGCACCTCGCCGGTTGTCGTCGGTTGCGATGGCTTCGCCATGCCGCCCTCCTCCGCCTGGCGAGGCACGGCGCCAGGCCCCGCCTCCTGGTCCGGACGGAAGACCCTAGGCGGCGCCGCGGACGAACGTCGTGCCGACGCCCTTCCGGGCGGCGAGCACCGGGGAGTCGAGGCGGCCGTCGGCCAGGACGACGTGCGCGACCCCGGCCAGGAAGGCCTCGCCCGCGCTGCGCAGCTTCACCTTCATCCGCCCGCCGGTGCCGTCGAGATACGTGTCCAGCTCCTCACCGGGCACCTCGGCGACGAGGCTGTCCGGGTCGGCGGGGTCGCGCAGCAGCCCGGGCACATTGGACAGGATGATCAGCCAGTCGGCCGCCAGGGCCGCCGCGAGCCGCGCGGCGAACCGGTCGGCGTCGACGTTGAGCAGCCCGCCCGCCGCGTCCCTGGCCGGCGGCGACACCACCGGTACGTAACCGCCGCCCAGCAGGGTCAGCAGGAGAGCCGGATCGACGTCCTTGATCCGCCCGGAGAAGTCGTCCCGGACGACCCGCTCCACCCCGTCGACCACGGCCCTGACCGGCGGCGTCCGGCGCGCGGTGACCAGCGAGCCGTCGTTCCCGGACAGGCCGACCGCGCGGACCCCGGCCCCGGTCAGCTCCGTGACCAGCGCCGGTTTCACCCGGCCGAGCATCGCCATGACCAGCGCGTCCAGCGCGGGTGCGTCGGTGTAGCGGCTGTGCCGGCCGTCGGGCGCGGTCAACCTGCGCACCGGGCGCCCGAGTTCGGCGGCGAGCCGGTCGGCCTCCGCGCCGCCGCCGTGCACGACGACCACTTCAGCGCCCTGCCGGACGAGGTCGGCGATGTCGGCGCAGGCACGGGTCATCTCCGCGCCGAGCGAACCGCCGACCTTGATGACGAACCGCTCAGGCCGGGTGGAGCCCGGCGAACCGGAGTCCTGCGGTCTCGTCGTGGCCGACGGCGATGTTGAAACACTGGACGGCATTGCCGGCGCCTCCTTTCACCAGGTTGTCGATGGCCGCCACGACGATCAGGTGGTCCCCCTCGGCGTTCAGCGACAGGCCGATGTCGCAGTAGTTGGTGCCGCTGAGGATCTTCGGGTCCGGGATCCTGCGCAGCGCGGAGCGCTCCCTGACCAGCCGGACGAACGGCTCGTCCCGGTAGGCCGCGCGGTACAGCGCCCACACCTCGCGCTCGGTGACGGCCCGCGACGGGGTGATGTGGCAGACCACCTGGATGCCGCGCACCGCCTCGATGCCGGTCACCGTCATGTGCACCGGTACCTCGCAGGCCTGCTCGATCTCCGCGGTGTGCCGGTGACCGTGCGGCTTGGCCATGCGCAGGGCGCCGCTGCGCTCGGGGTGGTGACTGCCCTCGTCGGGACTCCGGCCCCCGCCGCTGGAGCCGGTCCGGGCGTCGATCAGGGCCGGTCCCTCGACCAGCCCCGCCGCGGCGAGCGGGTGCAGGGCGAGGATCGCGGCGTTGGCCATGCAGCCCGGCACCGCGATGTGGGTCGCCCCGCGCAGTTGCTCGCGGTGCAGTTCGGGGATGCCGGGTCGAAAGCGCGAGAGCCAGACCTCGTCCGGTGCGGCGCCCGGGTAGTGGCGCTCGCGCCGGACGGGGTCGTGGAGCCGGAAGTCGGCGCTCAGGTCCACCACCATCGGCGCGAGCGCAGACCAGGCGGCGATGTTCTTCGCCGACGCCCCGTGCGGCACCGCCAGGAAGACGACGTCGGACTCCTTCAGGTCCTCCTCGGCCACGAAGGACAGATCGCTGTGGCCGCGCAGGTTGGGATGCGCGGCGGTCAGCGGACGGCCCCGCAGGCGGGTCGAGGTGGCCTGGGCCAGCTCCAGATGCGGGTGCTGGAGCAGGAGCCTGACGAGTTCGCCGCCGATGTATCCGCCGGCGCCGATCACCGTTGCTCTCACGGGTCCATCGCCTCCAGGACGTGGCTGACGAGGAGGTCGGCGATGTCCAGCCCGGTGGCGGCGGCCAGACCGTGGAACTCCATGGTGTGGTTGACCTCGGTGACCAGCACCTCGCCGTCGGAGCGTTCGATCAGGTCGACCGCGAGCATGCCGCCGCCGACCGCTTCGGCGGCCCGCAGCGCGAGCTTGGCCAGCTCCGGCGTGATCTCGCACGGTTCCGTGGTGGCACCGCGCGCCGTGTTGGTGATCCAGTGCTCGGATCTGCGGTAGACGGCCGCGACGACCTGGTCGCCGAGCACGATGACCCGGATGTCGCGGCCGGGCTTGTCGATGAGTTCCTGGACGTAGAACACCGAGTGCGACGGCGAGCGCAGCGCCTGCTTGTGCTCGACGAGGGTCTCGGCCGCGTCCCGGTCGTTGACCTTCGACATCAGCCGGCCCCACGACCCGACGGCGGGCTTGACCACCGCCGGGTAGCCGATCTCCTCGATGGCCCCCAGCGCCGCGTCGGGGGTGACCGCCACGACGGTGCGCGGGGTCGGCAGCCCGGCGGCCACCAGGGCCAGCGAGGTGAGGATCTTGTCGCCGCAGACCTCGATGACGCCGCTCGGGTTGAAGACCCGATGCCCCGTCGACTCGAACAGGCGCGTCGCGTAGACGCTCCTGGTGTGCGACATGATCCGGTTCAGCACCCCGCGGTAGCGCACCGGCGGCGGCGCCTGGAGATCACTGACCAGCGTACGGTCGTCGACGGCCGCGTACGGGACGCCGCGTCGCTCGAGGGCGGCGAAGATCAGCCGCTCCTCGAGGCGGACGCGGGTGGTCAGGACGGCCAGGAGGCCGTCCTGCGACACGCTTGTGGTCACCCGTCACTCCCCGAAGTCTTCCTCGATCTCCGGGGCGAGCGCGAACTCGGCCGGGTCGAGACCGATGATCTCCAGCTCGACCTGGCAGGCCGGGCACACGACGATCGACGTCACGCGTGCGTCGGGCGCCGTCGGGACGATCTCCTCGCACTCCGGGCAGGTGCTCGTCGTGGCGGTGGTCATGACGCACTCTCCTTCACGGTCTGGCTGTGGTGAACGGTGTGACTGTGGACGGTCCGGTCGTGCTCGCCGGCCGGGTCGGCCGGTGGAAGGGGACGGCCGCTCAGGACCGCCTCGGCGGCGGCGACCACGCGGTCCGGGCTGACACCGCCGGCGGTGAGCTGCTCGCGATGGCCGCCCGGCCGGGAGGCGAACGCGTCGCTCACCCCGACCCGCAGCACCCTCGTCGGCCGGTGTTCGGCGACGGCCTCGGCGACCGCGCCGCCCAGCCCGCCGATCAGCGAGTGGTCCTCGACGGTCACGATGCCGGCGGTGCGCTCGGCGGCCCGCACCACCGCGGCGACATCGAGGGGTTTGATGGTGTGCATGTTGAGGACGGTCGCCCCGACGCCCTGAGCGGCGAGCCGGTCGGCCGCCGCCAGCGCGAAGAGGACGGGGTGGGAGCCGGCCGCGACGATCGTGACATCGCTCCCGGCACGCAGTTCCACCGCCTCACCGACGGTGAAACCGGCGTCGCCGTCGTAGACCGGGTCGGTCGGGCCGCGCCCGAGCCGGATGTACACCGGACCGGGCAGATACGCCGCCGCCCTGACCATCCGCACCGTCTCGGCGGCGTCCGCGGGCGTCATCACCGTCATGTGGGGCAGTGCCCGCATCGCCGCGAGATCCTGCTGGGCGTGGTGGGTCGGCCCCAACTGGCCCGCGGACAGGCCGGAATGGGTGGCGACGATACGCACCGGCAGCCGGTGGTAGGCGATGTCGATCTTGACTTGTTCCAGCGCCCGGGCCGACGCGAACGCGGCCATCGTGTTGACGAAGGGCAGGATGCCGGTACTGGCCAGGGCCGCGCCGACGGACATCAGGTTGGCCTCGGCGATCCCGAGGTCCACGTACTGTTCCGGCAGGACGGCCTCGAACTGCTTCTCCAGCCCGCCCATGTCCGAGTCCAGGCACCAGATCCGCGGGTCGGCCTGCGCCAGTTCGAGCAGCGTGGCGCGGTAGGCGGCCCGGTCGGAGCCGTCCTGCCGCTCGCCCGCGACCGGCCGCGGCCGGCTCCCCACGCTCGGCGCGCCGCTCATGCCGAGGCTCGCAGGGCGGCCAGCGCCCGCTCGTAGGCCGCTTCGCCGAGCTTGGCGAAGTGGCTCTGCTTGCGGTGCTCCAGATGGCGCACGCCGCGCCCCTTGACGGTCTCGGCGATCAGCACGGTCGGGCGCCCCGGAACCGGTGCGGCCCGCAGGGCCGGGACCAGTTCGGCGAAGTCGTGCCCGTCGACCTCCGCCACCTGCCAGCCGAACGCCCGCCACTTGTCGGCCAGCGGCTCCAGCCCCATCCGGTTCTCGGTCGGACCGCTGATCTGGAGGCGGTTGCGGTCGACCACCGCGGTGAGGTTGTCCAGCTTCAGGTGCGCGGCCGCCATGGCCGCCTCCCACACCGAACCCTCCTGCAACTCGCCGTCGCCCATCAGGGTGAAGACCCGGTTGGGGCGCCCGGCCCGGCGGGCGGCCAGGGCCAGCCCGGTGGCCAGCGACAGACCGTGGCCCAGCGATCCGGTCGCGAACTCCACACCCGGCACCGCCGGGGTGGGGTGGGCCATCAGCCGCCCGGCGGGGGACCCGTAGGTGTCCAGCTCCGGCACGGGCAGGAAGCCCCGCTCGGCGAGCGTCGCGTACAGCGCCGCGCCGGCGTGCCCCTTGCTGAGGACGAAGTGGTCGCGCCCGGCCCAGTCCGGCTCCTGCGGGCGCACCCGCAGGACGGCGAAGTAGAGGGCCACGAGGATGTCGGCCGCCGACAGGGCGCCGCCCACGTGCGCGCCGTTCGCCCCGGCCCCGATCCTGAGCACATGCTCCCGGACCGCGAGCGCCCGGCCGCGCAGTTCGTCCCCGAGCGCGTCCTCACCCGTTTCGGGCTCGGCGGTCTGGACGCTCACGCCGGTACACCGGCCTTCTGCTCGTAGCCCTTGACGGCGGCCCACGGCGGCGCGTAGTCGAGGGCGCGGGCGAAGCGGGCGATGACGTCGAGGTTCTCCCAGACCCGCTCGAAGGCGGCCGCGTACTCGTCGAGCGCGGGGCCGGCCTCGGGGTTCAGGTGCATGCGCCGCAGGCACAGGGAGTCCTCGATGACCTGGCAGGTCACCGGGTAGTCGGCCAGGTCGTAGCGCTGCGGGTTGGTCCCGGGCAGCGACCACGGGTAGCCGTTGCCGTAGGCGTTCTGCTCCTGGAACACCGGCTGACCGGGCAGCGGGATGATCTGGTAGTGCGTCAGCGGCACGCCCTCCGCGAGCAGCGCCCGGCGCAGCGCCTGGCGGAACCGGCCCGGCGTCACCCCATCCAGGCCCGCCGCCTGCGGGTCGAAGCGGAAACGCAGCATGTGCCACATGTGGGTGCGGTCCTCGGGCACCGGCGGGACGACGATGCCGGGCAGCGCCGCCAGCCGGGACAGGAAGATCGGGATGTTCTTGTCGCGGCGCTCCTGGTACTCCCAGAACCTCGCCAGCTGCGACCGCGTGAAGGCGGCCAGCACGGAGCTGAGCTTGAGGTTCGAGCCGCGGGTGGCGGACACGTACAGCCGCTCCTCGGTGCTGAGGTCCTCGCCGAGGATGCGCAGGCTGCGGCAGCGCTCGGCGACGTTCTCGTCGTCGGTGACGATCAGGCCGCCCTCGCCGCAGGTCGGGACGCTCTTCTCCACGTTGAGGCTGAACACCGAGGCGGCGCCCATGGAGCCGGCGGTCTCACCGCGGTACTTGCCGCCCTGCGCCTGCACGGCGTCCTCGACCACCAGCAGGTCGTACTTGCGGGCCAGCGCCCGGATCTCGTCCATGTCGGCGGGCAGACCGCCGAGGTGCACCGGGACGATCGCCCGTGTGCGGGAGGTGATCTTCGCCTCGATCTGGGTCACGTCGATGTTGAACGTGACCGGGTCGATGTCCACGAACACCGGGATCGCCAGCTGGTACAGCGGCGCCATCGCGGTGGCCACATAGCTGAGTGCCGGGACGATGACCTCGTCGCCGGGCTGGAGGCCGAGGGCGGTCAGCGCCAGCTCCAGCGCCACCGTGCCGCTGTTGACGGCCACCGCGTAACGGGTGTCGCAGAACTCGGCCCACTCCCGCTCCAGGCCGCTGATCTCCTGCTCGTTCTTCGCGCCCACCGTGAACTTGCGGCTGTCCAGGGCCCGCAGCACGGCGTCCTTGTCCGCCTGCGTCACCACCGGCCACTCCAGCCGCCGATGCTCCGGACGAACCACGGGCTTGCTGCCGAACATCGCCAGCTGCGCCTTCATGTCTCTCCCCTTGTGAGCGGACCAGGTCCCGCCCGGTCCGTGTCGCCGGAAATGCATGAACCCGAATCAGTGCGGAGCCGCCCACGTCGCCGTGGGGCCGACCCCGCCGTGGACGCTACGGCGGGCCGCTCTTGCCGTGTTCTCACGGCGCTATCCGCCCGGTCACTTCCCCCGGTGAGCGCCGGTGCACGGGCCCGCGGCCGGCCGTCGCGGACCGCAGAGGGCGACGGGACCGGCCCCCGCCCGGTCCGTGGACCGGCCCCGCGCGGTGATACCGCCGTGAGAGCGCCGTGAGAGAAGCCGTGCCTACCGTGTCCCCCGTCCGGACCGATGGCCCAAGCAGGAGGTGTGCGCGGGGTGGACACCACAGGAACCGGCCGGAGCACGGTGACGACGGCCGACTGGCGGCTGTCCGACGAGGTGCCGGAGCGGGTGGCCGCCAGCTGCCTGTACGACTCCGCGGGCTGGTTGCGCGCCTGGGAGGACATAGGCGTCGAAAAACGCTCCAGACACGCGTACGTACACACCGACCCGGCGCACCCCGACGGGGCCTCGGTCCTCCCGCTCTACGCCGTGCACGAGTGCCCGTTCTGGGACGGCTACGAGCGGCAGGTCGACCTGGTGGGCCGGTTCGGCAACCCGGTGATCTTCGCCGGCTCCCCGTACTCCATGTACGGCAAGCGCGGACACGTGCCCGCCGCGCTGGTCCGGGGCGCGCACACCACCGCCATGGAGTGGATCGCCTCGGGCTCCGCCGAACTGCTCGTCGTGCCCAACCTCACCGAGGAGGGCGTCGCCGACTGGCTGGAGACGGCTGGGCCGCCGGTCGGCCGCATCCTGCTGGAGCGCACGTACAGCTGCGACCTCGACCTCGACGCCGGCTTCGAGCAGCACATGTTCCGGGTCACCAACAAGATCAGGCGGGACGTGCAGCGCCGACTGCGCCGCGCCGACGAGCGCGGCCTGACGATCCGCATGGTCGAAGGGCCCGAGGCGCACGCGCTGGTGCCCGCCGCGTACCCGCTGACCGTAGACACCAGCGACAAGAACGACTGGCCGGCGCTGTTCGACGAGGACGCGCTGCACGGCATGCTGCGGGTGCCCGGCGCGATGATGGTCGCCGCCGAGGTGGACGGCCGGCTCGTCGGGGCCTTCTTCGCCTTCCGGCGCGGCACGGAGGTGACCTTCATGTGCGGCGGGGTGGCCTACGCCACCCTGCACGACCTGAGCACCTACGTGGCGCTCATGTACCGCAGCACCGAGTGGGCCTACGAGCAGGGCATGCGGCGCCTGGAATGGGGGCGCGACAACTACCGCTTCAAGGAGCGCCACGCCCTGACCGGGACCGACCTGTGGGCCCTGGTCTACGCCCCCGGGCCCCGTCCGGACCTCGAACCGGCGCTGGCCCACATGGACCGGGTGCTGTCCGCGTACATCAGAGGAGACTGACATGAAACCCGGACGGCGCCGGATCGCGCTGCTCCTGGCAGCCGTCATCAGCGTCAACGCGTCGTACACGGTGATGATCCCGTTCGTGCCGGACCTGGAGGACCGGGCGGGGGCCGGGCCGGTCGTCGTCGCGCTGACCTTCGCCCTGTTCGCGGGCGCCAAGGCGCTGGCGCAGCCGGTCGGCGGCTGGTGGGTCGACCGGTGGCGCGCGGACCGCGTCGCGATGCTGTCCATGCTGACCGCCGCGGCCGGCATCGCGCTCACCGCGCTGGCCCGGGACAGCGCCACCCTGCTGACCGCCCGGGTGGTCTGGGGGATCGGCGAGGGACTGGTGTCCCCGGCCCTCTACGCCGGGATGACCGCGCTGTGCCGGCAGCACGAGATCCCCACCAGCCGGATGATGGGCAACTTCGGGTCGGCCGCGGTGGCCGGGTTCCTCCTCGGCCCGCTGATCGCCGGAGCGGCCGTGCCCGTCGGCCTGACAGGACTGTTCCTCGCCGGCGCCGTGATCACCGCGGCCACGGCGGTCGGGCTGGTCCTCGCCATCCCCGGGCAGCAGGCCCCGCAGCCCGAGGAGGAGACGGAACCCGCGCCAGGGGCGGACGCGCCCGCGGCGGGGCCCGCGCCGACCCGGTGGTGGGTGTGGGCCCTCCTGCTCGGCGGGCTCGACATGTTCACCTTCCTCGTCTACTCGGCGCTGGAACCCCTCCTGCCGGAGTACCTGAGCAGCGGAGCCGACTCCTCGGCCCGCACGGTGATCTCCGTCGTCTTCGTCGCCGGACTGGCCGTCTCGGGCCTGGCGATGTGGCTGCTGGGCCGGTTCACCCTGCCGCTGCGCACGCTCGCGGCGACCGGACTGGGCTTCACGGCCGTCGGCCTGTGCGCCATGGCCGCCACCGCCCACTTCGTGGCCGTCGGTCTGAGCTTCATGGTCTACATGTTCGGCTACTCGACGCTGTTCCTCACCGCCCGGCGCGGGATCGTCGAACTGAAGGCGGCCACGTCCGACGACGGCAAGGCGTTCGGCCTGTTCGGCCTGGTATCGGACCTCGGCAACGTCCTCGGCCCACTGCTCGGCGTCGCGCTCTACGCGGTGAACCACCGCCTGCCCTTCCTCCTCCTGGGCGCCGTGAGCGGCCTGGTCCTGCTGGCCCTCGCCGCCGTGGCCCGCCGCACCGGCCTGCCCGGCGCCGCCGGCAAGGCCGGCCCGGTGACGGGGGCGGCGGCACGCGGCACCGACGCCCCGGCGGCGGTACCGGCCACCACCGCGGCGGAAGCGGACGGGCGTTGACGGCGGGTGGGTGAACCCCCGCACACGTGAACCGTATTCCGGCTTCTCCCTTCGGAACGGACAATGAGAGGACGGCACTTCGGACCGAAGGAGACGGAATGGGGAAACGAGCGGCGAGTCTCGCACTGGTCGGCGCGGCTTTGGCGGCGACGACGCTCGGCGCCTCCGCCGACGCGCAGGCGCAGTCCGGGCTCCTGTGTCCGAGCAACGCCATCTGCCTGTGGCGCGGCCAGTACCACACGGGCGCCCGCTATGTGTGGACGGGCGGCTACCGCGACCTGCCGGGCGACTTCACCGATCACGTCGGCTCCTTCCGGGCCAACCGGACCGGCGCCTTCATCGACTGGGCCGCCGGCAAGGTCTGCCACCCGGTGCGCAAGGGCGACTACGGCGACTTCTACCTGCGCGGATTCGGCGGGAAGATGGACGCCGTGGGCGACAACTGCTGAGATCCCGCGAATCGCACCCGTGCACCGCGCCCCGCCGGCCACTGGCCCGGCGGGGCGCGGTGCTGTCGGCGGTGCGGGAGAGTCCGCGACGGGCGGGCGAGGGTTGCCGCCGGGCCTTCAGGCCGGGTGAACTAGGCTGGCGCGTGACCGGGCAGGCGGTCCGTGCGTCCGGGGAGACGGTGCGTACGCCCGCGACCGCGCTGTCGGTCGGGACCACGGGACGGCCCTGGCACCGCCGTTCGCCCGACACGCTGCTCTCGCCGCTGGAGATGTGATGCAGTCCTACGCCCGCACCCGACAGACCCGGCTGCCCGGCCTCGGGACGAAGTACGAGCTGGACACCGAGGCCGGACGCCGTCTGTCGATCGTCGTCCGCACGGACGGACAGCGCGTCCTCGCCCTGCACGACCCGGAGGACGAGGACAGTTGCAGCGACGCCGCAGCGCTGACCACCACCGAGGCGGCCACGCTCGCGAAACTGCTCACACCCGACCCCGTCCGATTGCGCCATCAGCTCGAACTCGACCTGGTCACCGAGCACATCGAGGTCACCAAACGCTCGCCGTACGCCGGCCGCACCCTGGGCGCCACCCAGGCGCGCACCCGGACCGGGGCATCGATCGTGGCCGTGCTCCGCCGCACCGACGCCGTTCCCTCGCCGACGCCCGATTTCCGGTTCGCCGCCGGTGACGTGCTCGTCGTCGTCGGCACCCGCGAAGGCGTCGACGGCGTCGCCGAACTGATCACTGGGGGGTAGACCGTCCATGCACGACATGACCGCCTTGCTCATAGAACTGGGCGCCATCATCCTCGGCCTGGGCCTGCTGGGGCGCCTGGCCGGCCGCGTCGGGTTCTCGCCCATCCCGCTCTACCTCCTGGCCGGCCTCGCCTTCGGTCAGGGCGGCGTCATCCCGCTGCGCGCCAGCGAGTCGTTCGTCGCCACCGGCGCCGAGATCGGTGTCATCCTGCTGCTGCTCCTGCTGGGTCTGGAGTACAGCGCCTCCGAACTCGTCACCAGCCTGAAGACGCAGTACCCGTCCGGCGCCGTGGACTTCGCCCTCAACGCCGTCCCCGGTGCGGTGGCCGCCCTGCTGCTCGGCTGGGGCCCGATCGCCGCCGTCGCCCTCGCCGGCGTCACCTGGATCTCCTCCTCCGGCGTCATCGCCAAGGTCCTGGGCGACCTGGGACGCCTCGGCAACCGCGAGACCCCCGTCCTGCTCGGGGTGCTGGTCATGGAAGACCTCGCCATGGCCGTCTACCTGCCGATCCTCACCGCCCTGCTGGCCGGGTTCAGCCTCGCCGGCAGCAGCCTCACCCTCCTCATCTCCCTCGGCACGGTCGCCGCCGTCCTCTTCGTCGCCCTGCGCTACGGCCACCACATCAGCCGCGCGGTCTCCTCCGACAACGCCGAACTGCTGCTCCTCGTCGTCCTCGGCCTGACCCTCCTGGTCGCCGGCGTCGCCCAGCAGCTCCAGGTCTCCGCCGCCGTCGGCGCCTTCCTCGTGGGCATCGCCCTGTCCGGCGAGGTCGCCGAGGGCGCCAGCAGCCTGCTCACCCCGCTGCGGGACCTGTTCGCCGCCGTCTTCTTCGTGTTCTTCGGCCTCTCGACCAACCCGGCGGACATGCCGCCCGTCCTGCTGCCCGCCTTCCTCCTGGCTGTGGTCACGGCCGGCACCAAGATCGCCACGGGCTGGTACGCGGCCCGCCGGGCGGGCATCAGACGGGCCGGCCGCTGGCGGGCGGGCGGCGCGCTCGTCGCCCGCGGCGAGTTCTCCATCGTCATCGCCGGGCTCGCCGTCGGCACCGAACCCCGCATCGGCCCTCTGGCCACCGCCTACGTCCTCATCCTCGTCATCATGGGCCCCCTCACCGCCCGCTGGACCGAGCCCGTCGTCCGCCGCCTGACCCGCCCCGCGCCCAAGGCGGAGCAGCAGGAGAGCCCCCGGCCGGCTGAGGCGGAAGGCGTGTCCGCGTCCCAGTGACGGCGCCGGTCCCACCGACGGGCCCGTCCCCGGGGTGTTCCGCTTCCCGGCGGCCCCCCCGGTGTCCCGCTTCAGGGCGTCCGGAGCCCGGCCGGGCGGCCCCGTCAGTACACGTCGCGGACGTAGCGCCGGTCCGCGGACAGGCGTCGTACGTAGGCGGCGGCCGCCTCGGGGTCCATGCCGCCGTGGGTGGCGGCGATGTCCCGCAGGGTCCGGTCCACGTCCTTGGCCATGCGCCCGGCGTCGCCGCAGACGTAGAAGTGGGCGCCGTCCTCGAGCCACTCCCACAGCCGTGACCCGTGCTCGCGCATCCGGTCCTGGACGTAGATCTTGTTGCGCTGGTCACGGGAGAAGGCCAGGTCGAGACGGGCGAGATGGCCGGAGGCGCGGTACGCCTCCAGCTCCTCGCGGTGGTAGAAGCCGGTGGCCCGGCGCTGCTCGCCGAAGAAGAGCCAGTTGGCGCCGGTGTGACCGCGGGCCAGCCGGTCCTCCAGGAAGCCGATGAACGGCGCCACCCCGGTCCCCGGCCCCACCATGATCATGGGCGTGGCGGGGTCGGCGGGCGGCCGGAAGTGCGGTGAGCGCTGCACGAACACCTGGACGGGACCGTCGTCCGCGCAGTCGGCGAGATAGGTCGAGCAGACGCCCCTGCGGTCCCGGCCGAGCCGGCTCGCGTAGCGGACGACGGAGACGGTGAGACGTACCTCGCCGGGCCGCGCGAGCGGACTGGAGGAGATGGAGTACAGCCGGGGCTGGAGGCGCTTGAGAACGCCCGCCCACTCGGCCGCGGAGGCGCGGACGGGGAACTCGGCGACGACGTCGGCGGCCTGGCGGCCCCAGCTCCACTGCGCGAGCGCGTCCTTGTTGTCCGGGCGCAGCAGCCGCTTCAGGCCGTGGTCGCCGGTGCGCTCGGTCACGAACCTGAGCAGGTCCGTGGTGACGCGGGAGATGTCCAGCCGGGTGCGCAGCGCCTCCGCCAGCGGCAGCGGCGGGCCGTCGGCCAGGTCGACCGGCTCGTCGGGGTCGAGTCCGGTCAGGGCGAGCCATTCGGCGACCAGCCCGTTGCCGTTGACCGGCCAGACGCCGAGGGCGTCACCGGCGTCGTAGGCGAGTTCGCCGTCGCGGGTGTCGAAGGCGAACTGCCGTACCTCCTTCTGCGAACCGGGCAGGCTGAGCAGCCTGTTGCCGACGAGCAGGGTGGAGAAGGGGGACGACCTGGTGTACCCGGGCGGGGCGGGGGCGGTGGCGGGGGAGGCCGGTGCGGCGGAGGTGCGGGCGGGCGCGGCCGGGTCGTCCGTCTGTCGGCCGGCGGGCGGCTCCTCGGCGGTCGTCGTCAGGGCGGCGGTCACCTGGTCGAGCCACCGTCCGGCCGTCTCCGCGTAGTCGGGCTCGCAGTCGGCGCGGGGCACGAGGCGGGTGGCGCCGAGGGCGGCGAGGCGCTCGTCGAGCCGGCGGCCGTGGCCGCAGAAGTCGGCGTAGCCGGAGTCGCCGAAGGCGAGGACCGCGTACCGGACCCCGACGAGCCGCGGGGCGTGCGGGGCGGTCAGGGCCTGCCAGAAACCGGCGCCGCTGTCGGGGGCGTCGCCGTCGCCGAAGGTGCTGGTGACGAGGAGGACGTCGGTGCCGGCGGTGAGGCGGTCCGGGGTCGCGTCGGCCATGGACAGCACCTCGGGGGCACGGCCGGTCCGGCCGAGGTGTGCGGCGGCGCCGGCGGCGAACTCCTCGGCGGTGCCGGTCTGGGAGGCCCACAGGACGAGCAGGGGGCGGGCCGGTGCGGCCTCCGGCGGGGCGGTCCGCGCGGCCGTCCGTGCCCCCGCTGGTACGGCGGTGGCCGTGCGCGCGAACATGCCGGCGAGGACCCCCTCGACCCACAGGGCGCGGCCGTGCTCGATGGGCGCGTCCGGCGGCAGGACGGGGACCCTTCCGTCGGGCGGGGTCAGGGCGAGGCCGGAGAGGTAGCCGGCGAGGTAGCGGCGTTCCGGCTCGGCGAGCGGGGCGGGGGCGAGGTCGGTCACGCCGAACAGGGCGGCGAGGGCCCGGACGGGGGAACCGTCGGGAGCGGTCGCCGCCTCGGCGGGCCGTGCGGGTGCGGCGTCAGAGGGCACGGGTGCGGTCTTGGGCTGGGTGGTCGGGCGGGACGCCGGGGCGGGGACGGCCGTCGGAGTGAGGGCGACGGCGCACACCTTGAACTCGGGCTGGAAGGAGACCGGGTCGACGGCGTCGTTGGTGACGGCGTTGATGCTGAGGTATTCCCCGAACAGGTCGTTCCAGTGGAACGGGGCGAAACACACGCCGGGCCGGACCCGGTCGCTGATCACGGCGGGCAGGACGGCGCGCCCGCGACGGGAGGCGACCTCCAGGCGGTCGCCCTCCGCGACCCCGAGGGCTTCGGCGTCCTCGGGGTGGACCTCCACGAAGGGACCCGGGTCGAGCCGGTTGAGCTTGGCGACCTTGCCCGTCTTGGTCAGGGTGTGCCACTGGTGCTGGAGGCGGCCGGTGCTGAGGACGAACGGATAGTCCTCGTCGGGGAGTTCGGCGGGCGGCAGATGCGGGCGGGCGTAGAACCGGGCGCGTCCGCTCGGGGTGGGGAAGGCCAGCCGGGGGCGGCTTCCGTCCTCGCGCACCAGCAGGGTCTGGCTGACGCCGTCGTTGAGGTAGCGGATCGGGTTGCGGTCCGGGCCGTCGGCGGCCGGTGCGGGCCACTGCACGGGCGTGGTCCGCAGCCGTGCGTAGTCGACACCCCGCAGGTCCCAGCCGGTCGCCGGGTTCCACGCCTGCCTCAGCTCCTCGAACACCTCCTCGGCACACGTGTAGGAGAAACCGTCGGCGAAGCCCATGGCGCAGGCCACCTCGGCGATCAACCGCCAGTCGGGCAGGGCCTGTCCGGGCGGATCGGCGACGCCCGGGACGAGGGTGAGGTTGCGCTCGGAGCTGACCATGACGCCGTCGGACTCCGCCCACAGCGTCGCGGGCAGCACCACGTCCGCGTAGGCGTTGGTCTCCGTCTCGGCGAACACGTCCTGGGTCACCACGAGTTCGGCGGCCTCCAGACCGGCGATGACGGTCCGGCGGTTGGCCACCGAGGCGACCGGGTTGGTGCAGATGATCCAGCACGCCTTGATGTCTCCGGCCGCCATCCGCTCGAACATCTCGACGGCGCCCCGCCCGGCCCCGGTGCGCAGCGAACCCTGCGGGACGCCCCACAGGTCTTCGACGAAGGCCCGCTCGGCGTCGACCAGCACGGAGCGCTGGCCGGGCAGTCCGGGACCCATGTAGCCCATCTCCCGGCCGCCCATCGCGTTGGGCTGGCCGGTCAGTGAGAACGGTCCGGCGCCGGGGCGGCAGATGGCGCCGGTGGCCAGGTGAAGGTTGATGAGGGCGTTGGTGTTCCAGGTGCCGTGGGTGGACTGGTTCAGGCCCATGGTCCAGCAGCTCATCCACGCGCCGGCCTCGCCGATCCACCGCGCGGCCCGCCGGATGTCGGCCTCCGGGACACCGGTGATCTCCGCGACCTTCGAGGGCGGGTAGTCCGCGAGGAAGGCGGGCATCTCCTCCCAGCCCTCGGTGAACTCGGCGATGAACTCCTCGTCTGTGTGGCCGTTCGCCACCAGCAGGTGCAGCAGCCCGTTGAGCAGGGCGAGGTCGGTGCCGGGCCGGACCGGCAGGAAGAGGTCGGCCTTGTCGGCGGTGGCGGTGCGCCGTGGGTCCACGACGATCAGCCTGGCGCCCGCCGACTTCACCCGGTCCATCATGCGCAGGAACAGGATGGGGTGGCAGTCGGCCATGTTGGAGCCGATGACGAGGAACACGTCCGCGTGGTCGAAGTCCTGGTAGGAGCCGGGCGGCCCGTCCGCGCCGAGCGACAGCTTGTAGCCGGAGCCCGCCGACGCCATGCACAGCCGCGAGTTGGACTCGATCTGCTGGGTCCGCACGAAGCCCTTGGCCAGCTTGTTCGCCAGGTACTGGGCCTCCAGGGACATCTGCCCGGACACGTAGAAGGCCAGCGCGTCCGGACCGTGCTCGTCCAGGATCGCCCGCAGCCGGGCGGCGACCGTCGCGACGGCCTGGTCCACGTCGGCCGGCGTGGGCTGGGCGCCGCGCTCGGCGCGGACCAGCGCCCGGTCGAGGCGTCCTGGCGCGGCCATCATGTCCGCGCTGGTCGCGCCCTTCGTGCACAGTCGGCCGCGGTTGGTGGGATGCGCCTTGTCCCCGACGGCCTTCGCCACCCGCCGCCGGCCGTCGGCCGGGTCCCGCACCACCTCCAGCACGATCCCGCAGCCGACCCCGCAGTACGAGCAGACCGTGCGGACGCTCTCCTTCTCCGAGCCGGCTGCCACCGGGCCTCCATCCCTACGGCTGTGTCACGCGTGTCGTCCCGGACCGCCTCCTTCGCTCCTCGAGCGGGGGGCGGCCCCATGACCAGCACCGTAGAAAGACGGCGTTTCCGCTCCGTCACAGGCCGGGAACGCCCGCCATTACACCTCACGCACACCTCCGGGCACGGGCCTGTGAGGGCGCCCGCGCCCCGAGACGGATGTCGAGTCCATCGGGGGCCGCCAGCCGCACTCCAGGTGCTGCAGCACGTACCGCAGGAGGCGCCGCGGGGGGCGGGCCGGAATCCGGTCCGCCACGAGGACGCCCGTCCCGGTCCGCGCGGTGCCTCCGCGGAGGGGACACGGGCCGGCGCCCCGGCTGATCGCCGTTCCGGTGGGCGCGCGAGGGAGGACTTCCGCCGTGGCGCCGGTCCGCGAAGAGCGCTCCGGCGCCGGTCGGCAGAGGCGGTACGGCCCCCGATCGCCCCCGGGTCAGGCGAGTTCGGGCTGCGGTTCGGGCTGCGCCACCGCCGGCACGGCCTGCGGGGCCGTGCCCCACAGCTTCGTGGTCCGCGCGTAGTTGTGCACCACCGAGGCCATCGCCAGGATGAGCAGCGGGCCGTACAGCCAGGGACGGGCGGCCAGTTCCGTCGGCAGCCAGCGGTACGCCACCAGCAGTGCCGTGAACACCACCGTGCCGTGGGCGACCAGCTGGACGCTGGAGCGGTCCCAGCCCCGGGCGAACGCGCGCATCGCCGCCTCGATGGTGACCGCGAAGACCACGCCGGCGACCAGGTCGGCGCCGTAGTGGTAGCCGAAGCCCAGCGTCGCGGTGAGGGTGGCGACCAGCCAGAACGCGCCCGCGAAGCGCATCAGCCGCGAGCCCTGGCGGGTGTGGATGAACAGCGAGGTGGCCCACGCGGTGTGCAGGCTCGGCATGCAGTTGCGCGGGGTGACGCCGTCGAACGGCATCGCGTGCGGGGTGCCGACCGGCGACGGCGTGCCGGGCCACAGGTCGGCCGTCGCCCAGTGCCCGCCGTCGGCGCCGTAGGCGAAGATCGGCCCGACGACCGGGAAGATCATGTAGACGGCCGGCCCGATCAGGCCGATCACCAGGAAGGTGCGCACCAGGTGGTGCTGCGGGAACCGCCGCTCGACCGCCACGTTCCGCAGCTGGTACAGCCCGACGATCGCCGCCGCCAGCGGAAGCTGCCCGTAGACCAGGTGCAGGAAGTAGTAGCCGAACGCTCCGGTGGCGTCCACGAACTGCCCGACGAGCCACGACGGATTGCCGAGGGCGTGGTCGGCGGTCGCCACGTACTGGTCGAGCACCGTGGGGCGCGTCTTCGACGTGATGACCAGCCAGGTGTCGCCGATCTTGTGACCGGCCACCAGCAGCAGCCCCAGCCCGACGCCCTTCAGCAGCAGCGTCCGCTCCCGGCCGCCGCGGCGCGTCACCGCGAGCACCGCGCAGCCCAGGATCACCCACAGTGCGCCGTTGCCGAAGATCAGGGGGGCCCCGGCGATCCACCGCACCAGGAGGAAGACGAGGTCGATGCCGATCGCCGCGCCGAGCGCGATGACCCGCTGCCGCCAGGTGAGCACCACCATCGTCAGCGCCAGACCGGCGTACAGCAGCGGCCCGGAACGCGGGGCGAATATCACCTCACGGGCCAGATTGCTGACCGGGCCCGCCATGCCGTAATGGTGGGCGGCGAATTCCAGCGCGACGATGAACGCGACCGTGGCCACACCCGCCACGGTCCACAGCACCGTCTGCGGGCGGCGCCAGGGCGTGGAGACGGGGCCGGAGGCGGGATCGGGGGAACCGTCTCTTTGTGTCGGTATTCGCGTTGTTATTCGTGTCGGATTGGTTTTCAATTGTTCGGCTCGTTCGCTCGGTATGGGGAGAACAGGTCGATTTTTATGTTGTTTGGCATGATTTCCCGGTGAAGAGTGGCGATCGGGGAGATCGTCGCGAGTTCGAACATGCTAACGCCACGGTGTGGGCGGGTTTCGCTGGTTACGGACGGTGCCGGGGCGTCGGAGGGCGGGGGTTGTCCGGAGGACCCGCGGCGCGAGGGAAAATGGTTGCCTTGTGAAACCAGAAAGCGTGAAGGGTTCCCCATGCCGCACCTCACCATCGACTGTTCCGAGCAGCTGGCCGACGCCCTCGACCGGCCTGCCCTGCTGAGGGAACTGCACCGGCTGGTCCTGCGGGACTCCGGCTCGACGGGTGTGTGCAAGACGGCCTTCCGCCGGGCCGAGACGTACGTCGGCGACGGGGCGGGCGGCTTCGTGCACGTGGAGGTCGGCCTCATGCCCGGGCGCTCCGAGGCGCTGAAGGCGCGGCTGTCCGAGCACATCCTGACCCTGCTCGTCGCCTGCCTGCCGGCGGCCCGCGGGGGCGGGGCGACCTGCTCGGTCGAGGTACGGGACCTGGCAGGCTCCTACCGTCTGTTCCCCACCGCGCGGCCGCCCCGGACAGCGGGCGCACCCGCCTGCGAGCGGCCGCGGGCGGCCCGGGCCTAGAGCCGCCGCGGACGCCTCAGGGGCGGCAGAGCGGTGGGGGCGGGGCGGCCGGGAGCGGGCCGGCGGTGGGGCGGGCGCGGCGGCGGATGCTCGGGATGCGCGGGCGGCGTCGCTGCGCAAGCGTGGGCTCAGTGGGCGGCAGGCGCCGCACGAAGCGGTGCGGCGCCCCCGTCGCCGACCGGTGCCTCGGCGTCCTCGCCGAGCTGGGGGCCCTTACCGTTCCGGCGTCCACCTTTCCGGAGCTTTCCATGGTTACGAAGCACAGCTGGTACCGGCCGTCGAGCACGGCGGAACCGATGGCGCGTGACGCGTCCCCGCCCAGATCGTCGGCGTCCGACTGGGGACTCCTCCTCATCCGGATCACCTTCGGAGTGCTGATGGCCGGGCACGGCGCGCAGAAACTGTTCGGCCTCTTCGGGGGCGGCGGACTGACGGAGACCGGCCGGGGGTTCGCGGCCCTGGGCTACCGCCCCGGCAAGCTCTTCGCCGTGACCGGGGGACTGTCGGAGCTGCTGGGCGGCCTCGGGCTGGCCCTCGGACTCCTGACGCCGCTGGCCGCCGCCGCCTTGATCGGCGTGATGATCAACGCCATGGCGACCGTGACCGGGGCGCACGGTCTGTGGGACACGAACGGGGGTGTCGAGTACAGCGTCTGCATCACCGTGGTGGCCCTCGCCGTGGCCCTGATCGGCCCCGGCCGGTTCGCCGTCGACCGGTTCTTCCGCTGGGGCCCGGGCGGCTGGCCAGAGGGAGCGCTGGCGCTCGGGCTGGGAGGTGTGGGCGCCGCGATCACGCTCAGCCTCTGAACCGCTGAGGAGCGGCCACGCCGTCAGGCGTGGCCTGAGGCTTCCGAGAGGCCGCGTCCGGCAGGATCGGGACCATACGAGAACCCCGAGAACCGGAGGAACCGACATGTCCAAGCCGCCGCTGCCGCCCGACGCCGTGGAACTGCTGCGCCGCCCCAACCCCTGTGTGATGGCCACCCTGCGCTCCGACGGGGCGCCGGTCTCCACGCCCACCTGGTACCTGTGGCAGGACGGCCGGGTCCTGATCAGCCTGGACGAGGGGCGGGTCCGCCTGCGCCATCTGCGCCGCGACCCGCGGGTGAGCCTCACCGTCCTGGCCGGGGACGACTGGTACACCCACGTCACCCTGATCGGCCGCGCCGCCGAGCTGCGCGAGGACGAGGGCCTGGCCGACATCGACCGGATCTCCGCCCACTACACCGGCAACCCCTATCCCGACCGCGTCCGGTCTCGGGTGAGCGCCTGGATCGAGGTCGAGCGCTGGCACGGCTGGGGCACGTTCAAGGACAGCGACCAGGCTTCCACCTGAGCCTCCGGCCGGGCGCTCGGCACGGCGCCGGGCACGACGGGCACGGCGGCCGTCCGCCCGCCGGGCGCGCCGCCGCGCCCGCCGTGTCAGCGCGTGCCCGCCGTGTCGGCCCGCACCCGGCGCGTCAGCCCGTGACCGGCCGGAAGCGGCGCCGGTACTCCGTCGGCGTCGTGCCGAGCCTGCGGCGGAACGCCCGCACGAGGGTGTCCGTCGTGCCGAACCCGCAGACCGACGCTATGCGTTCGAGGGTGTCGTCGGTGGACTCCAGCTGGTGGCGCGCCCGTTCCACCCGGGCGGACTCGACGTAGACGCCCGGCGTCGTACCGAGTTCGGTCTTGAAGATCCGGGTCAGCTGCCGCTCGCCGACATGCGCGTACGCGGCGAGTTCCGCGACGCCGAGCCGTTCCCCGAGGTGCTCGGCCACGTAGTGGCGCAGGTCCTCGACGCGCCGGGTCGTGGAGACGGGATCGAGAGGAACGCTGAACTGGCTCTGCCCGCCGGGCCGTTTCAGGTACATCACCAGCTGCCGGGCGATCCGCAGCGCGACCTCCTCGCCGAAGTCGTCGGCGACCAGGGCGAGCGACAGGTCGAGACAGGCGCTGATCCCCGCACCGGTCCAGACCTCGCCCTCGCGGATGAAGATCGGGTCGGCGTCGACCTCTACCGCCGGATGCTCCTCGGCCAGTTGCCGCGCGGTGGACCAGTGGGTGGTGGCGCGCCTGCCGTCGAGCAGTCCGGCGGCGGCGAGGATGTGCGCCCCGACGCAGACCGACGCCACCCGCCGGGCCCGTCCGGCGAGGGCCCGCACCCGGTCCACCACCACCGGGTCGGCGACGGCGCGGACGCGGCGCCGCCCGTCGATCTCCACCGAGCCGGGCACCAGCAGGGTGTCGATGCCGCGGCGGGCCACCTCGTCGAAGGTGGCGTCGGGCAGGACGCGGACGCCCGAGGCGGTGGTGACGGGCGCCGGCGTCTCGGCGACCAGGGCGACTTCGTAGCCCACCGTGCCGCCGGTCTCGCGCCGCAGCAGGGAGAACACCTCGGGCGGTCCGGTGACGTCGAGCAGGTCGACGCCCTCGAAGAGGACGATGACGACGAGTCGTCCCTCGGTGTTCATGACGCTCCGTCGGGTCGGGCGGACCGGTGAGGCCGGGAGGGCGGCGGGGCCGGTCGCGGTGATGTCGGGATCTGCATGTTAGACGTCATTGCCGACGTGCCGTCACCGCCCGTAGGTTTTCGGAGGAGGCCCGCCGCGAGGAACGGGCGGCCCGATCCGACACACGTGTGCACCACGTATCCGTACGTGTGCGCCACTCGTGTGTCACCGCACGTATGCGCATCCCACGCACGTACTCACATGTATCCGAAGGGGGACACACCCATGGCCGGCACGACCCTGCGCGCACTCAACGGCTTCGACGAGACGCCCGCCGCGCTCGCCGACTCGACCCTGATCCTGGTCGACTACCAGAACACCTACGCCGGCGGCGTGATGGAGCTGGAGGGCTGGCAGACCGCCCTCGACAACGCCGCCGCCCTGCTCCGCCGGGCCCGGGAGGCCGGGACGAAGGTCGTCCACGTCATCAACGACGGCGGCCCCGGCACCCCGTACGACATCCACGCCGAGATCGGCCGCATCCACCCGAGCGTCGCACCGGCCGAGGGTGAGCCGGTCGTCGTCAAGAAGCTCCCCAACTCGTTCGTCGGCACCGATCTGGCCGACCACGTCGACGCGGCCGGCCACAAGGACGTCATCGTCGTCGGGTTCATGACGCACATGTGCGTGCTGTTCACGGTGGAGGGCGCGTTCCTGCGCGGCAACCGGCCCACGGTGGTCGCCGACGCCTGCGCGACCCGGCCGCTGCGGGGAGCCGGCGTCGAACTGACCGCCGAGCAGATCCACCACGGTGCGCTCGCCACCGTCGCCGACCTCTACGGCGTAGTCGTCGCCTCGGAGAAGCACCTGACCTGAGGCCCGGCGGCCACGACGGACGGGGGAGGCAGGGGGCGGAGACGGGGAAGCGGGGGAAGGGGGAGAAAGAGCGTACGATCGTACACCCCGGAGTGTACGATCGTACGCGTGCCCACCGACCACTTCGCAGACGACCCCCGGACCAACCTGGAGCGCATGCTCGCCGGTGATCTCTACATCGCCGACGACCCCGAGATCGCCCGCCGGCAACAGCGGGCGGTGCGGCTGGCCGCCCGCTACCAGGCCGCCTACGCCGAGGACGCCGACGGCGCCCGCCCGGTCCTCGCGGAGCTGCTGGGCGCGCTGGGGGAGGGGGCCCACGTGCGGCCGCCGCTGTACGTGGACTACGGGAGCAACATCACGATCGGCGCGCGCACCTTCGTCAACCACAGCCTCACCGCGCTCGACGTCGCGGCCATCGTCATCGGCGAGGACTGCCAGATCGGCCCCAACGTCCAACTGCTCACCCCCACCCATCCCCTGGAACCCCGGCCCCGCCGCGACAAGCTCGAAGCGGCACGGCCCATCACCATCGGGAACAACGTGTGGCTCGGCGGCGGCGCCATCGTGCTGCCGGGTGTGACCATCGGGGACAACGCGGTGATCGGCGCCGGTGCGGTGGTCACGAAGGACGTCCCGGCCGACGTGGTCGCCGTGGGCAACCCGGCCCGCCCGGTCCGCAGCCTCTGAGGCCGCGCCGGAGCACCCCATGGCCACCGGACAGACCGATCCGCGCCGCCGCGACCGGATCATCGACGCCGCCCTCGACCTGATCGCCGAAGAGGGACTCGCCGCCGTCTCCCACCGCAAGGTCGCCGCCCGAGCCGGAGTGCCGCTGGGCTCGATGACGTATCACTTCGACGGCATCGACCAGCTGCTCCGGGAGGCCTTCGGGCGCTTCACCGACCACATCGTGGCCGTCTTCGACGCGCGCCTCGGCGCGGCCGCCGGCCCCGACGAGGCGCGGGCCGCCGTGGCCGGCCTCGTCCACGCGCTGTCCGAGGGGGACCCGCGCGACCTGGTGCTCACCCAGGAGCTGTACACGCTCGCCGCGCGGCGGCCCGCCTACCGGGAGCTCACCCGGGAGTGGATGCGGCACAGCCGCACCCACCTGGAGAAGCACTTCGACCCCGACACGGCCCGCCAGCTCGACGCCCTGATCGAGGGCCTGACCCTGCACCGCGCCCTCACCGGCGACCCCCACGACCGGGCGCTGACCCTGGAGGCCGTCACCCGCATCACCACGGGCGGCGACGCCGTCGCGACCCCGCCGCCGGACCGCGGACCGTGAGGGACTACCGTCCCTACCGTCCCGCAGGGGACCTGTACCGACTCGTCCCCCGGTGGGCCGAAGGAGAACAATGCGCGTGATCGCCTTGGCGACGACCGGCCCGTCGGCCGGGAGCCCGGCGCAGCCGACCCTGGGCCGGCTGCTGTCCTCCTGGCAGCCCGACGTGCCGGCGCTCGTCCTGGTCCTCGTCCTCGGCGGGCTGTACGGCTGGGGCGTGCTGCGGGTGCGCCGCCGGGGCGGGGCCTGGCCGCCGGCCCGGATCGCCGCCTTCGCGGTGCTCGGCCTCGGCGCGCTGGTGGTGGCGACGATGTCGGCGCTGGCCGTCTACGACCATGTGCTGTTCTGGCCGGCCGCGGTGCAGAACGTCCTGCTCGACCTCGTCGCGCCGCTCGGCCTTGCCCTCGGCGACCCGCTGCGGCTCGCCGTCGAGGCGCTGCCGTCGGCCGGGGCGGCCCGGGTGCGGCGGGCGGTCTCCGGCAAGGCGGTGCGGGCGCTGACCTTCCCACTGGTCAGCACCGCTCTGGTGCTCACCACGGAACTGGTCGTCTACTTCACGCCGTACTTCGCCACCGCCCTGCGCGTGGGCTGGCTGCACGAGCTGATGTACCTGCACCTGCTGGCGGCGGGCTGCCTGTTCGTCGTGCCGGTCCTCACCCACGAGCAGGCGCTGCCCGCCTGGTGCACGCATCCGGTGCGGGCCGCGCTGGTGTTCCTGGACGGCATCGTCGACGCGGTGCCCGGGGTCGTGGTGATGACGCACGGCACACTGATCGCGGGCGCCTGGTATCTGCACCACGCCCCCGCGTGGTCGCCGGACGTACGCCACGACCAGCAGATCGGCGGCGGCGCCATGCTGAGCATCGCCGAACTGGTCGCGCTGCCCTTCCTGCTGGCGATCCTGGTGCAGTGGGCGCGGGCCGAGCGCGCCCAGAACGCGGCCCTGGACCGCCGCCTGGACGCGGAACTCATCCGCGCCGCCCCGCCCGCCGCCGAGCGCCCCGGCCACCCGGAGCAGGCTCCGCCGGCAACGCCCGCCGATCGTGTACGGCCCTGGTGGGAGACCGAGCGGAACGACGTGGCCGACCGCATCCGCCGCCAGCACGACAACTCCTGACGCGGTCCGTCGAGCCGGGACGTCCGCGTGCGCCTCGGCCGCGCCCTCCCGCAGCACCGCCGCGTCCCGGTCCCCGGCCAGCGCCTGGGGGATCCGGTGCCCGCCGCCGCGTCCGTCGCCTGACCCCCGCCCCGCGCGATGCGTTCGTGCGCCGAGGAACTGCCGACCGAGGTCGGCCTCGCGCACCGGCTGCGGCACCGCGCCGACCGGCTCTGCGGCGGCCGGCGGCAGCGCATCGCCCTCGCCCGGGCACTCCTGCTCGAATCCGGACTGCTCCTCGTGGACGAGTCCACCGCGGCCGCCGACCGGGAGCGGGCGGCCGGCGTCGTGGACCTCCTCGTCACTAGGACCCACCGGCACGGCCGCGTGACCGTGGCCACCAGGCACGAACCCGTGGGGACGCGGGCCGCCGACCACGTGGTCCACATCACTCGCCGGCACACGACGTCGGTCGCTCCGCCCCGCCCCCCGCCGTCACCCGACCGGACCAAGACGCCCGGCCGGATGACGGCGGGACACACCGGACGGCCGTCCGCGCGGACGCCGCCCGGTGCGCCACCACCGGGCACCGGCGACCGCCACCCAGCGGTGCGCCGCACGGGGCAGCCCGGGGCGCACCGGCGCACCACCCGGGACTCCGTTCGGCCTGAGCCGGGCGCGCGTCCGGCGCGCGCCGCACATCGCACCCTTGCACACTGCAAGGGCGGGTACCCGGCCCTGCGGTGGCGGCCCGGCCCGCCGCCCCCGTACGGCCGGCGCGGGCCGGGCGTACGGTCCTCGCCCGGCACGGTCCTGGAAGGCGGTCGCCCTGATGAGTCGCACCCGTCCCGTCGACGCCCCCGCGGTGGACGTGGCCGCCCTGGAGGCGGCGCTGCGCGAGAGCGTGGACGCCGAGGTCCGCTTCGACGCCGGGAGCAGAGGCGCGTACGTCACGGACGGTTCCAACTACCGTCAGGTGCCCCTCGGCGTGGTCGTCCCGCGCAGCGTGGAGGCGGGCGCGCAGGCCGTGCGGGTGTGCGCGCGGTTCGGCGCGCCGGTCCTCTCGCGCGGCGGCGGCACCAGCCTCGCCGGCCAGTGCACCAACGCCGCCGTGGTCATCGACTGGACCAAGTACTGCGACGCCCTGGTCGCCGTGGACCCCGACGCCCGCACCTGCGTGGTCGAACCCGGCATCGTCCTGGACCAGCTGAACAAGCGCCTGTCGGGCCACCGGCTCCAGTTCGGGCCCAAGCCCTCCACCCACAGCCACTGCGCCCTCGGCGGGATGATCGGCAACAACTCCTGCGGCGCCTCCGCGCAGGCGTACGGCAAGACCGTCGACAACGTGCGCCGCCTGGAGATCGTCACCTATGACGGACTGCGCATGTGGGTGGGCCCCACCTCCGAGGCCGAACGGGCGAGGATCGCCGCCGAGGGCGGCCGCAGGGCCGAGATCTACGCGGGCCTGGAGCGCATCGCCACCGAGTACCTCGCCGACATCCGCCGCGGTTACCCGAAGATCCCGCGTCGCGTCTCCGGCTACAACCTCGACTCGCTGCTTCCCGAGAACGGGTTCGACGTGGCCCGTGCCCTGGTCGGCAGCGAGGGCACCCTGGTGACCGTACTGCGCGCCGAACTCGACCTCGTTCCGGTGCCGAAGTACCAGTCGATCCTGGTCCTCGGCTACCCCGACATCTGCGCCGCCGGCGACGACGTGACCCGGCTGCTGGAGCACTGCGAACCAAGTCAACTGGAGGCGCTGGACGGGCGGATGGCGCAGCTCATGCGCGAGGAGGGCGCCTATCTGGAGTCCCTCGCCGTGCTGCCCGAGGGCGACAGCTGGCTGATGGTGCAGTACAGCGGGGACAGCCAGGAGGACGTGGACGGGCAGGCGCACGCCCTGCTGCACGCGATCGGCCGCAGCGAGAAGGACCCGGACGTCGCCTTCTCCGACGACCCCGAGCGCGAACAGCGGATGCTCAAGGCCCGCGAGGCCGGACTCGGCGTCACCGCGCGCCCGCCGGACGACCGGGAGACCTGGGAGGGCTGGGAGGACTCCGCCGTCCCGCCCGAACACCTCGGCGACTATCTGCGCGACCTGAAGCAGCTGTTCGAGGAGTTCGACTACGACCACCCGTCCCTGTACGGGCACTTCGGGCAGGGCTGCGTCCACACCCGGATCCCGTTCGAACTCAAGACGGCCGAAGGCGTCGCCCGCTTCCGGCGATTCATGGAGCGCGCCGCCGAACTCGTCGCCTCCTACGGCGGCTCCCTGTCCGGCGAGCACGGCGACGGCCAGTCCCGCGGCGAGCTGCTGGTGAGGATGTTCGGGCCGCGACTGGTGACCGCGTTCGGGGAGCTGAAGCGGCTGTTCGACCCGGACGATCGGATGAACCCCGGCAAGGTCGTCGACCCCAACCCGCTCGACGGTCAGCTCCGCCTCGGCGCCGACTGGCGTCCCACGCCGCTGGAGACGCAGTTCGGGTATCCGGAGGACGACCACTCCTTCACCCGCGCGGTGATGCGCTGCGTCGGCGTCGGCAACTGCCGCAGCCACGAGGGCGGCGTGATGTGCCCGTCCTACCGGGCGACCAAGGAGGAGGAGCACTCCACCCGCGGCCGGGCCAGGCTGCTGTTCGAGATGCTCGACGGGCACGCGGACTCCACGATCACCGACGGCTGGCGCTCCACCGAGGTCAAGGACGCTCTCGATCTCTGCCTGGCCTGCAAGGGCTGCAAGTCGGACTGCCCGGTCAACGTCGACATGGCCACCTACAAGGCCGAGTTCCTCTCCCACCACTACGAGGGCCGGCTGCGCCCCGCCGCGCACTACTCGCTGGGCTGGCTCCCGGTGTGGGCCCGCCTGTCCCGTCTCGCGCCCGGACTGGTCAACTCACTGCTGCGGGCCCCCCTGTTGGGCAGGGCCGGGAAGCTGCTCGCGGGCGTGGCGGGGGAGCGGGAGGCGCCGGTCTTCGCCGAGGAGTCCTTCCTCCAGTGGTGGCGGGGGCGCTGCGGCGGCGATACCGCCGGGCCCGATCCGGCCGATCCGCGCACCGTGCTGCTGTGGCCCGACACGTTCAGCACCTACTTCCACCCCTCCATCGCGAAGTCGGCCGTACGGGTCCTGGAGGACGCCGGTTTCCGGGTCGCCGTACCCACCGAGCCCGTCTGCTGCGGACTGACCTGGATCTCCACCGGGCAGCTCGGCACCGCGAAGAAGGTGCTGCGGCGCACCCTCGACGTCCTGCGGCCCTACCTGGAGGCGGGCACCCCGGTCATCGGCCTGGAACCCTCCTGCACCGCCGTGTTCCGGGCCGATGCCGTCGAACTCATGCCCGCCGACCAGGACGTGCAGCGGCTGACCGATCAAGTGCGCACGTTGGCCGAGCAGTTGGTGCACCACGCGCCCGACGGCTGGCGGCCGCCGACGGTCACCCGGCAGGCGACCGTGCAGACCCACTGCCACCAGCACGCGATCATGAAGTTCGACGCCGACCGAGAACTCATGCGCCGCGCCCACCTCGACGCCGACGTCCTGGACGAGGGCTGCTGCGGCCTGGCCGGGAACTTCGGCTTCGAACGCGGCCACCACGAGGTGTCCATGGCCGTCGCCGAACAGGGCGTCCTGCCCGCAGTCCGCGCCGCGGCCCCCGACGCGCTCGTCCTCGCCGACGGCTTCAGCTGCCGTACCCAGATCGAACAGGGCGGCACCGGCCGCCGGGCCCTGCACCTGGCCGAGGTGCTTGCCCTCGGCCTCGACGGGAACCTGCCCAGTGAGCAGCCCGAACGCCTGGCCGAGCGGCCCGCCCGCCCCTCCCGCACGGCCCGGTGGGCGGCCACCGCGGCCGTCGCCGGCCTCACCGCGACGGCCGCGACCGCCACCGGCCGCGCGGCCCTGAGACGGTCGCGCCGACCCTGACCGCGCCCGACGAGAAGCATCCTTCCGAAAGGTCGTCGAACATGTCGATGAAGGTCTCCGACCACGTCCTCGAGCGCCTGCGCGACTGGGAGGTGGAGTACGTCTTCGCCTACCCCGGCGACGGCATCAACGGGCTGCTCGCCGCCTGGGGCCGGGCCGACGACAACCCCCGGTTCATCCAGGCCCGGCACGAGGAGATGGCCGCCTTCGAGGCCGTCGGCTACGCCAAGTTCTCCGGCAAGGTCGGCGTGTGCGCCGCCACCTCCGGACCCGGCGCCATCCACCTCCTCAACGGCCTGTACGACGCCAAGCTCGACCACGTCCCCGTCGTCGCGATCGTCGGCCAGACCAACCGCAGCGCCATGGGCGGCTCCTACCAGCAGGAAGTCGATCTGCTCAGCCTGTACAAGGACGTGGCCTCCGACTTCTGCGAGATGGTCACCGTCCCCGAGCAACTGCCCAACGTGCTCGACCGGGCCATGCGCACCGCCATGGCCCGCCGCTCGGTGTGCGCCGTCATCATCCCCGCCGACGTGCAGGAACTGGACTACTCGCCGCCCGGGCACGCCTTCAAGATGGTTCCCTCCAGCCTGGGCATGCCGCACTACGCGCCCGTCCCCGGCGACGACGACCTCGCGCGCGCCGCCGAGGTCCTCAACGCGGGCGAGAAGGTCGCCATCCTCGTCGGACAGGGCGCGCGCTCGGCCCGCACCGAGGTCATGAGCGTCGCCGAACGCCTCGACGCCGGCGTCGCCAAGGCGCTGCTCGGCAAGGACGCCCTCGACGACGACCTGCCCTACGTCACCGGCTCCATCGGCCTGCTCGGCACCCGGCCGTCGTACGAGCTGATGATGGAGTGCGACACCCTCCTCGTCATCGGATCGTCCTTCCCCTACACGCAGTTCCTGCCGGAGTTCGGGCAGGCCCGCGCCGTGCAGATCGACATCGACCCGCACATGGTCGGCCTGCGCTACCCGTTCGAGGTCAACCTCGTCGGCGACGCCCGCGAGACCCTGACCCGGCTGCTGCCCCTGCTGAAGGCGCACAAGAACAGGAGCTGGCGCAAGAAGGTCGAGAAGGACGTGGCCCGCTGGTGGGAGGTGATGCAGCGGCGCGCCGCCGTCGACGCCGAGCCCATCAACCCTGAGTACGTCGCCCACGCCCTGAACGACCTGCTGCCCGAGAACGTCATCCTCGCCGCCGACTCCGGTTCCGCCGCCAACTGGTACGCCCGCCACCTCAAGCTGCGCGGCGCGATGCGCGGCTCCCTGTCCGGCACCCTCGCCACCATGGGGCCCGGCGTGCCGTACGTCATCGGTGCGAAGTTCGCGCACGGCGACCGGCCGGCGATCGCACTGGTCGGCGACGGAGCCATGCAGATGAACGGCATGGCCGAGCTGATCACGGTCCACAAGTACTGGCGGGAGTGGCAGGACCCGCGCCTGATCGTGGCCGTCCTCAACAACCAGGACCTCAACCAGGTCACCTGGGAGATGCGCGCCATGTCCGGCGCCCCGCAGTTCGAGGAGTCCCAGTCCATCCCCGACGTCGCCTACGCCGACTTCGCCCGCTCCCTCGGCCTCAACGGCATCCGCGTCGAGAAGCCCGACGAGGTGCAGAGCGCCTGGGAGGCCGCCCTCGGCAGCGACCGGCCCTGTGTGCTCGACTTCGTCACCGACCCGGCCGTGCCGCCCATCCCGCCGCACGCGACCCTCGACCAGATCGAGGCCGCCGCGACCGCGATCCTCAAGGGCGACAGCGACCGCACCGCCATGGTGCGCCAGGGCTTCAAGGCCAAGGTGCAGGAGTTCCTGCCCGGCGGTCGGCACCGCGAGGACCGGCCGGGCGCGCGGGACGGCAAGTGACCCACGGTCCGGCGGTGGCGGGGACGGACCCGGAAGCGGTCCGCCCCCGCCGCCGCCGGGGACCCCGAACCGAACGGCAGGACCACACACCCATGAGCACCGCGTCCTTCCCGCCGCACGCACTGCACGACTACGCGCTGCTGGCCGACGGGGAGCGCGGCGCCCTCATCGGACCGGACGGCGCCGTCGCCTGGCTGTGCGCGCCCACCTGGCACGACGACGCCGTCTTCGCCGCCCTGATCGGCGGCCGGGGCGGCTACGCCGTCACCCCGCGCGGCCGGTACGTCCCCGGCGGCTACTACGAGGAGGGCACCCTGATCTGGCGCAGCCGCTGGACCACCACCGACGGCGTCGTCGAGTGCCGCGAGGCCCTCGCCTTCCCCGGCGAGGCCGGCCGCCTGGTCCTGCTCCGCCGGCTCACCGCCGTCGACGGCACCGCCCACGTCCGCGCCGTGCTCGACCCGTACGCCGACTACGGCCGCGCCGCGCCGGCCGCCCCGCACCGCGACGACGACGGCCTGTGGCACCTCAACGCGGGCCACCACCGGCTGCGCTGGCAGGGCGCGCCCTCGGCGACCGTGGGCGCCGACGGCCTCACCGCCGAGTTCGTCCTGCGGCCCGGCGAACGCCACGACCTGGTCCTGGAGTGCTCCGACGCGCCCCTGCCGCACACCCCGCCCCGCGCCGAGGAGGCCTGGGCCGCCACCGAGCGGGCCTGGCGCGCGAGCGTACCCCCGCTGGAGCGGACCGTCGCCCCGCGCGACGCCCGCCGCGCCTACGCCGTGCTGCGTGGCCTCACGACCCACGGCGGCGGCATGGTCGCCGCGGCCACCACCAGCCTGCCCGAACGCGCCGAGGCCGGTCGCAACTACGACTACCGGTACGTGTGGATCCGCGACCAGAGCTACGCCGGACAGGCCGCCGCCGCTGCCGGCGCTCCCGAACTCCTCGACTCCGCCGTCCACTTCGTCGGCGAACGGCTGCGCTCCGACGGCCCCCGCCTCGCCCCCGCCTACACCGTGCACGGCACTGCCGTGCCCGACCAGCGCGACCTCGGCCTGCCCGGCTACCCGGGCGGCTCCAGCCGGATCGGCAACCATGTCGCCGAGCAGTTCCAACTCGACGCCTTCGGCGAGTCGTTGCTGCTGTTCGCCGCCGCCGAACGGGCCGGCCGGCTCGACGCCGAGGGCTGGAAGGCCGCCGACCTCGCGGTGCGCACCGTGGCCGACCGGTGGCGCGAACCCGACGCCGGGATCTGGGAACTGGAGCCGAGGCAGTGGACGCACAGCAGGCTCACCTGCGTCGCCGGACTGCGCGCCCTGGCCGAGGCGGCGCCTCGGCATCCGCTCGCCGACACGTGTGAGCGCCTGGCCGGCGCCCTCTTCGCCGAGGCGTGCGCCACCGCCGTCCACCCCGACGGCCACTGGCAGCGCGCCGCCGACGATCCCGGAATCGACGCCGCCCTGCTGCTGCCGGCCCTGCGCGGCGCCCTGCCCGCCCGCGACCCGCGCGCCCGCGCCACCCTCGCCGCATGCCGCGCACACCTGACCCAGGACCACTTCGTCTACCGCTTCCGCCACGACGAGAGGCCCCTCGAACAGGCCGAAGGCGCCTTCCTGCTGTGCGGGTTCGTCATGGCGCTGGCCGAACACCAGCAGGGGAACGAGACCGAGGCGTACCGCTGGTTCGAACGCAACCGCGGCGCCTGCGGGGCGTCGGGACTGTACGCGGAGGAGTTCGACATCGCCCAGCGCCAACTGCGCGGCAACCTGCCCCAGGCCTTCGTCCACGCCCTGCTGCTGGAGAGCGCGGCCCGCCTCGCCCCGCCGTCCGCGCCCACCGCCGAGTAAGGAGTCCGTCATGCCCCAGACCGTCGTCATCACCGGCGCCAGCGCCGGCATCGGCCGAGCCACCGCCCGCCTGTACGCCCGGCGCGGCGCCGACGTCGTCCTCGTCGCCCGCGGTCGCACCGGCCTGGACAACGCCGCCAAGGAGGTCGAGTCGCTCGGCGGCCGACCCCTCGTGCACGTGGCCGACGTGGCCGATCCCGCGCAGGTGGAGGCCGCAGCCGAGGCCGCCGAGCGCGAGTTCGGGCCCATCGACGTATGGATCAACTGCGCCTTCAGCACGGTGTTCGCCCCGTTCGAGGAGATCACCCCCGAGGAGTACCGGCGGGCGACCGAGGTGACGTATCTCGGCTTCGTGAACGGCACCAGGGCCGCGCTCACCCGGATGCTGCCCCGCGACCGCGGCACCATCGTGCAGGTGGGCTCCGCCCTCGGGGAGCGGTCGGTGCCCCTGCAGTCCGTGTACTGCGGCGCCAAACACGCCATCAACGGCTTCACCTCCTCCCTGCGCACCGAACTGCTGCACCGCGGCAGCAACGTGCACGTCACCGTCGCGCAGATGCCCGCCGTCAACACCCCGCAGTTCTCCTGGGTCACCACCCGGCTGCCCAAGCACCCGCAGCCCGTCCCGCCGATCTACCAGCCCGAGGTCGCCGCCCGGGGCGTCGTGCACGCCGCCGACCACCCGCGCCGCAAGCAGTACTACATCGGTGCCACCACCCTCGCCACGGTCTGGGCCAACCGCCTCGCCCCGGCCCTGCTCGACCGCTACCTGGCCCGCACCGGCTTCGACTCCCAGCAGACCGACCTGCGGCCCCCGACCGGCGAGAGCAACCTCTTCGAACCCGTGGACGAGGGACCGCGGGGCAGCGACCACGGCGCCCACGGCATCTTCGACGCCTCCTCGCACAGCCGCTCCTTCCAGGCGGCCCTCGCCCGCCACCCCGCCGCCCTCGCCGCCGGCCTCGCCCTCGGCGGCGCCGCCGCCACCGCCGCCGCACTCACCCGGCGCGGCCGTACCGGCGCGGCCTGAGACACCCGGCCGGAGTACGGCACCGGACCGCCGCGGCGGGAGCGGAAGGCGGACACCGTGGCAGAGCACCACACCCACCGGGGCCGGGCCCCCTCCCGCGCCCGGCCCGCGCAGCACGCCCTCGACCACGAGGCGGAGGAACTGAGCATCGCCGTGATGACCGCCTCCCGGTTGTTCGTCGCGATCTCCGCCCGCGCCCTGGCCCGCACCGACGACTCGCTCACCCTGCCCCAACTGCGCGCCCTGGTCGTCCTGGACACCTGCGGACCCGTCAAACTCGTCGTCCTCGCCACCACCCTCGGCGTCAACCCGTCCACCGCCCTGCGCATGGTCGGCCGCCTCGAAGCGCTCGACCTGGTGGACCGCAGGACCAACCCCGCCAACCGGCGCGAGGTCGTCCTCAGCCTCACCCCCGCCGGCCACGACCTGGTCGGCCGGGTCCTCACCCACCGACGCGCCGAGATCCGCACTCTCGTGCAGCGGCTGCCCCCCGTGGAGCGCGCGGCCCTCGTCCCCGCCCTGCACGCCCTGACGGCCGCCGCGGGCGAGATCGCGGTCGACGCCCACGACGACGCCCGCGCGGACCGGGGCATCGTGGACGACCCCCTCGACCCGGCCGCACCCCCCGAGGTGTGACACCCCGCCCCGGACGGGCCACCCCAACGCGCCGACCCGGCGGGCGGCCGGTGGAATGGACCCGTGACCGGGCCCCCGGACGACTGCCTCGCACGCAACGAGTGGATCTGCGGCGCATACCTGAGCACGCGCCGCCACATCCTCCTGGACGCGGTGTTCCAGCACCTCCAGCTCACCGGCCTGTCCGTGCTGATCGGCCTCGCCGTCGCCGTCCCGCTCGCCGTGCTGGCCCGTCGCTGGAAGGGCGCCGCCGGACCCGTCCTCGCCGTCACGACCGTCCTCTACACCATCCCCTCGCTCGCGATGTTCTCCCTGCTCCTGCCCCTGTACGGACTCTCCGCCACCCTCGTGGTCGCCGGGCTCGTGCTGTACTCGCTCACCCTGCTGGTCCGCAACATCCTCGCCGGACTGCGCGCCGTGCCCGAGGAGACCCGGCAGGCCGCTCTCGGCATGGGCTACGGGCCGGCCCGGCTGCTCCTCACCGTCGAGCTGCCGCTCGCCCTGCCCGCCGCGATGGCCGGACTGCGCATCGCCACCGTCTCCGCGGTCTCCCTGGTGACCATCGGCGCGATCGTCGGGTTCGGCGGCCTCGGCAACCTCATCTACGCCGGCATGAACACCTACTTCAAGGCGCAGGTGCTCACCGCCTCCGTGCTGTGCGTGGTGATCGCCGTCGCCGCCGACCTGCTCCTGCTCGGACTCCAGCGCCTGCTCACGCCCTGGACCCGGACGGCCCGCACATGAACACCCGCACGGACGGCACACAGCCCGGCACCCGTTCCGACGGCGCGCACACGAACCTCCGTGCCGGAGGCCGGGTATGAGCACCGTGACCGACGCATGGGCCTGGCTCACCGACCCCGCGCACTGGGCGGGCGACGACGGCGTCGCGCACCGCCTCCTCCAACACGTCGCCCTCACCGTCGTCTGCCTCGCCGTCAGCTGCCTGATCGCCCTGCCCGTCGCCCTCGTCCTCGGCCACCTCGGCAAGGGCGGCGCCCTCGCCGTCAACATCTCCAACGTCGGCCGGGCCGTCCCCACCTTCGCCGTCCTCGTGCTGCTGCTCCTCACCCCCGTCGGCCGGTGGGGCGACGGGCCCACCGTCGTCGCCCTGGTGCTGTTCGCCGTGCCGCCGCTGCTCACCAACGCCTACGTCGGGATGCGCGAGGTGGACGGGGACATCGTCCAGGCGGCGCGCGGCATGGGGATGACCGGCCGGCAACTGCTGTTCCGCGTCGAACTGCCCCTGGCCCTGCCGATGGTGCTCACCGGGGTGCGGATCGCCGCCGTCCAGCTCGTGGCCACGGCCACCATCGCCGCGCTGGCCGGCGGGGGCGGCCTCGGCCGGATCATCACGGCGGGCTTCAACCTGGCGAGCACCCCGCAGGTGGTGGCCGGCGCCGTCCTCGTCGCCGCGTTCGCCCTGGCCGTCGAGGCGGTCTTCGTCGCCGTCGAACGGCTGGCCCCGGCGCGGGCGAGGGGCGACGGCCGGTGAGGACACGCCCGGCCGGGGCACGGCCGACGGGATCCCGGCCGGACCGACGGCTGCCGCTGGGAGCCCTCGCCTCCGAAGCGCTCGCCGCGAGGACCGTCGCCGTGAGAGCACTCACCGTGAAAGCCCTCGGCCTGGGAGTCCTCGCCCTCCTGGCGCCGCTCCTCCTCGCCGCCTGTTCCACCGGCCCCTCCCTGGAGCGGCGCGGGCAGGTCACCGCGCCGCCCGGCGACAGCCGGCACCTGACCATCGGATCGGCCGGCTTCACCGAGAGCGACCTGCTCGCCCAGATGTACGCCCTCCTGCTGGACCAGGCGGGATACGACACCGAGCTGATCACCGTCGCCAACCGCGAACTGTACGAACCCGCCCTGGAGTCCGGCCGTATCGACGTCGTCCCGGAGTACGCGGCAACCCTCGCCGACTGGCTGAACGCCAAGGCGCACGGCCCCGACGCGCCCCCGGCCGGGTCGCCCGACCTCGCCGCCACCATGAGCGCCCTGCGCCGCCTGGCCGCGCCCCGCGGCCTGACCGTCCTCGACCCCGGCCGGGCCGTCGACCAGAACGCCTTCGCGGTCAGCGCCGCCTACGCCCGCGAACACCGCCTGAAGACCCTCAGCGACCTCGGCGCGTCCGGCCTGAAGGTGCGGCTCGCGGCCGGGGACGAGTGCGTGAGCCGCCCGTACTGCGCACCCGGTCTGAAGAAGACGTACGGCATCCGGATCACCGGCATCGACCCCAAGGGCGTCGGCACCACCCCGGCGAAGCAGGCCGTGCAGAGCGGCCGCGACCAGATGGTGCTGACCACCACCACGGACGCCACCCTCGACGCCTTCGGCCTGGTCATCCTCGCCGACGACAAGCACCTCCAGAACGCCGACTACGTCGTCCCGGTCGTCAACCGCGCCCGCGCGGGCGGTCCCGGGGTGACCCGCGTCCTGGACCGGCTCAACAAGGAGCTGACCACGGCGGACCTGGCATCGATGAACCGGCAGGTCGACAGCTGGCGCCGCCTGCCCGCCGACGTGGCCCGCGCCTACCTGAAGGACAAGGGCCTGCTGAAGTGACGACGGCCGCCCCGGTCGGCGTCCCCTCGGGCGTCGCCCGCCGGGCCCTCACGCGTCGGCCACCGAGTCGAAGCCGACCTCCCCGCGCGGCACTCCGAGGGCGTCCGCGTCCACCGAACGGCGCAGCGCCTCGTGCAGCTTCGCCGGGGTCAGCACCCCGCAGAACCGGGCGCCGTCCAGCACGGCCACCCAGCCCGCGTCGTGCTGGAGCATCACCCCGAACGCCTGCTTGAGCGGCGCGCCCACCGGCACCCAGGCGTTCATCCGGTGGGCCAGATCACCGACCGAGCCGCCCGCGGCCAGCGCGTCCAGCGCCACCCAGCCGTGCAGATCCCCGGCCGCGTCCAGGACGACCGCCCAGCGCGCCCCCTCCGCGCGCAGCCGCCCGGCGGCCCGCTCGGCCGGCTCGTCCAGGCGGGCGACCGGCGGCTGCTCCAGGTCGCCCCGCTCGATCGCCGTCACCGACAGCCGTTTCAGCCCCCGGTCGGCGCCCACGAATCCGGCGACATAGGGGGTGGCCGGGCTGCCCAGCACCGCACCCGGCGTGTCCAGCTGCTCGATGCGCCCCTGCCCGTACACGGCGATCCGGTCCCCGAGCCGCACCGCCTCCTCGATGTCATGGGTGACCAGCAGCACTGTCTTGCGCACCGCGGCCTGCATGCGCAGGAACTCGTCCTGCAACTGCTCGCGCACCACCGGGTCCACCGCCCCGAACGGCTCGTCCATCAGCAGCACCTCGGGGTCGGCGGCCAGCGCCCGCGCCACCCCGACCCGCTGCCGCTGTCCGCCCGACAACTGCCGCGGGTAGCGCGGCCCGTACATCTTCGGGTCCAGCCCCACCAGGTCCAGCAGTTCGGCGGCCCGTGCCCGCGCCTTCGCCTTCTTCCAGCCGAGCAGCGCCGGCACCGTCGCCGTGTTGTCGAGGACCGTGCGGTGCGGAAAGAGGCCGACCTGCTGGATGACGTACCCGATACGGCGGCGCAGCCGTACCGGGTCGAGGCCCGCGATGTCCTCGCCGCCGACCAGGACACGGCCCGAGGTCGGCTCGACCAGACGGTTGACCATCATCATCGTGGTGGTCTTGCCGCAGCCGGACGGCCCCACCAGGGTGACCAGTTCGCCCTCCGCGACCTCGAAGCTGAGGCCGTCCACGGCCGTGGTCCCGTCCGGGTAGCGCTTGGTGACCTGCTCGAACCGGATCATTCCCTCACGCTAGCCGCGTCGGTCACGCTCCGCTCACCAGCACCACCTCCAGGGTGCGCGGTCCGTGCACCCCCTCGACCCGGTCCAGTTCGATGTCGCTGGTCGCGGACGGGCCGGAGATCCAGGTCAGCGGCCGTGCCGGGACCAGGCGCTCCAGGGCCTCGGGCACCGAGGACACCACCTGGTCCGGGACCCGGACGACGCAGATGTGGTGATCGGGCACCAGCGTGATCCGGCGGCGGCCCTGGCCGGGGGAGCCGTCCAGGACGATCGTGCCGGTCTCGGCGATCGCGACCGCGCAGCCGGTGACCACGCTGTCCACCCGGTCCAGCTCGTGCGGCGTGGCGTCGGCCCGGTCCGCGACCTGCTCCACCGCCGTCGCCGACAGCCACGCCTCGTCCAGACCCGGCGGCACCAGGACGCCCGTGGAGTCGCGTTCGCCGAGCAGATGGGCGATCAGCGCGGGCAGCCCCGCCACGTCGCAGCGGTGCACGACCGCCCGGTAGTCCACCAGGTTCTCGGCCAGCAGATCCACCGTCTCCGCCGCGCTCCGTTCGCCGTGCCGCCGGTCGTAGTCCCGGGGAACCGCCCGCTCGTACGGCGTGTCGTCCTCGGGCGCGCCGGCCAGCGCGCGCCGCACCCGGCCCAGGATCCGGTCCCTGCTGCTCATGCGTCCTCCTCGCCGCCGTGCGTGCGCTGCCACCAGTCCCGGAACGGCTCGGCGGGCAGTTCGGGCAGATCCCGCGTCGCCGTCCACGCCCGGCCCGGCCCGGGCAGGCTCCGTGGCTGGAGCCGGCGAGTGCGCGAGGCCAGCCGCTGGCCGCCGCGCAGCGCCGCCGGGTGGCTCAACGCCCAGCGGGCCGCCCGCATCGCCGCCCGCTCCGCGCGGTGTCCCTTCGCGGGTTTGAGCACCACCTTGTTGCCCTCACGCGTCACCTCACCGCCCTGCACGACGCGTTCGCGCAGGTGGACGAGGACTTCCGGGATGTCGATGGCGACGGGGCAGACGTCGTAGCAGGCTCCGCACAGGGAGGAGGCGTAAGGGAGTGAGGCGTCGATCTCACTGTGCGTTCCCCGGAGTTGGGGGCTGAGGATGGCGCCGATGGGGCCTGGGTAGACGGAGCCGTAGGCGTGGCCGCCGGCACGTTCGTAGACGGGGCAGACGTTGAGGCAGGCGGAGCAGCGGATGCAGCGCAGGGCCTGGCGTCCGACCTCGTCGGCGAGGGTGTCGGTGCGGCCGTTGTCGAGGAGGACGAGGTGGAAGTCGCGTGGTCCGTCGCCGTCGGTCGTGCCGGTCCACATCGAGGTGTAGGGGTTCATGCGTTCGGCGGTGGAGGAGCGGGGGAGGGTCTGGAGGAAGACTTCCAGGTCGCGCCAGGTGGGGACGGTCTTCTCGATGCCGACGACGGAGATGAGGGTGTCGGGAAGGGTGAGGCACATGCGTCCGTTGCCCTCGGACTCGACGACGACGAGGGTGCCGGTCTCGGCGACCATGAAGTTGGCGCCGGAGATGCCGACCTTGGCGCGCAGGAACTTCTCCCGGAGGTGGAGGCGGGCGGCTTCGGCGAGTTCGGCGGGTGTGTCGGTGAGGTCGTCGGGGGCGGGACGGCCCCATGCGGCCATCTGGGAGCGGAAGATGTCGCGGATCTCGCCGCGGTTGCGGTGGATGGCGGGGACGAGGATGTGGGAGGGGCGGTCCTTGCCCAACTGCACGATGAGTTCGGCGAGGTCGGTCTCGTAGGCGCGGATGCCCTCGGCCTCCAGGGCTTCGTTGAGACCGATCTCCTGGGTGGCCATGGACTTGACCTTGACGACTTCGCGTTCGCCGGTGGCCTTGACGAGGTCGGTGACGATGCGGTTGGCCTCGGCGGCGTCGACGGCCCAGTGCACGGTGCCGCCGGCCGCGGTCACCGCCTCCTCCAACTGCACGAGGTAGCGGTCCAAGTGCCGCAGGGTGTGGTCCTTGATCCGCTTGCCGGCTTCCCGCAGACGCTGCCAGTCCTCCAGCTCCGCGACCGCGTGGGCGCGCTTGGCGCGGATCGTGGTGGTGGCGTGCCACAGGTTGCCGCGCAGCCGCTCGTCGCGTACGGCGTCGTGCGCGGCCTCGGGGAAGGGCGGGAACGCCGGATGCGCGGGCGGCGGAAGTCCGGGCATCCCCAGGTGGGTCGTGCTCATGCCGCCGGGTCCTCCTCCGTGCTCGCCAGGATCTGAGCGATGTGCACCGGCCGCGTACGGCTGCGCAGCCGGCTCATGGTGCCGCCGAGGTGCATCAGACAGGAGTTGTCGGCCGCGCACAGCACCTCGGCGCCGGTCGACTCGGCGTTGCGCACCTTGTCCGCGCCCATCGCCGCCGACACGTCCGGGTTCTTCACCGCGAAGGTGCCGCCGAAGCCGCAGCACTCCTCGGCGCCGGGCAGCTCGACCAGGTCCAGGCCCCGCACCGCCTCCAGCAGCCGCCGGGGCCGGTTCCCGAGACCGAGGCTGCGCAGACCGTGGCAGGTCGGGTGGTAGGTCACCGTGTGCGGGTAGTACGCCCCCACGTCCGTCACCTTCAGCACGTCGACCAGGAACTCCGTCAGCTCGTACGTCCTCGGGACCACCGGCGCGAGCACCCGTTCCAGGGTGTCCCCGCGTCCCTCGGCCCGCGCCCGCTCGCCCAGGCGCGGATACAGCTCCCGCACCATCGCCGCGCACGACCCGGAGGGCGTCACGATCGCCTCGTAGCCCGCGAACACCTCGCTGAAGCGGCGGGCCAGCGGTTCGGCCTCGTGCCGGTAGCCGGTGTTGTAGTGGGCCTGTCCGCAGCACGTCTGGTCCATGGGGAAGTCCACCTCGACGCCCAGCCGGGTCAGCAGTCTCACCACGGCGCGCCCGGTGTCCGGATAGAGCGTGTCGTTGACACAGGTCAGGAACAGGGCGACACGCATCGCGGCTCCTCGCTGTCGATCTTCGGACGAGTGCAGCGTAGTCAGGCGGGGCGGGCCGCGGCAGATGCCGGCGCCCGGCGTGGCGACGCACCGCGTGCCGCCGGGCCCGCCCGCACGCCGGCCACCGGCCGTCCGCGCCCGGGCCGGGGGCCGCCGCACCGGCGCGCTCACCGGGGCCGGGCCCCGGGCGCTGCGCCAACCGCCCTGCGAGCGGCTCGACGTGGCCGCCGGCCGGGACGCCGGCGCCCGGCCTCACCGACCGCCCCGTGCGTCTCCACCCGCCGCCCACCCGCCCACCACCCCGCCTGTGCCAACCAGGCAGCGCAGGAGCGGGGACCGACTGCCCGCACCCCGCGCCCGGAGGGCCGTGGCACATGTGCTGAACTGGGACGCGGCCGCGAAACCCTCCGTCCGGGAGCCTCCTTGTCCCTCAGCTACCGCCAGCCAGGCGTCGTCCTCACCGACCGCTTCTTCACCGTGCCGCTCGACCACGACGACCCGACCGGGGAGACGATCGACCTGTACGCCCGCGAGGCCGTCGCGAGCGACCGGGCCGGCCAGGACCTGCCGTGGCTGCTCTACCTCCAGGGCGGCCCCGGCTTCGGCGCCAACCGCTTCGTCGGCAAGCAGGCCTGGCTCGGCCGGGCGCTGGAGGACCACCGGGTGCTCCTCCTCGACCAGCGCGGCACCGGCCGCTCCACCCCCGCGAACCGGCAGACGCTCCCGCTGCGCGGCGGCCCCGCCGAACAGGCCGACTACCTCGCCCACTTCCGCGCCGACTCGATCGTCCGCGACTGCGAGGCGATCCGCCCGCAGGTGACCGGCGGCACCCCCTGGACCGTCCTCGGCCAGAGTTTCGGCGGCTTCTGCACCACCGCCTACCTCTCCACCCACCCCGAGGGACTGGCCACCGCACTGATCACCGGCGGTCTGCCCGGCCTCGACGCGCACGCCGACGACGTCTACCGGGCCGCCTACCCGCGCATCGAGCGCAAGGTCGCCGCCCACTACGCCCGCTACCCCATGGACGTCGAACGCGCCCACCGCATCGCCGAACACCTCCTCAGCCACGAGGTGACGCTCCCGAACGGCTACCGGCTGACCGTGGAGGCCTTCCAGTCCCTCGGCATCATGCTCGGCGTCGGCGACGGCAGCCACCGCCTCCACCTCCTCCTGGAGGACGCCTTCGTCCGCACCCCGGCGGGCCGGGCGCTGTCCGACGCCTTCCAGGAACAGGTCCAGAGCCTGCTCTCGTACGCCGGGCACCCGCTGTACGCCCTGGTGCACGAGGCGATCTACGGTCAGGACGAGCGCCCCACCGCGTGGTCGGCCGAACGGGTGCGCGCCGAGTTCCCGCAGTTCGACGCGGCCACGGCCGTAGCGGACGGGACGCCGCTGCTGTTCACCGGCGAGTCCGTGCACCCCTGGACGTTCGACTGCGACCCCGCGCTGCGCCCGCTGCGCGAGACCGCCGGACTCCTCGCCGCCCGCACCGACTGGCGGCCCCTGTACGACCCCGCCCGGCTCGCCGCCAACGAGGTCCCGGTCGCCGCCGCCGTCTACCACGACGACATGTACGTCGACACCGCCCACTCGCTGGCCACCGCCCGCACGATCCGCGGCCTGCGCACCTGGGTCACCGACGAGTTCGAGCACGACGGAGTGCGGGCCGGCGGCCCCCGCGTCCTGGACCGCCTCCTCGCCCTCGCCCGGGACGAGGCCTGACCGCCCGGGACGAGGCCTGACCGTGAGGCGCCCGCCGGAATCACCCGCTCGTCGGCCGGCCCCTGAGCCTAGGATGATCCGACAGGCGGGGGCACGGTGCGGGGGACGGGGAGCGGATGACCGGTACAGGCGGGGATCAGGACGTCATGGCACGGCGCTTCGAGGAGCACCGCGGCCGGCTGCGGGCGCTGGCCTACCGCATGCTCGGCTCGCTGGCCGAGGCGGAGGACGCCGTCCAGGAGGCCTGGCTCAGGCTCACCCGCGCGGACGCCGCCGCCGTCGAGAACCTGGGCGGCTGGCTGACCACCGTGACCGGCCGGGTCTGCCTCGACCTGCTGCGCAGTCGCCGGGCGCGTCGCGAGCAGCCGATGGACCAGACCTTCGTCCCGGACCCCCTGGTCCGGCCGCTCGACCGGATCGACCCGGAGGAGGAGGCGCTGCGGGGCGACTCGCTGGGCATCGCCCTGCTGGTCGTCCTGGAGACGCTGGGACCCGACGAGCGGCTGGCGTTCGTGCTGCACGATCTGTTCGCCGTGCCGTTCGACGAGATCGCGCCGATCCTGGAGCGCACCTCCGCCTCGACCCGGCAGCTCGCCAGCCGTGCCCGGCGCCGGGTGCGGGACGCCACCCCGCCCGCCGAGACCGACCTCGGCCGGCAGCGGCAGGTGATGGAGGCCTTCCTCGCCGCCTCGCGCGGCGGCGACTTCGAGGCCCTGCTCGCCGTCCTCCATCCCGACGTGGTGCTCCGCGTGGACGCCGGCGCCCTCGCCCGGGGGGCCGCCGCCTCCAAGGTGGTGCACGGCGCGCGGACGGTGGCCGCACAGGCGCTCACCTTCTCCCGGTTCGCCGGGACGGCGCGCCTGGTCCTGGTCAACGGCGCGATCGGCCTGGCCAACGCGCCGCAGGACGGTCCTGCCTCGGTCATGGGCGTGACCGTCGCCGACGGCCGGATCACCCACCTCTACATCCTGTCCGACCCGGACCGCCTGGGGCGCGTGGACCTGGCCGTGGACGAGGCGCGGTGACCGGGCCGTCCGGGGCTTCCCCGCAGGTCGGTAAGGTGGCCGCCATGCCGGAACAGACGACCGACCGGGGCGCCGGGAACGAACTGCGCGGCGACTGCGCCGCCTGCTTCGGGCTGTGCTGCGTCGCCCTGCCCTTCGCCGCCTCCGCGGACTTCGCCCGCGACAAGCCCGCCGGGAAGCCGTGCCCGAACCTCCGGGAGGACCACCGCTGCGGCATCCACACCCGGCTCCGCGCGGAGGGCTACCCGGGCTGCACGGTGTACGACTGCTTCGGTGCCGGTCAGAAGGTCTCCCGGATCACCTTCGGCGGCCAGGACTGGCGCACCGCGCCCGCCGGTCAGGCCCGTGAGATGTTCGAGGTCTTCCCCGTCGTACGGCAGCTGCACGAACTGCTCTGGTACCTGACCGAGGCGCTGGCCCTTCCCGCCGCCCGGCCGATCCACGCCGACCTGCGCGGCGCACTGGAGGAGACCGAGCGGCTCACCCTGCTGCCGCCCGGGGAACTGACCGCGCTGGACGTGGGCGCGCACCGGCAGGCGGTCAACGTGCTGCTGCTGCGCACCAGCGAGCTGGCCCGGGCGGGGGTGCGCGGCAAGAAGAAGGACCGCCGGGGCGCGGATCTGGTCGGCGCCCGCCTGAAGGGTGCCGACCTGCGCGGGGCGAGTCTGCGCGGCGCCTGGCTGATCGCCGCCGATCTCACCGGCGCGGACCTGCGCGGCGCCGATCTCATCGGTGCCGACCTCAGGGACGCGAACCTCGCCGACGCCGATCTGACCGGCGCGTTCTTCCTGACCCAGCCGCAGCTGAACGCGGCCCGGGGCAGCGCCGGCACCCGGCTGCCCCGGTCAGTCGCCCGCCCGGTGCACTGGACAGCGCGCGGCTGAGTCGTCCCCGTCGCCGCCCGTCGGCGCGGGTTCCCGTACGACGGGCGCGGCGCGCCGCTCCAGGCGCAGCCGCAGGCCCTCGGGCATCAGGGTCAGCCGCTCGGTGATCCTCAACCGGTAGCCCGGGTCGGGGCGCAGGTCGTAGCGGCGCAGCAGCAGGCCGAGGACCAGCGTCGCCTCGTGCAGCGCGAACTGGCGGCCGATGCAGGCCCGGGCGCCGGTGCCGAACGGCTTGAAGACGTGCGGCGGACGGGCCCGGACCGCCTGCGCGTCGAAGCGGTCGGGGTCGAAGCGCTCCGCGTCCGCGCCCCACACCTCCGGGTCGCGGTGCAGCATCGGGGTGAGCACCAGGGCCCACGCGCCCCGCAGCATCGGGTGCTCGCCGGCCAGCACGGTGTCCTGGCGGGCCTCGCGGGCGAAGGCGGGCGCGGTCGGCCACAACCGCAGCGACTCGTCCAGCACACGGCGCACGTACCGCAGTTTGGCCACCTGCTCGTAGCCGGGCCTGTCCGTGTCGCCCCAGACCCGGTCCACCTCGGCGCGGGCGCGCTCCGCGATCCGTGGGTGCTGGGCGAGGTAGTGCAGGGCGAAGGAGAGCGCGCCGGAGGTGGTCTCGTGCCCGGCGACCAGAAAGGTGATGACCTGCCGACGCACGTTCTGCGGGGACAGCCGCTCGCCGGTCTCCGGGTGGGCGGTCTCCAGCATCCGGTCGAGCAGGTCGCCCCGGCCGCCTCCGTCGCCCGCCCGCCGGGCGCGCACCAGCTCGTCCACGGTGCGGTTGAGGTGGTCGATGTCGGCGGCGTTGCGGCGGCTCGCGGCGCGCAGCAGATACGGCGCCAGCGGGGCCGGAACGGTGTTCAGCCGCTGCGCGTAGGTGAGCGTGCCGACCATCGCCGTGACGAACGGGTGCGGGCGGGTGCGTTCGAACGAGCCGAAGTCGTGGCCGAAGCCGGTCCGCGCGATCGTCTCCAGGGTCAGTTTGGTCATGTCGCCGGGCACGTCCACGGTGCGCCCGGCGGCGAGTTCGCGGTCCCAGTGGCCGGTGAGCCGGGCGGCGACGTCCAGCATCATCACGTGGTAGGCCGCCATCGCCTCGCGGCTGAAGCCGGGGGCCAGGACGTCGTGCGCCAGCTGCCAGTTGGGCTCGTGGTTGTACGCGGTGAACAGTCCGTCCCCGGCGACCGGCCGGAGGTTGGCGACGCCGAGGCCGACGTGCTTGGCGAAGCGTGACTCGTCCGCGAGATCGGCGGCGTACCGCGCGCCCCAGACGAACACGAACTCCTTGCCGAACACCCGGCGGCGGTAGACCGGGCCGAGCGCGCGGGCGTAGCGCATCGAGTCCTGGAGCGGGCTGCGCCGGTCGGCGCCGAGCACGTCGCCGAGGAGGGGGAGGCGGCGCGGCGGGTGCGGGATGCGGTGCAGTTCGGGCCAGCCCTGCTCTGCGCTGCGGAATCCCTTCGGCAGCCCGGCTCCGGTTCCCGTTCCGGTCGTCGTCTGTGCCATGCCGCGCTCTCCCCGGTCTTCGTCGGGCCGGCGAACGGCTCCGCGTGCGCGGTGACTCCGTCGTCAGGCCACGTGTTGTACGTGGGTTCAATAGCGTGCTTCAGTCTGGTCCGGTTGTTGAACCGGCGTCAAGTAAAGTGCGGACATGGCCGCGAACCAGGGGGAGCAGCGCACACGCCGTCGGCTCAGCACCGCGGAGCGCAGGGAGCAGTTGCTCTCGGTCGGGGCGCGGCTCTTCTCGGAGAGCCCGTACGACGACGTGTGGATCGAGCAGGTCGCCGAGATCGCCGGCGTCTCCCGGGGCCTCCTGTACCACTACTTTCCGACGAAACGGGACTTCTTCGCGGCCGTCGTCGAACGCGAGAGCGAGCGGATGCTGCGGATGACCGCGGCGGTGCCCGGCGTTCCGGTGCGCGACCAGTTGGCGGCCGGCCTCGACGCGTATCTGGAGTACGTCCAGGCGCACGCGCACGGCTACCGCGCCTTCCACCGTGCCGACGCGGCCGGCGACCAGGCCGTGCGCCGCGTGTACCAGCGGGCGCTGGCCGCACAGGAACGGCAGATCATGGCCGCGCTCGCCGAGGACCCCGAGTTCGGCCCGCTCGCCGATCGCCGCCCCGACCTGAAGCTGGCCGTTCGCGGCTGGCTGGCGTTCACCACCGCGGTCTGCCTGGAGTGGCTGCGGGACGCCGGGTTGAGCCGCGCGCAGGTGCGGGACCTGTGCACCCGGGCGCTGCTGGGCGTGCTGACGGACTGAGCCGCGCCCCGCGGCACGGCATGTCCGTCCACGACCGGTGGACCGCGCCCCGCGCGGGCGGCGGCCCGCGGTGCGGAGGCAGTCGCGCACCCGGGCACCCGGGCGTGCGTGCGGGTGCCGCCGTCCTGCTTCCGGCTGCCCACCCCCGTGGTTGGCGTCCGCGCGGGACTCCTATACCTTAGGTAAGGCTTACCTAATGAGGAGGTTCCGGATGGGTGACAGCCACACATGGGCCGCGGTGCCCGGCGCCGCTGAGCGGGCCAGGTCGGTGCTCGCGGTCGCATGGTCCTGCGCGGTGACCACCGAGGGCACCCCGGAGGAGTTCACCGGCGCGCACTCCGTGACGGGTGACGGCCGGGTGCTCCTGCGCGCCCCCGAGGACAGCGCCCTGGCCGCCACCGCGCTGCTCGCCCCCCGCGGCGAACTCCCCGCCCTGCTGGAGTTCGCCGACGTGGCCCCGGTCCCCGTGCGCGACCGCGTCCGCGCCCGGCTCAGGCTGGCCGGCCGGTTCACCCGGGCCGGCGACAGTCTCCTGTTCCAGCCCCTGCGCGTGGTGCTGCGCCGGCCGCCCGGAGCGGTCGTGATCGCCCCCGGCGACTTCGCCGCCGCCGAACCCGACCCCCTGGCCACCGCCGAGGCCCGGCTGCTCACCCATCTCGCCGACTCCCACCCCGACGCGGTCGAACGGCTCACCCGCCTGGTCGGCCCCGACAGCCTGCACGGCGCGGTGCGCGTACGGCCGCTCGCCGTGGACCGGCACGCGCTGACCCTGCGCGTCGAACGCGCCCGCACCGACGGCGACGTGCGGCTGCCCTTCCACGCCCCGGCCGACGACATCTCCCAGCTCGCCGAGCGCATGCACGTCCTGCTCGCCCAGGCGGGCAGCGCCTCCTGTGCCCGGGCCCTACAGCGGCAGCGCACAGACGGCGACCGGTGAGGGGTAGGGCTCGCCGGCCAGCCGCAGCGCGCCGTCGGCGCGGTCCACGCGGAACACGCTGACCGTGCCCGACTTCTGGTTCGCCGCGAACAGCAGCGCGCCGTCCGGCGAGAAGGCGATCTGGCGCGGGAAGTCGCCGGCCACGGGCACCGCGTCCAGGAACCTGAGCCGCGCCCCGGCGGCCTCCACGGCGTAGCGCGCGAGGGTGTTGTGGCCCCGGTTGGCCAGATAGGCGAACCGGCCGTCGGCCGTGACCAGGAACTGCGCCGGATAGTTCGTGCCCTCGCCCGGCCCGGTGCTCTGCGGTTGGCCGATGGTCAGCCGGCCGCTCGCCGGGTCGTAGGCGCACACCGTGACCGTGTCGTCGACCTCGTTCGCGAGGTAGGCGTACCGGCCGCCGGGGTGGAAGGCGAGATGGCGCGGTCCCGCGCCGGGCCGCGCCCGCGCCCGGGACGCCTCGGTCAGCCGGCCCGTACCGGTGTCCAGGCGGTAGGTGTAGACCGTGTCGGTGCCGAGATCGACGGCCAGGACATGGCCGCCGTCCGGTGCGGTGACGATCTGGTGGGCGTGCGGGCCCTGCTGCCCGGGGCCGGGCGGTGGGCTGGAGTGCGTCACCAGATCGGTGCGCTCGCCGAGCGCGCCGGACGCCTGGACCGGATGCACGGCGACGCTGCCGGATGTGTAGTTCGCGGTCAGCAGCCAGCGCCCGCCGGGATGCACGGACAGATGGCACGGCCCCGCCCCGCCGGTGCTCCGGGACCCCAGCACGGTGCGGTCGGCGAGCCGTACGGCGGTCACCGCGCCGTCCTGGCGCTCGTCCACCGCGTACAGCGTGCGCCCGTCGGGATGCACGGCGAGGTACGAGGGGTCGGCCACGCCGGTCACCGCGCCGCCACCGGTCACGGCTCCGGAGGCCGGGTCGTACGCCGCCAGCCCGATCCCCGCACCGCCGCCCGCCACCGAGGTGTAGGTGCCCAGGTACAGGGGCCGCGGTCCGGACCCGCGGTGCGCCGGCTCCCGGCCGGCCGCGCTCGGCTGCGGGGCCGGCGGTGCGCCGGGCGCCTCCCGCGGGGCCGCCGGCGCCGGGACGCCCGCGATCGCGGCGATCCCCGTCACCGCCCCCACGAACCGGCGCCTGCTCCAGCCGCGCGACACTCCTGCCCCACCGTCCATGCCCGCACCTCAGGTCGTCGACTGTCCTGGTCCGCCCCACACCTTGGCCCGCACCGCTCTGGGACGGCAAGACCGGCAACCGCCGTCGCGTACAGCGCAACGCGCGGGGGGCTGCCCCACCGCACCGCGACACACCACCGGGGCCGTGGTCCACCGCGTCGTGACGCCCCACCGGGGCCGTCCGTCACCGCTCCGCACGCAGGGCTACCGCTCGTCGTCCCGGCCCCGCCGCCGCTTGACCGGTGCGCCGAGCCGGTCCGCGATCCGGGTCAGCCGCGACCTGCGCTCACGACGCGCCCGCGTGTGCCGGTCCAGCTCCTCCAGCAGTCGCTGGGTGCGGTGCTCGGTGTCCATCTCGTCGATGATGCGGTTCACCTCGGTCAGCACCGCGCCCTGGAGCTGCCACTGACTCGCGTCGCGCTGGATCTCCTCCAGCATCAGCTGCGCCAGCTTGTCGCGGGTGGCCGCCGCCTGCCGCAGCTCGGCGGCGAGCCGGGTCTCGGCCGACTCCGCGCTCATGCTCACATCGGTGGTCACCAGCACCGCGTAGCTGACCACCGCGTCGGAGATCTCGCACAGCAACTGCTGCACCACGGGCCCCGTCTGCGGCGAGAACAGCGGCTCGGGCTCGCGCTCCTTGGCCAGATCGGTGAGGCTGCGCGCCAGCACCCGCAGCACCACCGTGCAGATCTCCAGCGTGTCCAGGCCGGTGCGCAGCACCACCCGGTGCAGCAGGCCCTCCCGCACCCTCGGGTTCAGCCGCAGGCTGTCCTCGGCCTGCCGCAGCGCCGCGTCCACGTCGGCGATGTCGTGGTCCAGCCGGCGTGCCTCGTGAAGTCGCTCGGCGGCCTGCTCGACCGGGGTGCCGCCGGTCACCTGGTCGCCCATGTGCAGCATCAACTGGCGCATCCGGCGCGCCAGGCCCTCGATCGACTCGCCCGCCTGCTCGGTCCACACCGGGGGAGCGAGCAGCAGGTTGCAGGCCATGCCGACCACCGCGCCGATCAGCGTCTCCACGATCCGCGCCCAGGCGGTGCTGCCGACCGTGGTGACGCCCAGCACGAGCATCGCGCTGATCGCCACCTCGGCCACGAACTCGTCCACCCGCACCAGGTGCCCGACCGCCAGCCCCGCCAGGATCACCAGGGCGAGGCTCCACCAGGTCAGCCCCACCAGCAGCGAGAAGGCGATGGCCACGATGACGCCGGCCACCACCGCGTTGACCCGGCGGATACTGGTGGTGAGGGTCGCGAACAGGGTGACCTGCACGACCAGCAGGGCGGTCAGGGGGGCGGTCAGCGGAGCCGGCTCGGGGCTCAGCCACTTCGCGAACACATACGCGACCGTCGCCGCCACCGTCGACCGGAAGGCCTGGACGACCACCGGATCGCGGTGCCGCCGCACCAGCCCCGCAAGGGACGACATCCATTCACGTACGACTTGCATCCCTTGCGCTGTTCCCCGTTCCCTGCGGCATCGAACGTGGTCGGCGCCGAGTGCGACCGTCCGGGGCCGCCGCCCTCAGGCGTACAGCTTGTCCAGGAACGCCGCCAGGTTGGCCCGCAGCCGGTCGATCTGCTCGGCCGTGGTCAGGCTCTCCTCGAAGCGCAGCCCGGACTCCGGGACCTTCCGGCCCCGCACGTACAGCGAGCAGGCCAGATCGGTGCACATGTAGAGGCCGACCGAGTTGCCCTCGCGGCCCGCGGTCCCGGCCTTGCGGGCGGTCATCAGGGAGACCCCGCCGCCCGGGTGCGTGGTCAGGCACAGCGAGCACATGCTGCGGTGCAGGAACCCGCGCTGCGCGGACGGGAAGCGCAGGGCCACGCCCATGAGCCGGCCCTCACGCTCGGTGACCAGGTGGCTGCGGTCGGGCGCGCCCGGATCGCGCCAGCCGAGGAAGTCCAGGTCGCCCCAGGGACGTTCGCCGAGGTCGCGGGGGACGGCCAGGCGCTTGGCCTCGCCCTTCGAGCAGTTGACGAACGAGGTGCGGATGTCCTGCTCGGTGAGCGGTCTCATCGGGGGCTCCTGAAGAACACGGCGAACTGCCTAATGCTTTTAGTTACACGGCTAGGGTAGGCAGGTCCTGGAGGCGGCGGCCAGTGAATTTCGGGCCGTACCGGTCACCTCGGGCGCGCGGCGGTTCCGTATCCTGGGCCGGAACGGGGCCCAGGAGTGGGACACGTCTTAATTTATTGCGTGGACTAAGGGGTCGAATAAGTCGCGTCGGGGTGGCTCGCGGCGGTATGTTGCAGGTCGGGCAGGGTTCGGACAAGGGAGCCACATGGCGGGGCGGAACGGGCGCACGGTGCGCGATCTCAGGCGGGCCAACCGCACGGCCGTACTCCAGCGGCTGTACTTCGACGGACCCCTCAGCCGCTTCGAACTCGGCCCGGCGACCGGGCTCAGCTCCGGATCGATCAGCAACGTCGTCGCGGACCTGGTCGCCGACGGGCTGGTCGAGGAGGCCGGCAGCGTCGACTCCGACGGCGGCCGGCCGCGCACCCTGCTGCGGGTGGCCCCCACCAGCGGCCACATGATCGGCGTGGACGTCGGCGAGACCCGGGTCCGAATCGAGCTGTTCGACCTGGCCCTGACCGAGCTCGCCCGCGCCGAGCGGCCGCTGACGCCGCAGCGCTACGACGTGGACGTGATCACCGGACACATCCGGGACGGCATCGCCGAGGTCCTGGCCTGCGCCCATCTGGCGCCCGAGCGGCTGCTCGGCGTAGGCATCGGCGTCCCCGGCATCGTCGAGCACACCCCGGACCGGGGCGCCGTCGTGCACGGGCAGACCATCGGCTGGAACGCCGTGCCGCTGGAGGCGCTGCTGCGCACCGACTCCCGGCTGCCCGAGAGCGTCCCCTACTTCATCGACAACGGCGCCAAGACGCTCGGCCAGGCCGAGATGTGGTTCGGCGGCGGGCGCGGCGCGGGCAACGCGGTCGTCGTCCTGTTCGGCTCGGGCGTCGGCGCCTGCCTGGTCACCCCGGAGGTGGAGCACGGCCGGGCCGTCGAGTGGGGACACCTGACGGTGCGGGTGCGGGGCCGGCGCTGCCGGTGCGGCGCGCTGGGCTGCCTGGAGGCGTACGCCGGGGCGGAGTCGCTGCTGGCCCGCTGGCGCGAGGAGGGCGGCCGCCCTCCTCGCGACACCGACGAGGAGACGGCGCTGACCGCCATGCTGGCCGCCGCCTACCCGCCCGAGGGCACGGACCCCGACCCGGTCGCGCTGGCCGTCCTGGAGGAGACCGCCGAGTACCTCGGCGCCGGCCTGTCCGACCTGATCAACCTCTTCCAGCCCGAGCGCATCCTCATCGGCGGCTGGGCCGGTCTGCAGCTCGGCTCCCGCTTCCTGCCCGCCGTACGCCGCCACGCCACCGCGTACGCACTGCGCCACCCCGCGGAGAACGTGACCGTGGAGCTCGGCAGGCTCGGCCCGGACGCGGTCACCGTGGGCGCGGCGATCCTGCCGCTGGCCGACTTCTTCACCCGTGGCGGACGGCGCGCCGAGCCCGTCCTGCAGGACCGGTTGCCGGCCTGGCAGACCGCGCTGGAGGAACGCCGGGCGTGAGCGCCGGGCGCGGCGCGCCCGGTCCGGCGTCGGATCGGGGCGCGCGGGTCGCGTCCGCGCGCCTGCGGCGACGTTCCCGAGGGTGCGGGACCACCCGCCTGGCGGGAGGTGTCGTGCGGGTGGTCCCGCCCGGCGGGCCGGCCGGCGCCCGGGCCCGGTTCGGTCGCGGTCCGGGTGCCGATCCGGCCCCGGTCACACGGATGGTCGAACGTCGGTTGCGAGCCGCGCGTGTCCCACATCCCATCAGCCGGGGGATGTGCCGGGGGCGAACGCCGTACGGCGATCAACGGCGCGTGGACGCAAGCAAGCCGGCTCACGTCAGAGACCCTGCGGGCCCCGCCGCACGATGCTCGAAGGCGAGGCCCGGAATGACCGACGTGACCGACGGAGCGTCAGGACGCGAGCCCGGAGGGAGAACTGCCGGTGGCGGCGTGAGGCGCGGCTTACCGGGAGCGACGCCGTGACCGGCCCGGTACGGGACCCCGAGGCGAACTGGCGCGGGCGGCCACCGCCGCGCCCACCCCGGAGCGGCGACGGCGGATCGCCCGGTGCCACCGGGACAACGCCGAGGCGCCGGAGACGATCGTGCGCCGGCACGGCTGGCCGGACGCCTCCCTCGTGGGCCCGGCGGCGGCCACGGCTGCGCTGACGGTCCTGCTGCACGCCCCCGAGCCGGACTTCCGGTCGCGCTGCCGCGATCTGATCGCGCAGGCCGCGGCCGACGGCCGCTGCCCCGCCGTCCACTTCGACTGCGTCGCCGACCACTGCGCCGTCGACCCGGGCGAGCCCCAGTTCCACGGGACGCGGACGGACCCCGCTTCGCTGCGCCCCCACCCGGTCCGCCATCCCCGGACCCTCGACGGAGCGCCGCCACGACGTCGGACGCGGCCCGCTGGAGGAGCAGTCGCGGGCGCTGCGGCTGCCCGGCTGACGAAGCCCACCGGCGGGCGGGCGCCGACCTTCCTGGGCGGCGGGTTTCGCAGGTCATCGCGGTGGTACCCGCGCGTCGCCCCACGACGCGCAGGGGTCCCACGACGCGAAGGGAGTTCCCCGTGACCGACGACCACCGCCGTGAAGCACCCGGCGAGAACGGTGCGCCCGTCCCGCGTGACATGCCCGACCAGCAGGCCCAGGGCGGCGAGGACCCCTGGGAGGCCGCCGACCGGACCGCGATGGCCAGGGCCTCACGGGCCGCGCGCACCGAGCCCGGCGCCGACGAGGACGTCCCCGACACCGACGAGGCCGGCACGGGCCGCGACAGCGGCGCGCCCTCCTCGGGCGATATCCGGTCCGAGGAGCAGCCCGTACCGGAGGAGCCGTCCGGCTGACAGACGGGAAAGAGCCGGTCCGGCTGGCGTACGCCCTGCGATGCCCGCCGCGGTGCCCCCGGAGGAGGGGGCGACCCCGTCGGGCGGGGCCGCCACCCGGGGCCGGGCCGGGTTCAGCCGACCTTGCGGCCCCGCATGGGCGCGGTGTCCGCGCCCTCACCGCGCCGCAGCCCCTCCAGGAACTCCTGGATGACCTCGATCGCGGTACGCCGAGGCCGCCAGCCCAGCTCCGTGTGGGCCCGGGCGCAGTCCAGCAGGGGGAGGCGGAGCACCGCGTCGAACAGGTGCGGAGAGGCCGGCAGCAGGTGCAGCCCCCAGGCGGCGGCGATCGCCGAACGCGCCGCGACGCGCGGCAGCCGTACCGGCCGGGTCCCCAGAAGCTCGCTCAGCACCTTCGCGTCCAGCGGCGGGTCGGCCGCCAGGTTGAACGCCCCGCGCACCTCGCGGTGCAGCGCGAGCTGGTAGGCGGGGGCGCCGTCGTCCGTGTGCAGGGCCTGGACCCGCAGCCCGGGGACGTCCGGCAGGAACGGCAGCAGCTCCGGCCGGGCCAGCGGCCCGGGCAGGAACCGGCCGCCGAAGATGCGCCGCTGCTCGCTCGCCGACTCCGCCTTGAACAGGAAGGCCGGACGCATCCGCACCACCCTGATGTCCGGGTGGTCGCGTTCGAAGGTGTCCAGGGTCCGCTCCAGATACGCCTTCTCCCGGGTGTACGCGGCGTCGGGCCACCCGTGCGTCGGCCACGACTCGTCGACCGGCCGGTCCTTGGGGCCGGGGGAGTAGGCGCCGACCGAGGAGGCGTGCACCAGCACCGGCACCCGGGCGGCGGCCGCCGCCTCGTAGACCCGGATGGAGCCGAGGACGTTGGTGCGCCAGGTCGTCGCCGGATCGTGCGTCGGCTGGAACGCCCAGGCGAGGTGGATCACCGCGTCCGCGCCCTCGAACTCGGCGGCAAGAGGCGCCTGCTCGGAGGACACGTCCACGGCCGCCCACTCCGTCCTGGGCGGCGACCAGTCCGGGATCCGGCGGGCCAGCCCCCGGACGGAGGCGACCTCCGGGTCCTCGGAGAGCAGACGGACGACGCTGGTACCGACGTTGCCGGTGGCGCCCGTGACGACGACCCTGCTGCCCGAAGCGCTGCTCACCTGGGGCTCCTCTCGGCCGGGGACTGAGACGCGGACCCGAGTACCCGGTCCCCGCGCCCCAACCCGGATGCCGGTCGTCCCTGGGCGGTCCTCGCGGTCGCCCCCAGCCGTTCTCGTGGCAGGCGGCCACCCGTCCGGCGGCGGCCGACCCTCCGCGTCCCGGGCGGCCGGCCGCCGCCCTTCCCGTCCTCAGGGCGCTACGCGAACGCGTTCACCCCGGTCAGCTCCGCCGACAGGTCCCACAGGCGGGCCGCGCCGGCGGGATCGACGGCCCACGGCTTCACGCCGTCGGTCATCTGCCCCGGCCCGCTCTCCCCGGCCGGCTCGGCCACGTCGCAGTCCTCCAGGTAGAGGCCGCCGAGGCCGTCCAGCTGCGGGGAGGTGGCCGCCCAGACCTGGGTGGCGGCGCCCTGCTGCGGGGTCTTGAACCGCTCGGGGTGGAGAACGGTGCCGTTCTCGTCGATCCAGCCGCGCTCGACCATCTCGTCCTGCGCCAGATGGCGCTGGAGCGGCGTGAGGATGCCACCGGGGTGCAACGCGAAGGCGCGGACGCCGCGCTCCCGGGCCAGCGCGTCGAGGCGGACGGCGAACAGGACGTTGGCGGTCTTGGCCTGCCCGTAGGCCTGCCACTTGTCGTAGCCCCGCCGCCAGTGGATGTCGTCCCAGCGGATGCCGGAGAGCTGGTGACCGCGCGAGGAGACCGAGACCACCCGGGCGCCGCCCTGCTCGATGGCCGGCCACAGCCGGTTGACAAGGGCGAAGTGGCCGAGGTGGTTGGTCGCGAACTGCGCCTCCCAGCCGGGCCCGACCCGGGTCTCGGGGCACGCCATGATCCCGGCGTTGCCGATGACGATGTCGAGGGTGCGGCCGGAGGCGAGGAACCGCTCGGCGAAGGCGTGGACGCTGTCCAGGTCGCCGAGGTCCAGCTCGTCCACCTCCACGCCGTCCACGCCGTCCAGCGCCACCCGCGCGGTGTCCGGCCGCCGGGCCGGTACGACCACCCGGGCGCCGGCCTTGGCCAGCGCCCGGGTGGTCTCCAGCCCCAGACCCGAGTAGCCGCCCGTGACCAGGGCGAGCTTTCCGGTGAGGTCGACGCCGCGCAGGACGTCCTCGGCGGTGCTCGTCGCGCCGAAGCCCGAACCGATCTTGTGCTGTGCCGAAGTGCTCATGACCGGAACGCTACGAATTGGAGCGCTCTCGAAGTCAAGCCCCGGCCGACGGCGCGCGCACGTGTCCGGGACGGACACACGGACAGCGCGCACGTGCTGGGCCCGCGGACAGGCGAAAGCCCCGGCCGTGACGGGGGAATCACGGCCGGGGCGGTCGAGGTGTGGGTACGCATGGCGGTCGCCTCTCGGCGAGACGCTCCACAGGGCTTCAGCCGAACGATCGTCCCTGTGGGCAATAGGTGAGGCCCGGGGACACTGTCCCATCCGCACCCACGGATGGTTCAACGGAGAACCACCCCTCCGTGTTCCGGCGTCGGCCGGATGACGGGGTGATCCGCGTCACTCCGTATCCGGCGCCCGCGACGCGGTCCCCGCCGCCGCGCCTTGCCGCACAGACTCCCGCACGGCGGCCGGCACGGCCTCCGCCCACAGGCTCTCCGCCTGGAGCAGCAGTGATCCGAGCACCGTGGTCCGGGCCGCCTCCCGGCCCGCGTGCTCCCGCAGCACCTCCTCCAGCCGGTGGTGCAGCTCCCGGCGCGTGCGCTCGCCGTCCTCGGTGTCCTCGTCCCCCGACCGCCCGTCCGCCGGCCCGCCGAGCAGCCGGTCGCCCTCGGCGCGGCAGGCCTGCCCGATCAGCTCCAGCAGCCGCGCGTACGTGGCCAGCACCTCCGGGTCCGGTGGCTGCGGCGCCCGATCCTGGTCGGCCGCGATCGCCAGCGTCCGGGTGAGCGCCCGGACGTACCCGGTGATCCGGCTCCAGCGCTCGTCCTCCGCGTCCGGCGGTACGGAGGAGGGGACCCGGCGCAGGGCGCGCAGCGGGCCGTTCATCAGCCGGAGGCTCTCCCGGCTCCAGCGGCGCGCCGAGTGCAGCGTCTCCAGCCGGTGCTCCAGACGGGCCGAGCGCCGGGACCAGTCGGCGGCGGTGCGGGCGTCCCAGTCCCCGTCGCTCAGCTCCCCGGCGACCGCGCACAGCACGTCACCGGTCTCCCGCGCCACCGCCGCCAGGTTCTCCCGTACGTCTCGCAGATGGATCGGCGGCAGGACCAGTGCGTTGACGGTCACGCCGATCACCGCGCCCAGCAGGGTCTGGCCCAGCCGGTGCCCGACCGAGGCGGCCGAGACGCTGCCCGCCGCCAGGGTGAACACCGCCGTGGTGGCGCCGTAGACTCCCTGGTCGCCGAAGCGCGACCAGTTCGCCAGCAGCATCAGCAGCGGCAGGCAGATCGCGAGCGCGCCCAGGGTGTCGCCGGTGACCGCCTCCGCGCCCGAGGCGAGCAGGGTCCCCGCGCAGATCGCCGTGCACTGCTGCGCCGCCCGCCGCAGCGAGCTGTACACCGTGGCCTGTACCAGGACCAGCGCCACCCACGGCGCCATCAGGGCCATCGGGTCGCCCATCAGGTTCTTCGCCACGACCCAGGCCAGCAGGGCCGCGCCGGCCGCCTTCAGCGACTGCACCAGCAGGTCCCGCTCCCGGCCCGGGCCGCGTCCGATCGCCCGGACGGACCGCCCGATCCGGGCGGCCTCGGTGCGGACGGCGTGCACCGGGCGGACGCCGAGCAGCCGGACGAGCGCCTGCCACCGGCCGCCCGGCCGGCCGCGGGACGCCTCCCGCGAGTCCTCGGGCGACGGGGGTCCTGGGCTCTCCGGTACGCGCGTCATCGGAACCGGGTATCCGGGGACCCGGGGGCCCCAAGCGGGATCATCGTCACATTTTTCGCTCGTCCGGCACAGGTTTCGCGGCCAGTGCTGTGACCGGGAGGGTTCGCCGGGAAGCTCGCGGCCTCCGGTGACGGGGGTACCTCCCGCGCCGTTCAGGCGGTGGGGGAGCATCCCAAGGCGGGGCATCGCCCACGTGCCGGAGGTACTCGGGTGAGGCGACGACGCGGCGAGGTGCCCTGCCGGGTGCCGCGAGCCGGTGGACCCTCCCGGGCACAGCACCAGGTGGGCGGTCGGGCCTCAAGTACTCGCGTTCACCGGTGCCCAGGCCCTGTCCTGCGGCCCGCTCCCCGGATCCTTCCCCCAGCCCTCAGGCCAGCGGTCCGTCCGCCAGGGAGGCCAGCAGGTGGGCCGGGTCCCGGTACACCGCCGTGGCGCCCGCCTCCTCCAGGTCGGCGCGCGGGATGCCGCCGCACAGCACGCCCACACAGCGCACCCCGGCCCGGCTGCCGGCCCGCATGTCCCAGACCGTGTCGCCGACGAACACCGCCCGCCCCGGGTCCACCCCGGCCAGTTCCAGGGCGTGCTCGACGGGCTCGGGCGAGGGCTTGCCCTCGGCCACGTCGTCGGAGCTGGCCGTGGCGGTGATGGCGTCGTCGGCGTCGATGGCGCGGCGCAGGGCGCTCAGCTCGGGGCCGCTCGCCGAGGTCGCGAGCACCACGGCCCACTCGTTCTCGTGCAGCCGCCGCAGCAACCGTCCGGCGTCCTCGAACGCGGGCAGTCGCTGGAAGTACTGCCCGTACAGCGCGGTGTGGGCGGCGCTCAGCTCCGCGTCCTGCTCCTTGTCGCGGTCGTCGCCGAGCAGGTGCGCGATCAGATCGGTGGATCCGAGCCCCACCGCGCGGTGGACGGCGTGCATGGGCACCCGGTGGCCCGCCTGCCGGAAGGCCTCCCACCAGGTGACGACATGGAGGTGGTTGGTGTCGACGAGCGTTCCGTCGACGTCGAACACGGCGGCACGGTCCATTACGGGAGTCCTCCCACTGCTTGTCGGTGCCGCTCCGGGTACCCGCACCGGCCGTCCGCCACTCCGTCCCGGGCCGACGACCACTCCCCGGGACCACGCCGGCCTCCGGGAGGCCGCTCGCCCCCGCCCCGCCCAGGTCGTCCCCACGCCGCTCGGGTCATGTCCGCGGCGCCCCGCTCATCCCCGCCCCGCCCGGGCCGGCGTCCGCCGCTCCCGCGTCCAGTCCAGCAGTTCGCCGGCCGTCCAGGTCGTCACCACCCGTTCGGCCACCACCCCGCACTCCTCGGCCCGGGCGCACCCGTACGCCTGCCAGTCCAGCTGGCCCGGCGCGTGGGCATCGGTGTCGACGGCGAACAGCACCCCCGCCTCCACCGCGCGGCGCAGCAGCGGCCGGGGCGGGTCCAGGCGCTCGGGCCGGCTGTTGATCTCCAGGGCCGTCCCGGTCCCGGCGCACGCGGCGAACACCTCGTCCGCGTCGAACCGGGACTCCGGCCGCCCCCGCCCGGTCACCAGCCGCCCGGTGCAGTGCCCGAGCACATCGGAGTGCGGGTCGCGGACGGCGGCCACCATGCGGCGGGTCATGGAGCGGGCGTCCATCCGCAGCTTGGAGTGGACCGACACCACGACCACGTCCAGCCGCTCCAGCAGCTCGGGCTCCTGGTCGAGGGAGCCGTCGTCGAGGATGTCGCACTCGATGCCGGTCAGCAGCCGGAACGGCGCCCACGTCTCGTTCAGCTCCGCCACCACGTCCAGTTGCTCGCGCAGCCGTTCGGGGGACAGCCCGCGGGCCACGGTCAACCGTGGCGAGTGGTCCGTCAGCACCGCCCACTCGTGCCCGAGCGCCGCCGCGGCCCGGCCCATCTCTTCGATCGGGCTGCCGCCGTCGGACCAGTCGGAGTGCAGATGGCAGTCGCCGCGCAGCAGCGCCCGGAGAGCCTCGCCACCCCGGACGAGCGGCTGCTCCGCCTCCTGCTCCAGCTTCCGCAGGTACCCCGGCGCCTCCCCTGCCAGCGCCTCCCGTACCACCTGCGCGGTCTTGGGGCCGACGCCCTTGAGCGACTCCAGCGTCCCGGCCGAGGCGCGCTCGTCCACCTCGCCGGCGGGCAGCCCGGACAGCACCGCGGCCGCCGTGCGGAAGGCGCGCACACGGTAGGTCGGCGCCTGGGACCGCTCCAGCAGGAACGCGATCCGGTCCAGTGCCTCGACGGGGTCCATCGCCACCTCCACCCCCAGGGTTCCCCGGCGCCCCCGGACCCGCACCCACGGGAGGCGTTGCGGCGGGGACGCCGGTTTGCCCGGTGCGGGCCCGGGTACTGCGGTGCCTCGTCCTTGTTGTGGAGCACCCGCCGCAGCGCGCCGTCGCAGAGCACGCGTCGTGGCGCGCATCCGCAGAGCACCCGCCGTGGCGCACAGCCACAGAGCACCGCAGGAGGTTCCCGCCATGTCCGAGCCCACTCCGGCCGTCGCCCCGGTGGCCGTGGTCACCGGCGCCGACTCCGGCATCGGCCGCGCCACCGCCGTCCGTCTGGCCGAGGCGGGGCTGGACATCGGCATCACCTGGCACAGCGACGAGAAGGGCGCCGAGGAGACCGCCGAGGAGGTGCGTTCCAAGGGACGCCGAGCGGCGGTCACCCGGATGGACCTCACCCGGCTGCCCGGGGCGGCCGACGCCCTGGACGAGCTGGCCGACGCGCTCGGCGGCCGCGTCGACGTCCTGGTCAACTGCTCGGGCACCGGCACCGCCACGCCCTACCTCGACCTCGGCCTGGACGATCTGCGCCGGGTGCTGGACGTGGACCTGGCCGGGCCGTTCCTGCTGGGGCAGAAGGCGGCCCGGCGGATGATCGCGCAGGGCGACGGCGGCCGGATCGTCAACGTCACCTCGGTGCACGAGCACCAGCCGCGGGTGGGGGCCGCCCCGTACTGCGCGGCCAAGGGCGGGCTCGGCCTGCTCACCCAGGTGATGGCGCTGGAACTGGCCGAGCACGGCATCACCGTGAACGCCGTGGCGCCCGGCGAGATCGCCACGCCCATGACCGGCCAGGAGGACACCGACGTGCACGCCGTGCACCGTCCCGGAGTGCCGCTGGGCCGGCCCGGCGACGCCCGTGAGGTCGCCGCCGTCATCGCCTTCCTGGCCGGCCCCGACGCCTCCTACGTCACCGGGGCGTCCTGGAGCGTGGACGGCGGGATGCTCCGGATGGGGCCCATGGCCGGCTCGCACATGACCGGCGACGACTGGCGGCGGCCGTGACGGGGACCGGCGTTCCGGGCGGGCGCGTCCTAGGCTGGATGACATGACCGAGAGCGCGAGCCCGTACATTTCGCAGCCGCGGATCATGGTGCTCGGGGTGCAGCCCGGCACCCCGCCGTTCCGCATCGTGGAGATCGACGGCGAGGTCGTCGGCGAGGCCCGGACCGTCACCGACGTCCTCCAGGCCGCCGCCGCGTTCGGCATCAGCGTCCACGACCTGGACGACCCGGACGTGGTCCGCTGGGTCGGCGGCGACAAGTTCACCTGGAGCCGACGCTAGGCCACGCCCACGCGGACCGACGCGGACCCGGTCCGGATCGGTCCGCGTGGCTGACGCCCGCCCCGGCTCGGCGTCAGCCCACCGTCCACTTCTGGGCGGCCGTGCCGTTGCAGGTCCAGATCTGCAGCCGGGTGCCGTTGGCGGAGTTGGCGCTCGGCACGTCCAGGCACTTGTTCGCCTGAGGGTTGACGATGTCGTTGGCCGAGGAGATCGCCCACTTCTGGTTCGGTCCGCCGGTGCAGTCCCACAGCTGGACCTGGGAGCCGTCCGCGGTGCCGTTGTCCTTGACGTCGAGGCACTTGCCGAGCGCCCGCAGGGTGCCGTCGGAGCCGACCGTCCACTGCTGCGCGGCGGTGCCGTTGCAGTCGTAGAGCTGCACCGCGGTGCCGTTGGCGGTGCCGGCGGCGGCCACGTCCACGCACTTGCCGGCCAGCCCCCTGATGGCCTTGCCGCCGCTCGGCGTGTCGCTCGTGGTGACCGAGACCGAGTCCACCACCAGCTGCTGCGGGAAGCTGGTCGAGCCGTCCGGGTCGCCCGGCCAGTAGCCGCCCACGGCGAGGTTCAGGATGAGGAAGAACGGCTTGTTGAACACCCACGTCCTGCCGCCGAGGTCGGCGGGCGTGCGGCGTTGGTAGACGTTGCCGTCCACCGACCAGGTGATCGAGTCGGGCGCCCAGTCGACGGCGAAGGTGTGGAAGGCGTCGGCGAACGCCTGGCCGTTCGGCAGCGAGTACGGCGCGCCGATGCCGGCCGAGCCGGAGTAGCCGGGGCCGTGGATGGTGCCGTGGACCGTGGAGGGCTCGAAACCGACGTTCTCCATCACGTCGATCTCACCGGAGTTCGGCCAGCCGACCTGCCCGATGTCGGTGCCGAGCATCCAGAACGCCGGCCACATGCCCTGCCCGCGCGGGATCTTCATCCGCGCCTCGACGTGCCCGTACTGCGCGGAGAACTTCCCCGAGGTGTTCAGCCGCGCCGAGGTGTACTGGCAGGTGCCGTACCAGCACTGGTAGTTGGCGGGGTTCTCGCGTTTGGCGGTGATGACCAGATGGCCCTGGCCGTCCAGGGCGGCGTTCTTGGTGCCCGAGGTGTAGTACTGCCGTTCGTGGTTGTTGACGTTGTCGCCGGTCTCCAGCTGCCACTTGCCGGAGTCGACGGCCGCGCCCGCCGGGCCGTCGAAGGTGTCGGAGAACGTCGACACCGCCGCGGCGGCGGGGGCCGCGGCGGCGGAGGCGTCCGCCTGCGCGGTGCCGGCCGCGGCGGAGCCGACGAGCGCGGCGGCCGACAGTGCGGCGAGGAGACATCTGCGGAGCACACGTGGACGTGCCACGGCTCTCCCTTCCGAACGGCGGCCCGTGCGGGAGCGCGCCGTCAGTGGTGGGGGATGGGGGGAAGAGTGTCGCCTCTTGATTTAAGGAGTGAGGTAAGGGGTCGTCAATACCTTGGTCCGGACCAGTTCTGACGGTTCGTTCACACCTTCACGCGCCGCTTGCGGGCGTGCACGGCCCGTCCCATCCGGCGGCCCACGAGCAGGTAACCCAGCAGCGCTCCGGCCGTGTTGAGGATGACGTCGTCGACGTCGAAGGCCCGACCGGTGATCATCGCGCCCTGCGCGAACTCCACCAGCAGCATCACGACCGCCGTCAGCAGCAGCACCTTGAACAACCCGCGCGCCCGCGGCGCCACCACCGGCACCAGCACCCCGAACGGCACCCCGAGCAGCACGTTGCCGCCGATCTGCTTCACCGCCTCGCGCAGCCCCGGCGCGTCCAGATAGGCCCGCAGGGAGCTGCCCGGACGCAGATTGGTGTGCGTCAGCGACTCGGAGGCGGGGGACGGCTCCAGCGTCAGCCGGGCCAGGACGACGGCGAACGCCACCATGAAGACGAACGCGCACACCATCGCCAGCATCCGCAGCGGCCAGGGCGCGGGCCGCCGCTCGACGCCCTGCGCCGAGGCCGCCCGCCGGGTCCCGCCGGCGGTCGGGTCCTTTCGCTCGCGCCCCGCACGCGCGCGGCGTCCGGGGCCGCTCCCGCGCGTGAAGCGGAACCCGCGCAGCAGACCGCCGGACCCGGCGGTCGAAGAGGCGCCGAAGGCCGAAGAAGACCCGGAAGCGGTGGCGGCGGTGTGCGTGCGCGTGCGGTCGCGCGGGCGGAGCGCCCAGCGGTCCATGAGGTCCTCCAGTCGTCAACTTCCCTGCCTGCCGAGCCGGTTACCCGCGATGCGCGCCGGAATACCGCCGCCGCGCAGTGCCCTCGCCTTCCCGGCCACCGGCGCCGCACCGGTTTCCGTTGCTGCTGTCGGGGCAACCGGGCTCCAGACCCGCGCGCCGCCGCCCGCCTCGCTGCCGGCCCGGTGTTTGGATGCCGACAGACGCCGTACGGCACTGCGGCGCACAGCGACGAGGACGACGACCGAGCGGCGGAGGTGGCGGGTGAAGACGCGTTCCGCACTCCTCGCCCTGGGCGAAGTGGCGCTCTGGTGGGCCGCCCTTGTCGTGCTCTGGCTGATGCTGATCAGCACCGTCTACCCCCTGGAGTGGGCGGTCGGCGCGGGCGCCGCGGGCGTGGGCGCGGTCGTCGCCCGGGCCGGCCGGCGGGCGGTGGTCCGCCGGTGAACGGCTGGCTCCTCGCGGCGACGGCGGTCCTGGCCGTGGGCCTCGTCACCAGCCTGTGGGGCGTGTCCACCGGACCGCTGGGGCGGCGCGTCACCGCGCAGAACCTGTCCACCGCCCTGCTCTGCCCCGGCCTGCTGCTGCTCGCGCAGGGCTACGACCGCACCTCCTACGTCGATCTCGCGCTGCTGCTGGCCCTGCTCGGCCCGGTCGGCACCCTCGTCTTCGCCCGGCTGCTCGCCGACGAACTCGCCGACGACCCGCCCCGGGCCTGGGGACCGACCTGGGCCGTCGCGGCCGTCGGCACGGTCGTCGTGGCAGTGCTGTGCGCGGTCACCGGACCCGGCCGGGCCATGGTGAAGCTCCTGATCGTCGGGGCGCTGCTGGTCGGCGGCAACCTCGTCGCCTCCCGGGCGCTGTCCGGCGGCTTCGCGGAGGTGGACCGTGGCTGACGCGGTGATCGTCCTGGCCCTGCTGGCCGTCGCCGGCTGCGCGACCGCCGCCGTCGTCAACCGCGACCCCGCCCGCCAGGCCCTGGTCCTCGCCGTCCTCGGCACCGTCCTGGCCGTGCTCTTCACCGTCCTCCAGGCCCCGGACGTCGGCCTCTCCCAGCTCGCCGTCGGCTCCGTGCTGACCCCGCTGCTCGTCATGCTGACGGTGCGCAAGGTCCGCCGCCGCTCGGCCGCACCGAAGGACGGCCGTCAGTGACCCGGCGTGCCCGCCTGTGGCTGGTGCTCCTCGGCGGGGCGGGGCTGGCCGCCCTGCTCGTCGCCGCCTGTCTGCGGCTGCCCGCCTTCGGCGGCGCCCGCCACCCCTACGGCGACCGCGCGGTGGCCGCCGCCCTCGCCCGGCGCACCGCCAACACCATCGCCTCCGTCAACTTCGACCAGCGCGCCTTCGACACGATGGGCGAGATGTCGATCCTGTTCGCGGCCGTCCTCGGCTGCGTCGTCCTGCTGCGCCAGGCTCGCGACGAGCACCGCGACCCGCCCCGCCCCGCCGAGGTCGCCGCCCCGGTGCGCCGCTACGCGCTCATCACCCTGCCCGTCGCCCTGGTCACCGGCCTGTACGTGATCGCCCACGGCCAGCTCAGTCCCGGCGGTGGCTTCCAGGGCGGCGTGGTCGCAGCGACCTCCCTGCACCTGATGTACCTGGGCGCCGACTACGCCGCCCTGGAACGCGTCCGCCCGGTCGAGGCGTACGAGATCGCGGACGCGCTGTCGGCCTCCGCCTACCTCGTCCTCGGCTTCGCCGGGGTGCTGGCCGGCACCGCGTTCCTCACCGACACCCTGCTGCCGCTCGGCACGTTCAACACGCTGTCCTCCGGCGGCGTCGTCCCGCTGCTGAACGCGGCCATCGGCATGGAGGTAGCCTGCGCCGTCGTCGTGCTGCTCGCCCGCTTCCTGGACCAGGCCGTGGAGATCGAGGAGGAGAGCGGGGAGTGAGCACGCCGTGAGCGCCGTCATGCACGTCCTTCCGTACCTGGTGGCCGCCTATGTGTTCCTGATCGGCTGCTACGGGCTGGCCACCAGCCGCAACCTGATCCACGCCGTGGGCTGCCTGGCGGTGTGTCAGTCGGCGACCTATGTGCTGCTGCTGGCCGTCGGCTACCGCGACGGCGCCACCGCGCCCGTCTTCTCCGACATCGCGCCCGGCTCGCGGCCCGTGGTGGACCCCGTCGTCCAGGCGCTCACCCTCACCGACGTCGTCGTCGGCGCGACCGTGACCGCGCTGCTGCTCGCGCTGACCGTGCAGATCTCCAAACGGCACGGCACCGTCGACCCCGACGAGCTGAGGGAGCTGCGCGGCTGATGCACCGTCTGCTGCCGCTGCTGCCCGCGGTGCCGCTGCTGGGCGCCGCGCTGCTCGTCGCGGGCGGCCGGTGGCTGCCCCGGCTCGTCGCGGAGACGTTCGCCTGCCTGGTCGCCGCGACCACGGCCGCGCTGGCCGCGCTGCTGCTGTTCCACTCCACGCCGCCGCTGGCCGCATGGGTCGGCGGCTGGTCCCCGAAGGGCGGCGAGAGCGTCGGCGTCGTGCTGGTCGGGGACGGCGCGAGCCTCGGCATGGCCGCGCTCGTCTCGCTGCTGACGCTGGCCGCGCTGGCGTACTCCTGGCACTACTTCGACGAGCCGCCGAGCGGCCACGCCGGTTCCTTCCCGGCGCTGATGCTGCTCTTCCAGGGCGGGATGTGCGGCTTCGCGCTCGCCGGGGACCTGTTCAACGCGTTCGTCTTCTTCGAGCTGATGAGCGTCGTCGCCTACGCCCTGACCGGCTACCGCATCGACGAGGCCAAGGCCGTGCAGGGCGCCCTCGGCTTCGCCCTCGTCAACTCGCTGGGCGCCTACTTCATGCTCATGGGCATCGCCCTGCTGTACGCCCGCACCGGCGAACTCGCCATGGCGAAGATCGGCCAGGGCCTGGACCAGGCCGTCGCCGGGCACGGGCCCGACGCGCTCGCCCTGGCCGGCTTCGTGCTGTTCCTGACCGGCCTGCTGGTCAAGGCCGCCGCCGTGCCCTTCCAGTTCTGGCTGCCCGACGCGCACGCCGTCGCCCCCACCCCGGTGTGCATGCTGCTGTCCGGCGTCATGGTCGAACTCGGCGTCTACGGCGTCTGGCGCGTGTACGGGCTGGTCTTCTCCGGCCCCGGCGGCATCCCCGCCGCCGACGCCACCCGGGTCCTGGTGGTGCTCGGCGTGCTCACCGCCGCCGTCGGCTCGGTCATGTGCTGGTACCAGCGCCACATCAAACGCCTGCTCGCCTTCTCCACCATCGCCCACACCGGGCTGTTCCTCGTCGGCGTCGGCGTCCTCAAGGCGCAGGCCGACGAGGGCACCGCCCTGTACGTCCTCGCCCACGCCGGGGTGAAGGCCGCCCTGTTCGCCTGCGCCGGCATACTGCTCGACCGCTACGGCAGCGTCGACGAGTTCTATCTGCACGGCCGGGCCCGGAAACTGCGCGGCGTCGGCGTCATGTTCGCCGTCGGCGCCCTCGCCCTGGCCGGACTGCCGCCCTTCGGGACCGGCCTCGGCAAGGCCGTCAGCGAGGAGGCCGTGGGCGGCCCGCTCACCGCCCTCTACGTCGCCGCCTCCGCCCTCACCGGCGCGGCGGTGCTGCGGGTCGCCGCCCGCGTGTTCCTCGGGCTCGGCCCCCGTCCCGAGGAGTGCGACGACGAGGAGGGGGACGAGGACAAGACCTCCGGCTCCGACGAGGAACCCGAGACCCGCCAGCGCCTCGACCACGTCCCGGCCACCATGCGCTCGGTCCCGGCGGTGCTGCTGGCCGCGGCGCTCGCCGTCGGCGCGGTGCCCGGCTTCGCCCACGCGGTGGGGGAGCGCGTCGACGAGGCCGGCACCTGGGGCGTGTTCTCCGCCGTGCACTGGACCGCGCACGGGGTGCTGCTGGACCTGCTGTCCACCGCGCTGGCGGTCGGCGTCGCGGGCGTCGCCGTCGCCAGGCCGCGGCTGCTCGCCGCGCCCGGCTGGGCCCTGCCGCTGCGGCGCCTCCAGTCCGGGCACGTCGGCGACTACGTGGCCTGGCTGCTGGTCGGCGTCACACTGCTCGGCGCGCTGGCCCTGCCGGGCGTCCTCGGCTGACGGGGTCCCGTGCGCCGGTCAGACGCCGTAGGTGATGTGCACCTCGGTGAAGCCCAGGGACTTCAGCAGACCCTGGAGCATGTCCGTGGTGTTGGACTCGGCCCGCGCGGTCAGCCCGCTGTCCCGGGCCGCCTCCCCGATGTGCTTGACCGCGAGCCGCTGCACGGCCTGCTCGCTGTTGGGATTCCCCGAGAACAGGTCGCCGAGCCGGTCCAGCAGCCCGCGCTGCTTGGAGACGGCGTAGGAGTGGTCCGCGTCCAGGGCGGGGGTGCCGAGCCGCGCGTGCGGCAGCCGGAGCGTGGCCGACGTGCGGTCCTCGTCCACCGTCACGTCCTTGTCGCCGAGGGAGCCGAGGTCCACATAGGCGTCCACGGTGCCCGCGCCCACGTACAGGGTGCGGGTGCCGCGGATCGCGTCCGGCAGGTACTTGGCGTCCTTCTCCAGGTCCACGACCACCTGGAAGTTGCCGGAGGCGGCCTCGTAGCGGCTCATGTCCCGCACGGACTCCAGCAGCGCGGGGCCCGAGCGGTCGTGCGTCTCGGTGCCGAACAGGTCCTTGATGCCGGGCAGCACGGCCAGCCGGATGCCGGCGAACAGCACGGCGAGCACCAGCACCAGGGCGCCCAGCGCCTTGGCCCAGCCGGGGACGCGCCGACGCGGTCGTTCGTTGGACGTCGTCATGTGAGGGCCTCCTTCATCCTTCCTGCGGATGCCCGCCAAATCCCTTGGCAGACCGAGCGGTTGGGGCCTCCAACCGTCCGGCGCGGGCACCCGGGCCGAAGGGCGCGGCCCGGGGCCGGGCGGCGCGTACGGGGTCGCGGCCGGGGTGCGGTCAGTAGCATGGGCCGGGGCCGTCCGAATGATCATGCGAGGAGCGGATCGTGCGAGACATCGCGGTGTTCAGCGGCAGTGCCCACCCCCGGCTCGCGGCCGAGGTCTGCGCCCATCTGGGGGTGCCGCTCAGCTCGACCCGGGTCAGCCGGTTCGCCAACGACTGCCTGGAGGTGCAGTTGCTGGCCAACTGCCGCGAACGGGACGTGTTCCTGATCCAGCCGCTGGTCAAGCCGGTGCAGGAGCACCTGGTGGAGCTGCTGATGATGTGTGACGCGGCGCGCGGCGCCTCCGCCGGGCGGATCACCGTCGTGATGCCGCACTACTCCTACGCCCGCTCCGACAAGAAGGACGCCCCGCGCATCTCGCTGGGCGGCCGGCTGGTGGCCGACCTCCTGGTCGCGGCGGGCGCGAGCCGGGTACTGACGATGACGCTGCACTCCCCGCAGGTGCACGGCTTCTTCTCGGTGCCCGTCGACCATCTGCACGCCCTGCGGGAACTTGCCGCGCACTTCGGGCGCCACGACCTGTCCCGGACCACCGTCGTCTCGCCGGACCTCGGCAACGCCAAGGAGGCCGCCGCGTTCGCCCGCCTGATCGGCGCGCAGGTCGCCGCCGGGGCCAAACAGCGCTACGCCGACGACCGGGTGAGCATCAGCTCGGTCATCGGGGAGGTCGCGGGGCGGGACGTGATCGTGCTGGACGACGAGATCGCCAAGGGCAGCACGGTCCTGGAACTGCTCGGCCGGCTGCGCGAGTCGGGGCCGCGCTCCATCCGCGTCGCCTGCACCCACGGGCTGTTCGCGGCGGGCGCGCTGGAGCGGCTCACCGCGCAGCCCGACGTGCTGGAGGTCGTGTGCACCAACACCGTGCCGGTGCCGGGGGCCGATGGGACGGGGCAGGACGGGAGCGCGGGGGAGGCCGGGCCGGGGCGCGGCAAGCTGCGGGTGCTGTCCATCGCGCCCGCGCTCGCCGAGGCCGTACGGCGCATCCATGACGGGGAGTCGGTCAGCGCGCTGTTCGACGCGCCGCCCGACGAGCGGCCGGCCGGGCAGGTCAGCGGCAGCCGGAGCGCGCCTGAGGTCGCTCCAGGGCCGCCTCCAGGGTCGGCCGCGGAGGCAGCAGCCGGGCCAGGCCGGTGACCTTGAGGACGCGCAGCGTCAGCGGGTGCGTGCACACCAGGCGCAGTTCGCCCTCGCGGTCCAGGAGCCGGGCGCGGGCGCGGTAGAGCAGGCGCAGCCCGGAGCAGTCGAAGAAGTCCACCCCGCTCAGGTCGATCACCACCCGGGCTTCGCGACGGCCGGTCACCCGGTCCAGGAATGGCGTGATCCGTTCGGCCGCGGCGATGTCGATCTCGCCCCGGAACTCGAGCACGATGTGCCCGTGCACCCGGCGGACGCTCAGCTGCCGGTCGAGCGGCTCGGGAACGTTCGCCACGACACTTCGCCTCCAACCGGCTCCCTACGGCGACGGGACGGGCGGCCACATGCCACAACTGCCGTCCCCGCCCCGCAAGTTACCCTCGATCGAGTGAATTTCAGCATGTTCGGTTGACATATGTCATCGGATTGCGACCGAGTCGCGCCGGGCCGCGCGCGTCTTTGGCCGAGTTCAGCCCCTCCGGCGAGGGCCGGCCCCGCGCCCGCCGACTGATTTCCCGGGGCGGGGACATCCGGAAGTGAGGGCGGCGGGACAACCGGGTACCGCCGCCGGACCCTCCCGGAGAAGACATGCCATTGGTCACCGCGGGCGTCGTCGTCCTCGACTGCGCCGAGCCGGAGAAACTCGCCGTTTTCTACAAGGGGCTGCTCGAGGCCGAGGAGACGGACACCAGCGCCAACCTGGTGGAGATCAGGGCCGCCGACGGACTGCGCCTCGCCTTCCGTCGCGACGCCAACGTCACCCCGCCGAGCTGGCCCCGCCCCGAGAACTCCCTCCAGGTCCACCTGGACCTCCTGGTGGAGGACCTCGACGCGGCGGAGCGCCGGGTGGTGGAACTCGGCGGCCGCCCCCTGGAGGCCAAGGACGGCCCCGGCCCGTACGAGGAACGCGGCTACTCGGACCCGTCCGGCCACACCTTCACGCTCCGCACCGCCCGCCAGACGGCCCCGAAGCAGGGCTGACCGGCCGCCGCGGGGTCCGGGGACGGCACGAGCGGGGGCGGTTGGGCCGTCGCGACGGCCCCCGGGGCCTCATGTTCGGATCCTGCCGGGCTCGCGGGGTCTGGCACCGTTTCCCCAAGCTCTTCGAGCAGGGGACCCCCACGCGGCTTCGTCGTCGGGCGCGGCTCCCCCACTGCCTGAACGGCGTGGGAGGCGCCCTCATCACCGGACCCCGCCTCTGATCCGGCCTGATCCGAACGAAAGACCCTGGGCCGGGCGCGGCCCGTCGAACGGCCGCGGGGTCCGCCGGACACGTCGTCCAGGACGTGTCCGGCGGACCCCGCGTGGCCGTCGAGACCCGGAGGACTCAGTCGCGGCCGTTGGGGTCCTTCGTCGGCCACACGCCCGTCGTCCGCTCGATGGCCTTCGCGCCCGCGCGGTCCACCGCGCTGCGCACCACCGCGAAGATGGCGCCCTGGACCGCCGCGGCCAGCAGGATCTCGCCCCAGCGGCGGTCCGCGTCCAGCGCGTCGGGGGCGTCGTCCTCGTGCCGTACCGCCTTCCACACCGCGCGGAACGCCTTCCCGGCCACGGCGCCGCCGGCCCAGCCCAGCACGAAGCCGACCGGCTGGTAGGCGAGCGGGAACTTCTTCTTCTTGGCCACCTGCGTCTCCTTGTTCGGGTACGTCGATCGGGCGAAGGGCCGCGGCAACGCGGGGAGGTCAGGGCCTGCCCGACGCCGGGACCTCCTCACCGTGCGGCACCGGGCCGGGCGGCGTCCCCTCGCCGAAGGGACGGCCGCCCAGCTCCTCGCGGTGATGCGGCGTCAGCCACCCGCCGAGGTCGGGCCCGAGGGGCACGATGCGGGTCGGGTTGATGCCCGTGTGCACCTGGTAGTAGTGCCGCTTGATGTGGTCGAAGTCGACCGTGTCGCCGAATCCGGGCGTCTGGTACAGATCGCGGGCGTACGCCCACAGCACCGGATTCTCCGCCAGCTTCCAGCGGTTGCACTTGAAGTGTCCGTGATACACGGCGTCGAAACGGACCAGTGTGGTGAACAGCCGGATGTCCGCCTCGGTGATCGTGTCGCCGACGAGGTAGCGCTGCCGGGCCAGCCGCTCCGCCAGCGCCTCCAGCCGCCGGAACACCCCCGCGCACGCCACCTCGTACTCCTCCTGGCCGGCGGCGAAACCCGCCCGGTACACGCCGTTGTTGACGTCCTCGTACACCTCGGCCATCACCGCGTCGATCTCGTCGCGCCGCGCCCGCGGGTACAGGTCCGGCGCCCCCGGCCGGTGCAGCGCGCTCCACTCGGTGGCGAAGTCCAGGGTGATCCGCTGGTAGTCGTTGGTGACCAGCGCCCCGCTCGGCACGTCAGCGATCGCGGGCACGCTCACCCCGCCCGGACAGTCGGCCTCCCGCCGGTCGTAGGCCTCGCTCAGGTACCGGATGCCGAGCACCGGGTCCCGGCCGTCCGGGTCGAGCGTGAAGCGCCAGCTGCGGTCGTCCTGGACGGGGTCGGCGACGGCCAGCGACACGGCGTCCTCCAGACCGAGCAGCCGCCGCGAGACGAGCGCCCGGCTCGCCCACGGGCAGGCCCGGCTCACCACCAGCCGGTACCGCCCCGCCTCGACCGGCCAGCCGTCCCGGCCGTCAGCGGTGATCCGGTCCGCGAAGTGGCTCTTGGACCGCTTGGAGGCCTTGTGGCCGTAGGCGCTGTTGCCGCCCGCGTCACCCATGCCCGTCCTCCCTGCCGTAGCGCTGTCCTGTGGACGCGTTCCCCGAAATCCGCCGACGGCACGGTGTGAGCGGCACGGAGCGGGGGCAGTCGGCGAATCGTGAGCGGGACACCCAGCGAGCACGAGACGGACCACTCGACGCACCGCACGGACCGGCAGGGGAGGGAGAGCACCACGGAGCACGGCACGGGACACGACCCGGAGCCCGGCACCGGCCGGGGCCCACGGCGGGACCCGGACCCGGGCGCCGCAGGGGGCGCGGCGCGGGACCGCGAGCCGGACACGGAACCGAACACCGGGCGGGACAAGGGCGCGGCCACCGGGCCCGCCGCCGACCGCAAGACCCGCGTCACCGTGCTGGTGGCGCTCCTGGCGAACCTGGTCATCGCCGTCGCCAAGGCCGTCGGCGGGGTGGTCGCGCACTCCCCGGCCCTGCTGTCGGAGGCCGCGCACTCCGTCGCCGACAGCTTCAACGAGATCTTCCTGCTGGCCGCGCTGCGCCGCAGCCGCCGCCCCGCCGACCGCCGGCATCCCTTCGGCTACGGCAAGGAGCGTTTCTTCTGGTCGCTGCTGGCCGCCGTCGGCATCTTCGTCATGGGCGGCTGCTTCTCCTTCTTCCAGGGGGTCGAGGCCCTGCGCGACGGCGCCGACGAGGACTTCCTCGGCTACACGGTGGGCCTGGTCGTCCTCGGCGTCGCCCTCCTCGCCGAGGGCGTCTCCCTGCTGCGGGCGCTGCACCAGGTGCGCAAGCAGGGCGGCGGCAGCGGACTGCGCGACCCGGCGCTGCGCACGGTCGTCGCCGAGGACGGCACCGCGGTGCTCGGCGTCACCCTCGCCATGATCGGCATGGCGCTGCACTGGGTCACCGGGCAGGTCGTGTGGGAGGCCTCCGCCTCGCTCGCCATCGGCGCGCTCCTGGTCTACGTCGCCTACCGGCTCGGCCGCGACGCCCGCGACCAGCTGATCGGCGAGGCCGCGGACCCGGAACTGAGCGGCCGGATCGGCGCGCTGCTGCGGGCGCAGCCCGAGATCGACAGCGTGGAGGCGCTGTTCACCATGAAGATGGGGCTCGACTCCATGCTGGTGGCCGCGCGGATCGACCTGGCTCCCGGCCTGGACAGCGAGCACGTCGAGCAGGTCGCCGTACGCATCAAGCGCTCGATCGCCCACACCGTCCCGGACGCGGACCAGATCTTCCTGGACGTCACCGACCGCCCCGCCGAGGAGGCACGGCAAAGCCCCGCCGCGACGGGGGAACGCGGCGGGGCCTGAGGAACGGGTGCCCGGACCGGCCCCGCTCCATGCGCGGCGCGGCCGGGTTCTTCCTCACTGCCCGTCGGCCGGCTCCAGCACGAACACCGGGATCTCCCGCGAGGTCTTCTCCTGGTACTCGGCGTACGGAGGGAACGCCTGGACCGCCCGCCGCCACCACTCGGCCTTCTCCGCCCCGGTGACCTCACGGGCCGTCATGTCCCGCTTGACCGGGCCGTCCTGCAACTCCACCCGCGGGTCGGCCCTGAGGTTGAAGTACCAGAACGGATGCTTGGGCGCGCCGCCCTGCGAGGCCACCACCGCGTAGCGCCCGTCGTGCTCCACCCGCATCAGCGGGGTCTTGCGGAGCTTGCCGCTGCGCGCTCCCCGCGTGGTCAGCAGGATCACCGGAAGCCCGGTGTCCTTGAGCGTGGTGCCCTTCGTGCCGCCGGAGCCCTCGTACAACTCCACCTGCTCCCGCACCCACTCGGTGGGGCTGGGCTCGTACTCGCCCTCAAGAGGCATGGCGTCCGTCCTCTCCTCGCATCCAGGTGCCCGCTCGGGCGCCGCCGTCCGCGGCGGCGCCGGCACGCCTCCATCCTTACCACCCGGCCGGTTCCGGAAGGGCGAACCGGCCATCGGACGGCCGTATCCCGCCAGAGCGGCCCGTGAGGAACCACCGTCGGGCCGGGCCGCCTCGCGCGGGTCCTGCCCGTGGCCCTTCACTCTCACCCCGGCGACAGCGCCATCCGTACCACCACTGCGTGATCACACCGCTGGACGCCAGGGCCGTCACCAGCCGTCCCCGGGAGCCGGTCAGGGCCCGCCCCAGCAGCGCGCCGCCCGCGGCCGGCAGCACCTGCCGGCTCGCCGACGCGCCGAACGCCGCCGGCACGAACGCGCCCGCTCCAGCGGGGCCGCCGCGCCACCGGCCCGGGCGCCGCCGAGAACCAGGGCACGGTGGCCGGATCGAGGAGGGTGATTCCGAGCAGCCCGAGACACGCCCGCCCGGCACCGGGCGCGGGCGGTCCGGCGCGCACGGCGGGCCGGTGCGCCCGGTGCCGCCGTAGGGCGCACCCCGCACCCTGCACCGCCGGCGCGGCGAGCACGAGGACCGAGACCCAGCGCAGCGGCCCGAGCACCGGCCGCAGCGCACCGGCAAGAGCAGGGCCGCCGAGCACGGCCGGCAAGGCGTAGGGGCCGTCGGCGGCGACGACGCCGGGCGCCGCGAACACCCCGGTGCGCAGGGACGTCCGCGCGGTCAGGGAGACCGGGTGCGCCCCGACGGCGCCCACCGGCACGGCGACGCCGTACCCGGCGAGCAGCCCGCGACCGGCGCGGCCGCCGTCATGAGCGCGGCGGACCGGGCCTCCGGGGGGCGGGGCCGCTGTCGCCGGTCGGCCGGACGGGCGGCGGACAGGGGCGGCGGCAGGAGGTCGGTCGTGGACATGGCCGGATCCCGCTGGGCGAGCCCCCGCCGCGGCAACCGGTTTACGATGCGGAGGAGAGGCTTGTCGGCCAGATCCCGCGGATCTCCGATGTGGCCGAACTTCCCGTCGCCCTATAGATGCCTGGGGCATCTAATGAAGATCGGCACGACGCACCCTTCGTCTGCGAGGTCTTCCATGCCGGACCCGACCACCACCACCCCCCGACCCACCGAGCCCGTCGCGTTCCCGCAGGACCGCACCTGCCCCTACCACCCGCCCACGGGCTACGACCCGCTGCGCACCGACCGGCCGCTGTCCCGCGTCACCCTCTACGACGGCCGCCCGGTCTGGCTCGTCACCGGGCACGCCCTCGCCCGCGACCTGCTGGCCGATCCGCGGCTCTCCAGCGACCGCACCCGGGACGGCTTCCCGGCGACCACGCCCCGCTTCGCGGCGGTGCGCAACCGCCGGACCGCGCTCCTCGGCGTCGACGACCCCGAGCACCGCACCCAGCGGCGCATGATGGTCCCCAGCTTCACCCTCAAGCGGGCCACCGCGCTCAGGCCCCGGATCCAGGGCATCGTGGACGAGCTGCTGGACGCGATGATCGCGCAGGGGCCGCCCGCCGAACTGGTCGGCGCCTTCGCGCTGCCCGTGCCGTCCATGGTGATCTGCGAGCTGCTCGGCGTCCCGTACGCCGACCACGAGTTCTTCGAGGAGCAGTCCCGGCGGCTGCTGCGCGGACCGGACGTCGCCGACACGCTCGACGCGCGCGAGCGACTGGAGGGATACCTGGGCGACCTGGTCGACCGCAAGCAGAAGGAACCCGGGGAGGGCGTGCTGGACGACCTGGTCCGGCAGCGGATGGCCGAGGGCGAGGTGGACCGCGCCGAGGCGGTCGCGCTGGCGATCATCCTGCTCGTCGCCGGCCACGAGACCACCGCCAACATGATCTCGCTGGGCACCTACACCCTCCTCCAGCACCCCGAGCGGCTGGCCGAGCTGCGCGCGGACCCGGCGCTGCTGCCGGCCGCGGTGGAGGAGCTGATGCGGCTGCTGTCCATCGCCGACGGACTGCTGCGCATGGCCACCGAGGACATCGAGGCGGCCGGCACGACGATCCGGGCCGGCGACGGAGTGATCTTCTCCACCTCCGTCATCAACCGCGACCAGGACGTCTACGCCGAGCCGGACGCGCTGGACTTCCACCGCCCGGCCCGCCACCACGTCTCCTTCGGCTTCGGCATCCACCAGTGCCTGGGCCAGAACCTCGCCCGCGCCGAGCTGGAGATCGCCCTGGGCGCCCTCCTGCGGCGGCTGCCCGGCCTCGCGCTGGCCGCCCCGCCGCAGGAGATCCCCTTCAAACCCGGCGACACGATCCAGGGGATGCTGGAACTCCCCGTGACCTGGTAAGAGGCTGCTCTCATGCCCATCGACATCGACAAGGACGTCTGCATCGGCGCCGGCCAGTGCGCACTGGCCGCACCGCATGTGTTCACGCAGGACGACGAGGGCTTCAGCACCCTGCTGACCGACCCCGAGACCGGCGCCGCCGACCCGATGGCCCGCGTCGCGGCCAAGGCGTGCCCCGTGGGTGCGATCACGGTGACGGCCCCGTCCGACTGAGGACCGGCGCGCCCGCCGGACCCGCGTGCCCGGACCGGGCTCGTGTCCTCGGCCCGTCCGTCCCCCGCCCACTGCCAGGGACGCGTGCCCCGTCCGGGCTCGTGCCTCCCGACCGGTTCGTCCGGGCCCGTGCGGGGTGCGAGGCGCGCGCCCTGTCCGGACGCGGTTCGTCCGGCCCGACCTGTGCGGACTCCGGGGCGCGTGCCGCCCGGCGCGCGGTCCGCCGTCCTTCGGGGTCAGGCGGCCGGCCGCCGGGGCGTGGCGCGCGCCGCCTCTCCCGCTCGCCCTCACCCGACCCGGCCCCGCGCCTGCGCCCCGTCCTCCTCGTGCCGCTCGGGCGCCGGCACGTCCAGGGCCGACAGCGGCAGGCGGCGCAGCAGGGTCGGGTCGGCGATCACCTCGTAGGCGGCGATCCGGTCGTCCCGGACGGTGATGTCCAGGGCGAACAGGAGGCGGCCGTTCGGAGCGACCACCGCGCCGACGCGACCGCGGACCAGGGCCGCGGCGGCGTACCGGGCGCGCTCGCGCAGGGCGACCGTGCCCTCCGCCACAGCCCGCGCGCCCCGCAGCTCCGCCGGCACCCCGGCGGGCAGCGCGGCGGGGTCGGCCCGGCGTACGACGTCCGGGGCGAGCACGTCCAGGAGCGCGCCCAGGTCGCCGCCCCGCGCGGCGGCCAGGAACCGCTCGACGACCGCGCGGTGCCGTTCCAGTTCGGCCGCGGACACCGACGGGACGCCCCGCACCTTGTGCCGGGCCCGGCTGGCCAGCTTCTTCGCGGCCGGCTGCGAACGGTCCAGCACGGCGGCGACCTGGTCGAAGGGCACCGCGAACACGTCGTGCAGCACGAACGCCACCCGCTCCAGCGGGCTCAGCGTGTCCAGGACGGCCAGCAGCGCCACGCCCACCGAGTCCGCGAGCACCGCCTCCTCCTCGGGCGCGCCCGGACCACCGCCGGCCGCCTCCGGCGCGTCGTGCCCGAACGGGTCCTCCCGCCGGGCCGTCCTCGTGCGCAGCATGTCCAGGCAGATGCGGGAGACGACCGTGGTCAGCCAGCCCGCCAGGTTGTCCACGCCGTCCGCGCCGGTCCGCGCCAGCCGCAGCCACGTCTCCTGCACGGCGTCGTCCGCCTCGCTCGCCGAGCCCAGCATGCGGTACGCCACCGCGCGCAACCGCCCGCGCCGCCGCTCGAACAGCCGGGCCAGCTCCTCGTCGTCCGCGAGGGAATCCATGGGGTCACCTTTCCGTGTCGTGCTCCGTCACCCCACTGACGTATCCGACCCGAACGAGGTGACCTTCCGATGCCCGACACGCTGCTGCACATCGATTCCAGCGCCGACGCGACCGCCGACTCGGTGAGCCGCCGGCTGACCTCCCGTTTCGTCCGCGCCTGGCGCGAGCGGCACCGCACGGCCGAGTACCGCCACCGCGACCTGGCCACGACGCCCGTCCCACCGCTCACCGCCGCCTACACCACCCTCGGCCGGCGCGTGGAGCGCGAGGGCTTCGCGTCCCCGGCCAAGGTCCCCGCGCTGATCGGGAGCCCGGCCGAACAGCGGGAGTGGGACCTCACCCTGCCCCTGATCACCGAACTGCGCTCCGCGCACACCGTGCTGGTCGGGGTCCCGATGTACAACTTCTCCGTGCCCGCCGCCCTCAAGGCGTGGATCGACCGGGTGACCTTCCCGGGGGCGTTCACCGACCCGGACTCGGGAGAGAGCCTGCTGAACCGGACCCGGGTGGTCGCGGTCATGGCCCGCGGTGGCGGATACGGCCCCGGCACCCCGCGCGAGGCCTACGACTTCCAGACGCCCTACCTCAGGGCCTACTTCGGCAACCTCGGCGTCGCCCCCGACCGGCTCCACCTGGTCGCGGCCGAACTCACCCGCGTGGACGTCCTCCCGCGCCTCGCCGGCCTGGAACACCTGGCCGCGCGGTCGCTCGCGGCGGCGGAGGACGCACTGACGGAGCTGGCGCGGACGGTGGCCTGAGCCTGCGGCCCGCCGCGGAACCGGCCGGCGCCCCGGCCCGGCCCTGAGGCCGGGCCCGGATGGCCCCGGCCAGGCCCCGTCAGGCCCGGACGGCCCTCGGCAGAGTTCGGGCAGGTGCCCGCCGGGCCCGAGCAGGTTCCGGCTTGCACCGGACGGCTCCGGCAGCGGCGGGCAGGGCCCAGCCCGCCCCGGACAGCCCCGGCAGGGTTCGGCCAGGACCCGGACGGGTGCTGTCGGGACCCGGGCGGGTTCCGGGGGCGCCCTGGGGCCCTCCCCGGGCGCCGTCCCGGCGCGCGCCGTCGCTCAGCCGGTCCCGGCGACCCCCAGCAGAAGCCGGGCCGTCTCGCGCGCCTCCCGGGCGGGCCGCGTGCCGCCGGCCGTTCCCGCCGCCGCGATCGCGCCCTCGGCCAGCAGGAACAGCGCGCCCGCCAGCGAGGCGGGCCGCCCCGCGTCGGCGACGAGACCGGCCAGATACGCCCGGAAGGCCCGCTGGTGCGCCCGCACCTGCGCGGTCACCCGGGCGGAGGACGGCCCCAGTTCGCCCTGGGCGTTGATCCAGGCGCAGCCGCGGAAGCCGTCCTCGCCGAACCAGTCCTCCAGCCAGTCGAACACGGCGAGCAGCCGCTCCTCGGGGTCGCCCCGCTCCGCGACGTACGCCGCGAGCCGCCCGCGCCAGCGGGTGTCACGCCGCTCCAGATAGGCCTCGACCAGCCGTTCCTTCGCGGGGAACAGCTGGTAGAGCCGCTTGAGGGAGACCCCGGAGGCGGCCCGGACGTCGTCCATGCCGACCGCCTGGATGCCGCGCCCGTAGAACAACCGCTCCGCGGCGTCCAGCGCCCGCTCCCGGGCCGCCGTGGTGTCCATCGGCGCACGACCTCCTCGACCGGCTTCCTTGACTGGAGAACGACCGTTCTCTAGGTTATCGGACCATCGGAGAACGTGCGTTCTCCGCCCGGTCCCGACCGCCCGCCGAGGAGCGCCCCATGGCCGACCGCCCGCCCCTGCCGCCGTTCACCCGCGAGACCGCCGCGCAGAAGGTCCAGGCCGCCGAGGACGCCTGGAACACCCGCGACCCGCACCAGGTCGCCCTCGCCTACTCCGAGGACTCCGTCTGGCGCAACCGCGACACCTTTCTCACCGGCCGCGCCGAGATCGTCGCCTTCCTCACCGCCAAGTGGGAGCGCGAACTGGACTACGCGCTGCGCAAGGACCTGTGGGCCTTCGACGGCGACCGCATCGCCGTGCGCTTCCAGTACGAGTCGCAGGACATCGAAGGCCGGTGGTGGCGCTCGTACGGCAACGAGCTGTGGCGCTTCGACGAGCACGGCCTGATGACCCGGCGCGAGGCGAGCATCAACGACGTGCCGATCGCCGAGAGCGAGCGCCGCATCCTCGGCCTGCGCCCGCCGGCCGAGCACGGCCGCTCCTTCCCGGTGTGGTGAGGCGCCCGGAGAGGGTTCAGTAGGGTTCCGGGATGACCGAACAGGCCCCGGAACCAGCCGAGAACCCCTTCCTCTACGTCGTCGTCTGCGCCGCCGGCGTCGCCGAGGGCGTCGGCGCGCTCCTCACCGCCGCGCGCGGGCGGGGCTGGGAGGCCGGCGTCATCGCGACCCCGGCCGCCATGAACGGCTTCTTCGACGTCGCCGCCGCCGAGGCGCTCACCGGCCGCCCCGTCCGCTCCGCCTGGCGCACCCCCGCCGACCCGCGCCCCTTCCCGCCGCCGGACGCCGTGGCCGTCGCGCCCGCCACCTTCAACACGATCAACAAGTGGGCGGCCGGCATCGCCGACACCCTCGCCGCGGCCACCCTGTGCGAGGCCCACGGCCTGGGCGTCCCGGTCGCCGTCCTGCCCTGCGTGGCCGACGCGCTCTCCGTCCACCCCGCCTATCAGGACAGCCTCACCCGCCTGGGCGCGATGGGCGTCCGCTTCGGCGACCCGCACCCCGGCGAACCCGCCCCGGACGGCGGCAGGCCCGGCTTCGCCTGGGAACGGGCTCTGGACCTGCTCGACCCCGCCCAGGCCGACCGGGACGACACCCCGCCCGGCCCCCGGTCCGCCATCCGGTACGACCCGCCGACATGATCGCCGACGGCCTAGGCTCGTTCTGGCAACCCGAAGAGGTGCCGGTGACCACCCGAAGACGGGAGCAGCAACGATGCAGTACGTGAAGCTCGGTTCGACGGGCCTGGACGTGTCGCGGATCTGTCTGGGCTGCATGACCTACGGCGTGCCCGACCGGGGCGCGCACGAGTGGACCCTCGACGAGGAGGCCTCACGGCCCCTGATCCGGCAGGCCCTGGAGGCCGGGATCACCTTCTTCGACACGGCCAACGTCTACTCCGACGGCACCAGCGAGGAGATCGTCGGCCGCGCGCTGCGCGACTACGCCCGCCGCGAGGACGTCGTCCTCGCCACCAAGGTGCACGGCCGGATGCGCCCCGGCCCCAACGGCGCCGGCCTGTCCCGCAAGGCGATCATGACCGAGATCGACGACAGCCTGCGCCGGCTCGGCACCGACTACGTCGACCTGTACCAGATCCACCGCTGGGACCCGCACACCCCGGTCGAGGAGACCATGGAGGCACTGCACGACGTGGTGAAGGCGGGCAAGGCCCGCTACATCGGGGCCAGTTCGATGTACGCGTGGCAGTTCTCCAAGGCGCAGTACACCGCGCGGCTCAACGGCTGGACCCGTTTCGTCTCCATGCAGAACCACTACAACCTCCTCTACCGCGAGGAGGAGCGCGAGATGCTGCCCCTGTGCGCGGACCAGGGCGTCGGCGTGCTGCCCTGGAGCCCGCTCGCCCGGGGCCGCCTCACCCGCGACTGGGGCGCCACCACCCACCGCAGCGACACCGACGCCTTCGGCAGCACCCTCTACGCGGAGGGGGACCGCGCCATCGTCGAGGCGGTCACCCGGATCGCCGAGGAACGCGGCGTCCCGCGCGCCCAGGTGGCCCTCGCCTGGCTGCTGCACCAGAGCACGGTCACGGCGCCGATCATCGGAGCCTCCAGGCCGGGGCACCTTACGGACGCCGTGGCCGCGGTGGAACTGGAGCTGACCGAGAAGGAGATCGAGGAACTGGAGCGGCCCTACGGCCCCCACGAGGTCAGCGGCCACTGACCCGCCCGCACCCTGAGGCCCGTACGGCGCGCATGCCGTACGGGCCGCGGCATGCCCGGCCCCCGGGCCCCCGGCCTGCGCTCTCCGAGCCGAACTCCGGGCCCCGGCGACAATTGCGGTCCGGAATCCATCGGTCGCGGGTAATTGACAATTCGTCAACAGATCCATTTCCAGGGGGATATGCGGAAAACCGCGTGATCTCTTGTTACTCCCTGTTCACTTGTGGAAAGGTGAGGCCCCGAAAGGCCGAAGTCCCCCAGCTTGGTACGGACTTGATCCGCGGTGAGTACGGAGGAAAGCAGCCGTGAAAAACCCGGACCCGTCCCTTTTCCCCGAACCGTCCGGTCCGTTCGGCAGCACGGACCAGGAACTGAGCGAGGAACTGCGGAAGTGGACCGGAGCGACGCCCGCCCTCAACCCCGTCGGTGAACTCCTCGACCGGCACTGGGAAGCAGCCTTCGCCTACGCCCGGCTGTGCACCGCCGGGCCGAACCCCGCGGGCATGCTCACCACCCAGGCCTTCACCCGCCTGTTCGGACAGTCGCTGCGCCGGACCGGGCCGACCGCCGCGTGGCGTCCCCGGCTGCTGGTCACGGTGCGCCGGATCGCGGGGGAGTGGGGCGCGGACCACCGGCGGGAGATGCTGTACCCGGAACTGCGGGCCGCCGCCGGTGCCGGCGCCGGTGAGGGGGTCGCCGCGTCGCTGCTGCCGCCGGTCGAACGGCGGCTGCTGTCCCGCGCGTTCCAGCGACTGCCGCAGCCGGCCGCCGCCCTGCTCTGGCACACCGAGGTCGAGGCGGAACCGCCCGCCGCGCCCGCCCGGCTGCTCGGGTTCGACGAGGCGGGTGCACGCGTCGAACTCGGGCGCGCCCGCGAGCGGCTGCGGGAGGAGTGCCTCCAGGTCCACCGCGAACTGGCCACCGAACGGGACTGCCTGCGGTACTTCCGGCTGCTGGACGTGACCTACCGGCGCGGTGGCATCGACGTCGACCCCGATCTGCGGCAGCACCTGGCCGGCTGCACGCACTGCCGGCACACCGCCGGGCAGCTGGCGCCGTTCAACTCGGACCTCGGCACCGCGCTCGCCGAGGGCGTCCTCGGCTGGCGCGCCCGGGAGTACCGGGTACTGCGCCTGGCCGCCGCGGCGGAGCCGGGTGACGGGCACGGCCATGACTTTGGTGCGGCCCCGCCGCTCGCCGCCGACGTCGTCGGCGGCGAGGCGTTCACGCAGGTTGTGGCGCACATGCCCCCCGGCGCTTTCGCACCGCGTGAGGCGGACAGGGCTCCCGGCGCTTTCGCACCGCGTGAGGCGGGCACGGCGAGCGAGGCGTTCCGACCGCCTGGATCGGGTGCGCCGTCCGACGCGTTCGGCCCGCCTGGGGCGGGTGCGGCGCCCGATGGCTTCGCCCCGCCCGGTTCGGGTGCGGGGAGTGGAGGGTTCGCCCCGCCCGGATCGGGTGCGGTGCCCGACGCGTACGCGCCGCCCGGATCGGGTGCGGTGCCCGATGCCTTCACCCCGGCCGGCATGGGTGCGGCGGCCGGTGGCTCTGCCCCGCTCGGATCGGGTGCGGGGAGTGGAGGGTTCGCCCCGCCCGAATCGGGTGCGGTGCCCGACGCGTACGCGCCGCCCGGATCGGGCGCGATGCCCAACCCCCTCACCCCGCCCGGATCGGGTGCGGGGCCCGAAGCCTTCACCTCGCCCGCCGTGGGCGAGGCGTCCGACTTCTCCGCCCCGTCCGGGGAGGGCGCTGGGCCGGACGCCTTCGCCCCGTCACCCTCGGGAGCACCGGCGGCGGGCGCGGCTTGTGCCGATCCCGACGCGTCGCCGCCGGGATCGGCCCCTCCCGCCCACGTGCCGCCACGACCCGACTCGTCGCCCTCCGCGCCGCCCGGCGCGCCGCCGTGGGGCGCGGGCGGCCGCTTCGCCGCCACGACGGCCGGCGGCTCGGCGGGCTCCGCGACCGGCGGGGTGCAGACGCCGGACGGGCAGCGCGAGACGGCGGGGGAGTGGCGGTTCGCCCCCGCCGCCCGTGACGCCGGCGGGCCGACGGCCGGCGGTCCGGCCGGGTCCGGCGGCTTCTACGGATTCGCGGGGGACGCCCGCCCCGCCGCCACAGACGCCGGTGACGCGCCCGGGCCCGGGCCCGGAGGAACGTTCGGCATGGCGGCGGGCGGGCCCTCCGCCCGCGGGACCGGTGGCCCCGGCGGAACGCCGAGCACCGCCGCGGTCGGCGACCCGGCCGAGTCCACCGCACCCGGCCGGTCCCCGCTGGACAGGCTGCTCTCGTCCGCCGCCGGCCGGCGTCTCCTGCAGGCCGCCGGCAAGCGCTCCCCGGCCGCCGGCAGGCAGCCCGGAGCCCCCACGGACGAGTTCGGCGGGGCCGGGGGCCCCGGCGCGTCGTCCGCCGTACCGGGCACCGCCCCGGCGGCCGGGAACCGGGCCGCCGACGGGTCATCCGCACCGGCCGCAGGCCGGGCCCCCGGACGCTTCCGCGCTCCGGCCGGGAACCTGGCGGGCGGCGGCCGTGCCGTCGGCGAGTCCGCCGCGTCCGTCGGCGGCCGGGCCACAGGCGGGGCGGGCGGGCCTCAGACCGCCCGTCCCGCCCGCGAGTCGAGCACGGCGACCGGCGCCCCCGCCGGTGGCCGGTCCGCCCGGCGGACGGCCCGGCGGGCGGTGCGGAACCGGAACCTCGCCATCGCCGCGGCGACCGTGAGCGGTCTCGTCGTGCTCCCGCTCGCCGTCTGGTCGGCCCTCGGCCCGGGCGACGGCGCCGACCCCGCCGCCGGAGGCCGCCCCGGCGGTTCGGCCGCGCCCTCCGGCACGGCGTCCCCGGCTCCCGCGCCCACCTGGGCCGGGACCGGCGCCGCGGGGAAGACCACCCTGCGGGGACGGCTGCACAACGCGGCGTCCGGGCTCTGCGTCGGCATCGTCGGCGGGAAGGCCGTCACCGGGGCGGAGACCGGGCTGGCCGCGTGCTCCGCCCAGCCCGGTCAACAGTGGGCGTACGAGACCGACGGGCTGCTGCGCAGCGGCGCCGCGCCCGGACTGTGCCTCGACTCGCACCTCGGCTACTCCGTGCAGCTCGCCCCGTGTGTCGCCGCCGGGGCGCCGGGCGGCCGGAACATCCGCTACGACTTCACCCTCCAGGGCACCCTCGTCCCGCGCTTCGACCAGGACCTGGCGCTGACCCCGGCGGCCACCGACGGCGCGGGCGCTCTCGTCCTCAAGACGCGGGCGAAGACCGAGACCCAGCGCTGGTCGATCGACACGCCCTCCACCGACCTCCGGATGGACGTGGCGAACTGGGCGACACACGGCGTCCCCCGGCCCTGATCCGGCGACGGCGCGGCCGCCTCAGGGAGGCGGGGGCGGCCCGTGCGGGTGCGGCGGGGGAGGCGGCGGCAGCGTCGTGAGGTCCGGCGCCGCCTCCGGCCACACCAGCAGTACCGGGCAGGGCGCGTGGTCGACGGCGAACCGCACGGCCGGTCCGAGACTGTGCGGGCCGAGCCGGTCACGGTCGCCGTCGCGGGCCAGCACCAGCAGATCGGCGTCGTCGGCGGCCTCCACCACCTGCCGCTCGACCCGCCCGGCCCGCTCCAGCCGCGTGCACGGCCGGCCCAGCCGGGCCGCCGCCGCGTCCAGCAGCTCGGCCGCGGAGGCGTCGCCGAGATCGGCGAGCCGGTCGCCCGGGTCCCGCTCCCAGCCGTCGCCCGGCGCGTGCCCCCGGCGGTGCCCGCGCCCGAGGAGCCCGGCGAACGCCCCGTGCGCCACCCCGGGCACGTCCGCTGCGCTGACGTGCAGCAACACCACCTCTGCGTCCTCGGGCGCATGGGCGCGCACGGCGTCCACACAGGCGGGCCAGGTGCCCTCGACGAGCCAGGCGATCACACGCATACGGCGGCCTCCCTCAGCCTCCGGTCTTCCCCGCCGCGCCCCGCGACTCACCCGGCCGCACCGCGCGGCTCACACGATCTGCAGCGCTCCCCACAGTGCCACCACCGCGGGCACGAGTGCGGCAGGCACCGCCAGCAGCCCCAGCCGGGTGAACTCCTTCAGGTCCACGCCGTGGTCGTGCTGGTGCACGATCCGCCGCCACAGCAGTGTCGCGAGCGAGCCGGCGTAGGTGAGGTTGGGTCCGATGTTGACACCGAGCAGCACCGCCAGGACCGCGCCCGGCCCGACCGGCGCGGTCAGCGGCAGCAGGACCAGCACCGCCGGCAGATTGTTGATCAGATTGGCCAGCACGGCGGCCACCGCGGCCGTGCCGAGCAGGGCGAGCAGTCCGGTGCCGCCGGGCAGGACGTGCCCGAGCGCGTCCGCGAGCCCGTTGTCGACCACCGCGCGCACGACCACGCCGAGCGCCAGCACGAACGCGAGGAAGGCCGGGGAGGCCGCCCGCGCCACGCTCAGCGCGGTGGCCTCGCGGCGCACCAGAGCCCGCCCGGCCAGCACCAGCGCCCCGGCCAGCGCCGCCCACGCCGGTTCGACGCCGAACGTGGAGGTCACGACGAAACCGGCGAGGGTGCAGCCCACGGTGACCAGCGCGAACACCGGCATCGCGGGCGGCTCGCCGGTGCCCGGCGCGGGCGCCGAGGCCGCCAGGTCGCGGGCGAAGAAGCGGCGGAAGACGACGTACTCCGCGCCGATCGCCACCAGCCACGGCAGCGCCATCAGCGCGGCGAACCGGGTGAAGCTCACCCCGCTCGCCGCGAACGCCAGCAGGTTGGTCAGATTGGAGACCGGCAGCAGGAGTGACGCCGTGTTGGACAGATGAGTACAGGCGTAGACATGCGGCTTGGGGCGTACGCCGGTGCGGGCGGCGGTGGCGAACACCACCGGGGTCAGCAGGACGACGGTGGCGTCCAGGCTGAGCGCGGCCGTGATCGCCGACGCCAGCGCGAACACCGCCGTCAGCAGCCGCACCGGACGGCCCCGCGCCCACCGGGCCATCCACGCCCCGCACGCCCGGAACACTCCCTCCACGTCGCAGAAGTGGGCGAGGACCAGGACCGCCGCCAGGAATCCCACGACCGGCGCCAGCCGCACCACCTCGGCGCGCGCGTGGTCCGGGCTGATCGCGCCGGTGGCGACGGCGACCGCGGCGGCGGGCACCGCCAGGGCGGCCTCCGGCCATCCGAAGGGCCGGACGACCGCCCAGGCGAGCACGGCGACGAGCAGGACGACGGACAGGCTCTCCGCCAGCGGGGTGTTCAGGGCTCGGTCCTCCGGACGTGGTCAACGGTGCCCGCACATCAAAGCAAACAGCCGTCGCACCTTCGCGCGGACGTGCGGGGACAGCGCCGCGTCACGGCGCGGTGCCGGGGCTGAGCACGGTCAGGAACACGGACGAGGAGTTGCCGCCCACCGGCACCTGGCCGGCCGCCCACTTCACCGTGAGGTGGTCGCGCTCGTCCGGCGGCGTGACGATCAGCGCGGCCGGCTTCGCGGTGCGCGCCCCGCTCACGCCCGGGTTGGAGAAGGTCAGTCCCGCCCAGGCACTGGCGCCCGGCTTCAGGGTGACCGTCGCCGGGGAGCCCGACGAGCGCTTGGGGTCGGGGCCGAGCTGGTGGCCGGAGGCGTCCACGAACGCGGCGCCCGGATAGCCGCGCACCGTGCAGGTGCGGCCGGAGACGTTGGTGAGGACCAGCGGGAAGTTCTCCTGCCCCGCGCCGGGGTCCATCCGGCCGATCGCGGCCCGCAGCTCCGAGGTGTGGCAGCGGCCGCTCCGCGCGGCGGTGTTCTTGTCGGAACCCGTGGCGGGACCCGTGCCCGAGGTGGTGGCGTGACCGGTGGTGGCGGGGGCGGCGGAGCCGGGGGGCGGGGCGGTGCGGCCCGCCGTGGTGGAGCCGCCGCCCGGGGCGGTGCTCCCGGCCGCCGCGCCGGTCGTCGTGTCGCCTGTCGCGGGCGCCGCGGTGCCCGGCACCTTCTGCGGTCCGCCCGCCGTGCCGTGGTCGGTGCCGCAGCCCGTCAGCAGGCCCAGCGCGGCGATCGCGCCGGCGAGCAGGGCCGTACGGCGGCGGGACGGGGAGGTGTACGCCATGATCCACGCTCCTGGAGGTTCGTCGCACACGGTGCCGTGTGCGTCCGGCGCCTCGTGCGCCGACATGAGGTCCGATGCGCGGTCCGGGTGGAAAGTTCGCGGTTCCCGCACCTTTCTTCCCGGGAGTTCTTCCCGCCGGGGACCGCGGCCTGCGCACCCGTACCTGTGTTCATCCCTACCGGGTCCGGGTGACCTCCAGCGAGCGGAGTACGCGGTCGGTCGGATCGTCGCCACCCTGCCGGCGGACCTGCACGTACACCTGGGGCTGACCGGCGGCCCCGGCCGGGACGAGCGCGGCCTCGGTGAGCAGACCGCCGCCGGGGCAGCCGCTCCAGGCGCGGACCAGGCCGTGCCACGACCCGGCGCCGTAGGCGCGGTCGCCGTCGTAGTGGCAGCCGGAGTGCTCGACGGCGGTCACCCGGGCGGTGACGTCACCGTGCTCGCTCAGCCCGACGAACACCCCGTCCACGCCCGCGCCCAGGTCCTGCCAGTGCGTCAGGTCGTCGGCGACGGCGAGCCCCGGCTCGTGCCCGGCGGGCAGCCCCAGCGTCACCGGGTCCCAGCCCGAGTCCCGCAGCTGCCGCCCCCAGCCGTCCGGCACCCGTACCGCGACCCGGCCGGTGGCGTCGGCGACCCGGACACCGGACGCGGCGGACGTCTTCGGCATGCCGGGCCACAGCGCCACGCCCAGGCCGACCCCCGCCGCGGCGACCGCGGCCACGGCGGCGCCCAGCGCGACGGCACGGCCGCGTCGTCCACGCGGTAGGCCGGCGCCCCGGCCCCACCGCCCGCGCCGCCGTCCCACGTGCCGGACCCGTCCTCCGCGCGGCCGGCGGGCGGCCGGCTCCGCCGCCGCACAGCTCTCCAGCTCCTCGGCCAGCGCCTCGGCGGTCGGCCAGCGCCGCTCGCGGTCCGGTTCCAGGGCGCGCATCAGCGCCCGCGCCACGCCCGGGTCCACGTCCGGCCGCAGCCGCTCCGGCGGTACGGCCTTGCCCGGTGCGGCCGGCACCGCGCCGGTCACCAGTTCGTAGCCCACCGCGCCCAGGCTGTACACGTCGGCCCGCGCGTCGATCCCCACGCCCGGCTCGGCCTGCTCCGGTGGCCGGTACCCCTCGGAACCGGCGGCCAGGGTCAGTCCCGAGGCCTGCGCGAGGCTCTTGGCGAGCCCCAGGTCGGCGAGCAGCACCCGCCGCGTCCCGTCGGGCGCGGTGCGCAGCAGGACGTTGCTCGGCTTGACGTCCCGGTGCACGATGCCCGCCTCGTGCAGCGCGTGCGCGGAGCGGGCGGCCAGCGCGGTCAGCCGCAGCGCCTCGGCCACCGGCAGCGGGCCCGCGGCGAGCAGGTCGGCGAGGGTGCCCGCGTCGGCGTACTCCATGACGAAGTACGGCCTGCCGTCGGGCAGTTCGCCGATGTCGTGGACCTGGACCACCCGCGGCGAGCCCGCCTTGCGCAGCAGCCGCGCCTCGGACAGGAACCGCTCGCGCACATCGAGGCGGTGCGCCCAGTTCTCGGCGAGGACCTTCACCGCCACCGGGGCGTCGAGGTCCTCGTCGTGGGCGAGCCACACCGTGCCGAAGGCGCCGGTGCCGAGGCGCCCTTCGAGCCGGTAACGGCCGATCCGGTCGACGGAGTGCATACGACTATCATGCCTGCCCTGAGATCGACTCCGAGGAGGACCCACGTGCCGGACGAGGCGCCGACCGAAGAACTCGCCCGGCGCGCCGCCGCCGGTGACGGCGCGGCGCTGGCGGAACTCCTCACGGGGATCCGGCCGGAGCTGCTGCGGCGCTGCGGGCGCTTCCTGCCCTGCCGCGAGGACGCGGAGGAGGCGGCGCAGGACGTGCTGCTCCAGATCACCCGGAAGATCGACACGTTCGAAGGACGCAGCAGGTTCAGCACCTGGCTCTACACGGTGGTCGCCAACTGCTGCCGGCAGAAGTACCGCGAACTCAAGCGGCGCGCCGCCGAGCACCCGGCCGCCATCGAGCCCGAGCGGTACGTCGACCCGCGCACCACCAGTGTCATCGCCGGCTCCCGGATCGATCTGCTGGAGGCGCTGGACCGGCTCGAGCGGGAACATCCCCACCTGGTGGCGCCGCTGGTGTACCGGGACATCTGCCAGCTGGAGTACGCCGAGGCCGCCGAGCGCGCCGGTATCCCGCTCGGGACCCTGAAGTCACGGCTGCACGAGGCCCGCCGACAGGTCAGGCCCTGGCTGGCCGCGGGGTCCTGACCGGCGGGCGGTCCCGGACGGCGGCGCGACAGCGGGCGGCGGGACCGGTGCCGTGGCCGGTGTGCGGGGCCGCCCGCGCGCCCCTCACTCCCCGTCGAGCAGGCTCAGCTCGGCCCAGATGGTCTTGCCCTCAGGGGTGTGCCGGCTGCCCCAGCGCTGGGTGAGCTGCGCGACCAGGAGCAGGCCCCGGCCGCCCTCGTCCCAGGTCTTGGCGCGGCGCAGATGCGGGGCGGTGCTGCTGGTGTCGGACACCTCGCAGATCAGGTGCGTCTCGTCGTGGATCAGCCGCAGCCGGATCGGCGGGGCGCCGTACCGGATGGCGTTGGTGACCAGTTCGCTCACCACCAGTTCGGCGGTGAACGCGGCCATGCTCAACCCCCAGTCGTCCAGCTGTTCGACGACCTGCTTGCGGATCGGGGCCACCAGCGAGGGGTCGTCGGGGATGTCCCAGGTCGCCACCTGGGAGGCGGGCAGGCCCTTGGTGCGGGCCAGCAGCAGGGCCACGTCGTCGCCGGCGCTGCCGCCGGGCAGCAGGGCGTGCAGGACCCGGTCGCAGGTCTCCTCCAGGGAGCCGGCCCCGGCGGCCAGCGCCGCGCACAGCAGCCGGTACCCGGCCTCCACGTCCCGTTCCCGGCTCTCCAGCAGCCCGTCGGTGTAGAACGACAGCACGCTGTCCTCGCGCAGCTCCAGCACCGCCGACTCGAACGGCAGCCCGCCCAGACCGAGCGGCGGCCCGGCCGGCAGGTCGATCCGGTGCGGCGGGCCGTCCGGCGGCAGCAGCACCGGCGAGGGATGCCCGGCGCGGGCGAGAGTGCACCGCCGGGAGACCGGGTCGTAGACCGCGTACAGACAGGTCGCGCCGACCTCGCCGGGCCCGTCGTCGCCGCCCTCGGCGGACATCCGCACCACCACGTCGTCCAGATGGGTGAGCAGCTCGTCCGGGGCGAGATCGATGTCGGCGAGGGTGCGCACGGCGGTGCGCAGCCGGCCCATGGCGGCCGAGGCCCGCACCCCGTGCCCGATGACGTCCCCGACCACCAGCGCCACCCGCATCCCGGACAGCGGGATCACGTCGAACCAGTCGCCGCCCACGTCGGCGCGGGCCGCCGGGAGGTAGCGGGAGGCCGCCTGCACGCCGGCGGTGCGCGGCAGGGAGCGCGGCAGCAGGCTGCGCTGGAGGGCGAGCGCGGTCTCCCGCTCGCGGGAGTAGCGGCGGGCGTTGTCGATGCAGACGGCGGCCCGGGCCGTGACGTCCTCGGCGAGCAGCACGTCGTCCGGCATGAACGGGTGCGGGTGCTGGAAGCGGGTGAAGACGGCGACGCCCAGGGTGACGCCCCGGGCCAGGATCGGCACCGACATCGTGGAGTGGATGCCGAGGCGCCGGGCGAGCAGAACGCGCTCGGGGTCCCAGGCGAGCCACTTCTCCAGGTCGCCCGACTGCTGCGACACCACGATCGGCTGGCCGGCCAGCAGCGCGGCGCCCTGCGGCGAGACGGCCGGGTACACCTCGCTCCGGCCGGGCGGGAACATGGCCTCGGGCTCACCCGGACCGGCCGAGCGGTGCGCGACGCGGCGCAGCGAGACGGGGACCTTCAGCGGCCCGATGGGCAGTTCGCCGTCCTGCTCGGGCGGGTCCACCAGATAGACGCTGACGAAGTCGGCGAGCGAGGGGACGCAGACGTCGGCCAGCTCCTGCGCCGTCCGGGTGACGTCGAGGGTGGTGCCGATGCGGGCGCTGGCCTCGTTGACCAGCTGGAGCCGCTCGCGCGCCCGGTACTGCTCGGTGAAGTCGTGCACGGCGACGCACACCCCGAGCACCCGCCCGTCGGCGTCCTTGACCGGGGAGACCCGGGCCAGCCAGGCGCTCAGCCGCTCGTCCTCGCCGGTCGAGACGTACGTCCGCACGTCGTGGCTCCGGCCGGTGTCGAGCACCCGGAGCATGTACGACTCGATGTCCTGGCTGTGCGGCCGGCCGCCGATCTCGGAGTGCCGCAGGCCCCGCAGCCGTTCCCCCGAGACGCCGATGACTTCCGCCATGGCGTCGTTCACGGCGTGCAGGCGCAGCCGCCCGTCGTAGACCGCGACGGCGCACGGGGACTGCAGCAGCTGCGCCCGCAGCAGCGGATCGTCCGGCGCCGGCGCCGGGCCGCCCTCCAGCGGGGTGACCAGGAGCCAGTCGCCGCCGTCCTCGGGCCGGCGGTGGTGCGCCAGCAGCCACACGGGGACGGTGTGCCCGTCGCGGTGGCGCAGGTCCAGCGTGCCGGTCCAGCGGTGCTCCGCGGGCACGGCCGGCGCCTGCGCACCCTCGGCCAGCAGCCGGCCGGCCGGTCCGCCCACGACCTCCTCGGGCGCCCAGCCGAGCAGCCGGCGCGCGCCTTCGTTCCACTCGGCGAGCAGGCCCCGTTCGTCGACGACGGCCCGGGCCGTGGCGGCATCGTCGAACGGATACACCGGGCTCATCGCCACTCCATCGCGCACACTCACAGTGATCAGACGTGTGTCACTCGCGATCCAGCCTAGTGCGTCCCCGTGGCGCGCGGTCGCCGACCCCCCTTTCCGTACCGGGGCGCCCCCGGTACGGCGGCGCGGGGGCGACCTGAGCCGGGCGCGCGCCCCGCCGCACGGGGCGCTCCCCGCGCGCCGGACGATCCGTCGCGCGCCGGTTTCGGTACCGTGATCGCGCCGCTGTGACCAGCGGCTATTTACGTGAAAGTACCCTCGCGGTACCGTTTGGAGCATGCCAGCGCTCAATGTGGAGTTCAGTGACCGCGAGCTGGAGGACCTGCGCCAGATCGCCAAGGAACGCGGTACGTCGATGAAGGCGCTCGTGCGTGAGGCCGCCGCCGCCGACATAGCCCGGCACCGGGCCCTCCAGGAGGGCGCCGAGGCCTTCCGCCGGTTCTTCGCCGGCCACGCCGAAGAATTCGCCGCCGCGTTCCCCGACGACGAGCCGCCCACGAGGGGCGAGGGACGAGCCGCCTGACCGATGACCCCCGTCATCCACATCGACGTGCCCTGGCTGCTCCAGCGCCATGAGGAAGTGCTGCCGGACCAGCCCGCGGTCGACGACTTCTCGGCCCTGGTCGCCGCCGTCGCCCGCCATCGCGTGGACCCGCCCCGGCTGGGCGTGGACTCCGACGCCGCCTGGCGGGCCGCCGCCCTGCTGCACACCCTCGCCGTGCTCAAGCCGCTGCCCTCGGCCAACGCCCGCTTCGCCTGCGCGACGGCCGTCGCCTACATGTACGTCAGCGGCGTCGGCATCGACCCGCCCTACGGCGCCCTCGTCGATCTCGCCCGCGATCTGATGTCCGGCAAGACGGACGTGTACGGCGCGGCGGACCGGCTGCGGTCCTGGGAGATCTGAGAGCGGTCGCCGACGCCGTCGCACCCCTCTGCGGGAACGTTCCGGCATGTATGACGGGAGTGTTTCAAGTCGATTGCGGAGCACGGGAGAACGCGCCACCCGGCTGGATCTTGTGCCTGTCGGGCCCGTGATTCCGGGGTCGGAACGTTCGAATTCCGTGACTTCACGCCACTGATTCAATACGCAAGGTTACCGAAACCCGTGGGTTCGATGTGAGTTTCGGTGGCGGACTCGGCAGACTCCCGCTCGCCGGGTCCGGCACCGACCGCGCCGGACGGGCATCTCTCATCGAACCCTGCGGAAGGAAGCACACAATGCGGAACACCGCGCGCTGGGCAGCGACCCTCGGTCTGACGGCCACCGCCGTCTGCGGACCGCTCACCGGGGCCGCCCTCGCCGCCCCGGCCGCCGCCCCCGCCTCGCTGTACGCTCCCTCGGCCCTGGTGCTCACCGTGGGCCACGGGTCGGCCGCCGCCACCGCCACGCCGGAGCGTGCCGTCACCCTCACCTGCGCGCCCACGGCCTCCGGGACCCACCCCGCCGCACCCGACGCGTGCGCCGAACTACGCGCCGTGGGCGGCGACTTCGACGCCCTGACCGGCGGCGGCGTGCTGTGCACCAAGGAGTACAACCCCGTGGTGGTCACGGCCGCCGGAGTCTGGCAGGGCAAGCGCGTCTCCTACGAGCGCACCTTCGCCAACGAGTGCGTGAAGAACGCCGCCATGACGAGCGTCTTCGCGTTCTAGAGCCGGGATCGCACGGTTCCCGGGCAGCACGATGGGCCGCGTGACTGGGGAGTGCGCGGCCCGGCACGGGAACCGGCGGTGATCCCGCGACAGGGGCCGGCGGGCGGAGTGGGGCCTCCCGCCGGTCCCTGACATCTTTCGCTGTCTTCCCGTACACGGCTTCTCCGTGCACGGCTTCTTCGCGTGCGGAGGACCGCTGCTACACCCGCTTGCGGTGACTGGTGTCGCACCACGGGTAGCGGCGGCTGCGGCGGCAGGTGCACAGCGCCACCCGCCACCGGTCCGAGGTGACCGTGGTGCCGTCCTCCAGCTCCACCTCGACCGGACCGTCCACCAGGATCGGGCCCTGGCGCTGCATGGTGATCCGGCGGGCCGGCGTCCGGCGGGCGTCCCCGGCGCCGTCAGAGGGGTCGTTCGGCACGGATGACCACCAGCTCTTCCTTCTCGTCGTCCGAGGCGAGCAGTCCGCGCTCGCGCAGCCACTCCCGTCTCGCCCGCAGCACCGGGCCGAAGGCGATCCAGCGGCGCCGCACCACGGAGGCCTTCAGCCCGGTCCCGCGCAGCAGCTCCAGGGTGCGGTCGGGGCCGCTGAGCGCGGAGTGCACGATCAGCAGCACCCCGCCGGGCCGCAGCAGACCGGGGGCCTCCTGACAGATCCGGTCCAGCACCTCGCGCCCGTCGTGACCCGCGTCCCACGCCCGCGCCCGCCCGCGCGGTGCGTGCCGTGCGCCGGGGGCCGGGACGTAGGGCGGATTGGCCAGGACGAGGTCGAAGGTCCGGCCGCGCACCGGACCGAAGAGGTTGCCCCGGCGGGCATGGACCGGCAGTCGGCGCACCCAGGCGTTGAGGCGGGCGCTCCACACGGCCCGCCGGGACACGTCGACCGCGGTCACATCGGCGCCCCGCCGGGCGGCCGCCAGCGCGAGCGCGCCGCTCCCCGTGCCCACGTCGAGGACCTCGGTGCCGGGCCGCAGCAATTCGTCGCCCAGGGCCTCGGCCAGGAGGGCGGTGTCGTCCTGCGGGGCGTAGACGCCCGGAAGTACCAGTTCACTCACGCCACGCGAGTACCCCGTAACCCGTGGAATATCAGGAGGCGGGGACCGTCTCCGTCATCGCCAGGGGCACGCGCAGCGAGGAGCGGCCCGCCCGCCAGTCGGCGAGCAGCCGGCCGCCGAACCGGTCCTCCAGGAACCCGGTCGCGTCGATGCCGAAGGCCACGTCGGCCGCCAGGTGCGGCTCCTCCTCCAGCAGGCCCGCGATCACCTCGTGGCGGACGACCTGCTCGTGCACCGCGTCGGCCTCGACGTGCTCGTCGTAGAAGAACTCGGCGGCCCGGCCCGCGCCCGTGCGGCGCATCGCCTCGGCCAGCCGCCGGGAACCGGGCGAGGAGGTGATCTCCACCGCCGCGAAGTGCCCCACCAGCGCCCCGCGCAGCGACCGGTGCAGCCCGAACAGGGACATCATGTTCACCGTGGCCAGGACCTCCGCCGAGGCCGCGTCCAGATAGCGGCCGTACGTCGTGTCCAGCCCGAGGTCCGTCATCAGGTCCGCGAACAGCCGGGCGTGGACGCGGGCCGCCCGGCCGCCGCCGTACTCGTCGAACTCCACCGCCGCCATCGCCGCCTTGGCCCGGCCCCACAGCCGCGGCAGCACCCAGGCGTGCGGGTCGGCCTCCTTGAGGTGGTACAGGGAGCGCTGGGCGGCGTACTCGCGCAGCTGCCACAACTCGCCCTCGTCCCGCAGGAAGTGGGAGACGCCCGCACCGTCGACCGGTTCGACCAGCAGCTCGCCGAGCGCCTCGTCGAGACTGCCGTGGCCGGGCGTGTCGGCGCGCAGGGCGGTCAGGAAGCGGTCCTCCAGCGCCGCCCGCACCCGCAGCAGGTCCGGGTCCCACTCACGCCCCGCGGCCACCCCCGCCCACCCGCGGTAGTGCAGTTCGTAGCACTGGTACAGGGCCAGCTGGAGGTCGTCGCCGTACGGGTCGGCGGCCCCGGCGTCCGCGGGGCGGGGGAGCGGGCCGGTGTCGAGCAGGTGGGCCGTCACGGCTGCGGAGAGCGGGCCCCGGGCGGGCGGCAGCTGGGGTCCTCGGCGATCGTCGTCCATGGAACCCGGGTACCCGGGGCGCCCGCGGCCATCCTCCCCGTGATCAGGCGCTAGTGGTCCTCGGACTCCTCCTGGGCCTCTTCCTCCGCTCCCGCGTTCGGGGTGATCGCCTCGGCGGCCTCGCCGCGGTGCCGCTTCTCCCGGGACTCGTCCACGTCCGTCTCGGCCTTCTCGAACTCGCGCAGGACCTCGCCGAGCGCGGTCTGCGGGCGGTCGTGGTGCTGCGTGCCGTCGTTGTCGGGCATGGTTCTCGCTCCTCGCCTGAAGTCGGTGCGGTCCTGTCTCGGGGCCGGGCGCGGCCCGGCCCGGATCGGGGCCTCGTCCGGGTCCGGTACGGCCCGGTCCGGTTACGTCTTCCCGTCTTCACCCGCTTCACCGGGTCGCGCTCGCGATCCGCAGCGGCACGGGCTCCGGGGGCGCGGCGTCCTCGCTCAGCCGGGCGACCTCCGCCCACCAGGACGGCCCGTCCTCCAGGTGCCGCAGCAGCACGCCCTCGCGGATCGCCCACGGGCACACCTCGGCCGTCTTCAGCCCGGACAGCTTCATCGCCGTGTGGCCGACCACCGCGCCCGCCAGGCTCTGCGCGGCCCGTGGCGCGGAGATGCCGGGCAGCGCGGAGCGCTCGGCGGCCGGCAGGGCGGCCAGCCGGTCCACGGCCCGGCGCAGCTCCCCGCGCCGCAACCGCCGCTCCACGAACGGCCCGTACCGCCCGGGCGCGGCCCCGCACAACCGCCCCAGCTGCTGGAACGTACGCGAGGTGACCACCGCCGTGCGCGGCCCCTCCCAGCGGATCCGTGCGGCCACGTCCCGCAGCTGGTGGCGGACCCGCCGCCGCAGCGCCCTGACCCGCTCCGGCGAGGGCGGGTCCTCGTCGGCGAAGAACTCGTGGGTGAGCCGGCCGGCGCCCAGCGGCAGCGAGGCCACGAAGTCGGGCAGCCGGCCCCGCCCGAAGGCGACCTCCAGGGAGCCGCCGCCGACGTCGAGCAGCGCGAGCGGCCCGGAGCGCCAGCCCGCCCAGCGCCGCGCCGCCAGGAAGGTCAGCTCGGCCTCGACCTCGCCGGGCAGCGTGCACAGCTCCACCCCGGTGCCGGCCCGCACCGCGCGCAGCACCTGGAGCCGGTTGGGCGCGTTACGCACCACGGCGGTCGCGAAGGCCAGCGGACCGGGCGCGCCCCAGCGGGCCGCCGTTCCGCTCGCCTCCGCGACCGCCCGCACCAGCCGCTCCACCGCCTCGGGCGGTATGTCCCGCCCGGGGGAGACCTCCTCGGACAGTCTCAGCCGCCACTTGGCGGTGTGGACCGGCAACGGCACCCCGCCCGCCGCGTCCGCCACCACCAGCCGAACCGTGTTCGACCCCACGTCCACCACGCTGATTCGCATGGCCGGGAGCTACCCGCCGGGCCGATCCGTACGCCCGACGGCATGTCCAACGACGCATGGACGGCGGGTGAACGACAGGGAACGTCTCATTCCGGCCCGGTGACGGGGGCAACCGGCGGGGATTCAGGCCAGTTGCCGGCGCACCAGCTCGTGCAGCGGCCCGTTCCCGTCCGCGAGCAGCTCCGCCGGCGGCCCCTGCTGCACGATCCGGCCGTCGCGCATCACCACGACCCGGTCGGCGTCCAGCACCGTGGACAGGCGGTGCGCGATGACGATCCGGGTGGCGTTCAGCTTGCGGGTGCTGTCGATCACGATGCGCTGCGTCTCGTTGTCCAGGGCGCTGGTCGCCTCGTCGAAGAAGAGGATCCTCGGCCGCCGCACCAGGGCCTGGGCGATCATCAGCCGTTGCCGCTGGCCGCCCGAGACCGATCCGCCGCCCGCCACCAGGGTGTGCAGGCCCATCGGCATCCGCCGGATGTCCTCGGCCAGACCCGCCAGTTCGGCCGCCGCCATCGCCTCCTCCGGCGAGCACGGCTCGGTGCCCCGGATGACGTCCAGGATCGATCCCGTGAACGGCTGCGCGTGCTGGAGCACCACCCCGCACTGCCGGCGCACCGCGGAGCGGTCCAGCGCCGCGAGGTCCTGGCCGTCGTAGAGCACACTGCCGGACAGCGGCTTGTCGAAGCCGATCAGCAGCCTCAGCAGGGTGGACTTCCCGCAGCCGCTCGGCCCGACGACCGCCACGAACTCGCCCGGCCGCACCTGGAAGGACACGTCGTCCAGAACCAGCGGCCCGTCGGCGGAGTACCGGAACGACAGCCGCCGCGCCTCGACCGCCCCGGACAGCGGCCCCGGCCGGGTGCTGCCCGCGCACACCTCCGGCACGGCGTCCAGCACCGGCCGGATCTCCTCCAGCAGCGGCAGCGCCGCCACCGCCGACACGAACGCGCCGGTCAGCGAGGTCACCGAGGTCAGCAGCATCGTCACCGAGGTGCTGAACGTCAGGAAGGCCGCCGCCGACATCGAACCCCGCGCCGGACCGGCCAGCAGCATGAACATCAGCAGCGTGCACACCGGCAGGTACACCGCGCCCAGCACCGTCGTCACGTTCTTGATCCGGCCCACCCGCCGCTGGAGTTCGCGGCCGCGCGCGAACTGCTCGGCCCAGGCGGCGTACGCGTAGTTCTCGGCAGCGGCCACCCGCAGCTTCGGCAGCCCGCGCAGCGTCTGGAACGCCTGGTTGTTCAGCTTGTTGGTGAGGACCACCAGCCGCCGCTGCCAGCGCACCTGCCACAGCCCGAGCCCCGAGAACACCGCCGCGATCACCACCAGCATGCCGACCGCCGCCCACGCCATCGAGGCGCTGTACCAGAACAGCAGCACCAGGTTCATCGCGCCCACGGTCAGCGACTGCGCCACCACCGGGCCGACCCCCGCCAGCAGCCGGCGGATCGCGCTGACCCCCATGGCCGCGCTCGCCAGCTCACCGGTGGACCGCTCGGTGAAGAACCGCGTCGGCAGCCGCAGCAGCCGGTCCCACACGGCCGGTTGCAGCGTCGCCTCGACGCGCCCCTCCAGACGCAGCACCGTCAGGTTCTCCAGCAGCAGGAACGCCGCCGCCACCACACCGCTGACCAGCACCGCCAGACACACCTGCGCGATCGGCTCACGCTCGGCCCGCGGCACGTACTGTCCGAGCACCCGCCCCGTCGCCACCGGCACGAGCGCCCCGAGAACCACCGTCACCAGCCCGCTGACCAGCAGGTTCAGCATATCGCCCCGGCTGCCGCGCAGACAGAACCGCAGCAGGCCGAGCGGACCGGGCCGACGCTCGGGCAGCGGCCGGTAGAACATCACCGCGCGCGGCTCGAACTCCTTTGCGTTGCCCGGCCCGACCGGCGTCGCGCGCCCGGTCGCCGGATGCACGGCCGCATAGCCGCCGCGCCGCCACAGCAGCGCCACCGGCGCCCCCGACAGCGCCCGCCGGCCCACCAGCGGGCCGGTGTTCTCCCGCCACCAGCGGCCCTCCAGCCGCACCACCCGGCTGCGCACCCGGGACGCCAGGGCCACCTGCTCCACCGGATCGAGCCGGTCGCTGACCGTGCCCGACTGCGGCGGGTCCGCCAGGGCGATCCCGGCGGCCCGGGCGACCAGCCGGCAGGCCGCGTACACGGCGTCCGCGTCGGCGGCCGTCACCCGGTGCGCCGCGGACCGGCCGATGGACGCCAGCAGCGTCCGGTCGGCCCGGTCCCGGACCGCCTCACCGGCCGCGATCCCCGCGGCCGTCCGCGTCTCGTGGGCCTGCTCCAGCTCCTCGATCCAGCGGTCCAGCGCCGTCAGCAGCCGGTACTGCTGGTCGACCACCGACTGCCACACCGCCGGGTCCATCAGCAGATCGGCGGCGGCCTCCGCGCCGTACAGCGCCCCGTACTGGACGCTGCCCGGCGGCACCTGCATCCAGAACACCTCGTCGTCGGCGGGCGCGGCGGGCCGGTCGGTCGCCAGCGGGGCCTGGAACAGCACCGACAGGCTGCGGCCGAGACCGAGCGCGAGCGCGTACTCCAGACCGCCGGCCGCCGGCGGCACGTGCTGCGGCCGCCCGTACTCGTCCCACGACCAGGTCTCGGTGGGCGCCGGCCGGTACAGCTCGCGCAGCCCGATGCGGCGCACCGCGCAGTCCCGCAGCGGCCGGGCCACCAGCGTGTGGCGCGGCCCGGGCGCCGGGCCCAGCAGCAGCGAGCCCGCCGCCAGCCGGCCCAGATGGTGCCAGTGCCCCTGCCGTTCCGCGTCCACCGCGAACAGGTCCAGCTCGCCGGCCGTGACCAGCCACAGCACCTGCGGGCCCGCCAGATCCAGCCGGTTCGAGCCCGCGCAGTCCACGGGCGCGCCCAGCGAACCGAGCGCGCCGAGGACCGGATCGCTCCCGTGCACCGCCGTCGTCTCCGTCATCTCACCGCTCCCCGACCAGCGCCGCGTACGCCCCGCCGCGCGCCAGCAGCTCCTCGTGCCGCCCGCGTTCGACCACCGTGCCGTGCCGCAGCACCACGATCTCGTCGCTGTCGCGCACCGTGGACAGCCGGTGCGCGATCACCACACAGGCGCAGCCGCGCCGGCGCAGGTTGTCCATCACCACCTGCTCGGTCTCCGCGTCCAGGGCACTGGTCACCTCGTCCAGCACCAGGATGCTCGGCCGGCGCACCAACGCCCTCGCGATCTCCAGGCGTTGGCGCTGTCCGCCGGACAGGTTGCGGCCGTCCTGCTCCACCCTGCTGCGGATGCCGCCCGGCCGCCGGGCGATGTCGTCGTACAGGGCGGCGTCCCGCAGCGCCTCCACCACCGCCTCGTCCGGGACCGACGGGTCCCACAGGGCGACGTTGTCGCGGACCGTGCCCTCGAAGAGGAACACCTCCTGGTCCACGAAGGACACCGACGCCGCCAGCGCACCGCGCGGGATGTCCGCCAGCCGCTGCCCGTCGATGCGGATCACCCCCTCCCACGGCGCGTACAGACCAGAGATCAGCCGGGACACCGTCGACTTGCCGCTGCCGGACCCGCCCACCAGCGCCACCTGCTGGCCCGGCCCCACCCGCAGGTCGAACCCGCTCAGCAGCGGCTCGTCCAGCGGGCTGTAGCCGAACGAGACGTTCTCCAGCTCGACATGACCGCGCAGCCGCCGCGTCGAGTCCCCCGCGCCGGACCGGGTGTGCAGCGGGTCGGTGCGGAAGTCCTCCACGTCCTTGAGACGGGCCACATCGGCCGCGAAGTCCTGGATCCGGCCCGCGACGCCGGTGAGCCGGGTCAGCGGCGCGGTGAAACGGGCCACCAGCGCCTGGAAGGCGACCAGCAGACCCACCGAGATGTGCCCCTCCACGGCCCGCATCCCGCCGATCCACAGGATCAGGGCGCTGTTGACCGTGGCGAGCGTCGGCGCCACCACACCCAGCCAGGCGCCCGGCACACCCAGCCGCTGCTGCTCCTCCAGCGTGGTGGCGTGCTGTCCGGCCCAGGTGCGGAAGTAGCCGTCCTCGCCACCGGTCGCCTTCATCGTCTCGATCAACTGGAGCCCGTTGTAGGCGGTGTTGGTGAGTCGCGCGGTGTCCGCCCGCAGCTTCGCCGTCCGCGTAGCGCGCAGCCGTACGACCACCCGCATCGCCACGATGTTGAGCAGCGCCACTCCGATGCCGACGGCGGTCAGCTGCGGGTCGTAGGTGTACAGCAGCACCGCGTACAGCACCACGACCACCGCGTCCACCCCGGCCGCGGCCAGATCGCGGGCCAGCGTCTCGGCGACCGCGTCGTTGGACTGGAGCCGCTGCACCAGGTCGGCCGGGCTGCGCTGGGCGAAGAACGTCACCGGCAGCCGCAGCAGATGGCGCAGGAACCGGGCGCCGGTCAGCGTCGAGGAGACGATTCGCCCGTGCAGCAGATTGGCCTGCTGCAACCAGGTCAGCGCCACCGTGAACAGCACACACGCGGCCATCGCGGCGAACAGCACACCCAGCAGCGACGACTGGCCGCCGATGAGATACGTGTCGATGTAGGTGCGGCTGAGCGCGGGCACCGCCGCGCCCACCGCCACCAGCAGCAGGCTCGCCAGCACCGCCACCGGCAGCGCGCCCGCGGTGCCGCGCAGCCGGGCCGGCAACGCGCCGCGGATGCCCGGTCTGCGCCCGCCCTTGGTGAAACCCTCACCCGGCTCCAGCACCAGCACCACACCCGTGAAGGAGGCGTCGAACTCCTCCATGGGCACGAACCGCCGCCCCTTGCCGGGGTCGTTGACGTACACCCCGCGCCGGCCCAGCCGCCGGCCCGTGCCGTCGTAGACGACGTAGTGGTTGAACTCCCAGAACAGGATCGCCGGTGCCTTCACCTCGGTGAGGGCGGCGGTGTCCATCTGCATGCCCTTGGCGGTGAGACCGTAACCGCGCGCCGCCTTCAGCAGATTGCTCGCCCGCGAACCGTCGCGGGAGACGCCGCAGGCGATGCGCAGCTCCTCCAGCGGCACATGGCGGCCGTAGTGGGCGAGCACCATCGCCAGCGAGGCGGCACCGCACTCCACGGCCTCCATCTGGAGCACCGTGGGGGTGCGCACGGTCCGGCCGCGCCGCCGGGAAGCGGGGGGCCTGCGGGGCGCGGCGGCGCGCCGGCGGCCCCGGGTCTGCGGGGCGGCGCTCACGGCAGCAGCCAGTCGACGGGATGCCGGCCGGCCAGCCGGATCGAGGCGTCGGCGAGCGTCATCGAGTCCAGCCGGAACGGCGGTCCGTCCGCCGACGACCACAGGTACCCGCTCTTCGTCGCGGCCGTCTCGAGCCGCACCAGCACGGCGACCGGCCGGCCCTTCCCCGCGAACTGCTCTCCCAGCCGGGCGTCTCCGAGGAACGCGCCGATCCGCTGCACGGACTGGGCCGTGCGGTCCACCGCCGTCACCCGGCCGCGCAGCACGCCGAAGCGCTCCGCCGGCACGGAGGACACAGTCAGGTCCACGGCCGCGCCGACCGGGACCGAGGCGCCGCTCTGCGCGGGCACGTACACCGTCGCGTACAACGGGTCCGCGGCATGGGCGACTTTCTCCACGGCGGCCACGTCCGAACCGGTGGCGACGATCTGCCCCAGCGCGGCGGCGAGGGTGGTCACCCGGCCCGCGGCGACCGTGCGCACCACCGTCTCGCCCCGGGCGGTACGCACCTTCAGCACCGGCGCGCCGGCCGGCAGCCGCTCGCCCTCCTCGGCCAGCACGGCCGTGACCTGACCGGCGACCGGGCTCTGCAACACGTAACTGCCCTGCGCGTGGGTGAGCACGGCGGGTGCGGCGACCGTGGTGGCCACCGAGCCGGTCACCGCCCAGCCGCAGGCGGCGGCCAGGGCGACCAGTGTCACGGCCAGCACGATGCCGCCGCGGGGGCGGGCGAGCCGGACCGGGAGGTCCAGCTCTTCGGGTGACTGGAGCCTGGCGAGGGCCTGTTGACGGAACTGCACGGAACTTCCCTCACCTGGGGAGACTTCTTCGGGGGTCAAAGGCCGAAGGAACTTCTTCGGAACGTCCGAGAACCCCGGAACCGGTGGACGGCTCCGGGGGCTCGGCGGCAGCGCGGTGCGCTCAGAGACCGGCGACCAGGTTGGTGACCGGCGCGGTGTTCAGACCGGTCACACCCTCGACGGTGCCGACGGCCGTGTCGACCAGGCCGGTCACCGGGGCGACGCCGTCCACCAGGCCGGTGACGGTGCCGAGGGCGTGCACGGACAGGCCGCCGGAGATGGAGTCGAGCTCGGCGTCCGAGATCTCGGCGGTCTCGACCTGGGGGGTGGAGTTCATGCTGGAACTTCCCTTCGTGTGGGGGTTGTTACAAGGGGGGAACGGCCCCGCCCGAGACGGGCGGAGGACCGCGGCCACGGGCGCCGGCCGCCTGTTTCCCAAGCGTCCCGGCCGGCCCCTGCGGTGCGATGGATCAAAGCACGACGCGCCCCGCGGCTTCCACTTGTGCAGGGCTCTCACCAGCGCACTTGCCCATCAAGAGGTCTCTTGCGTGGATGTGCGGGCACGAGTCGTCGGCCACTTCTTCACATGCCGCACGGCATCGGCCCACGCACACCCTTGCCCACCCGGAGGCCGAACGGGGCACTTGGCGCCAAACGCGCGTCACGGACGCGGCGGTTGTGCAGATCGGCCGCGCCTGGTGACCTCGCTGGGCACGCGCTGTGCAGATTCCCTGAAGCAGGGATTCCGCTCCTGGTCCGTGACGGAGCGTCACCTTCGGGGCGCCGGGTGACAGCGGAGTGTGTTCACGGTGCGCGCGCCGATCCGGGCCGGTGCCGCGTGAGCCGGCGTACCGGTTTGAACGCCCCGCGCTCCGGGTGCGTACCAACTGCCAGCCAGACGCGCCCCGATCCGCCGCCGTACGGCGGCACGGACCCCGCCCCCAGGAGGTCGAGAAGTTTGAGTCACAAGCGAATTCCGAAGCGCAAGGCCGCGATGGCGGCGGGCGGCGTGATGGCGCTCGGTGCGGCGGTGCTGCTGCTCCCGCACGCCGACGCCGCCCAGGACGCCGCGACCGGCGCCGACGCCCCCAGGATCTTCGCGGCGAAGGACGCCGCGGACGTCGCCTCCCGGCTCGCCGGAACACTCGGGACCGCGTACGCCGGCGCCTACTACGACAGCGCCAAACAGCGGCTCGTGGTGAACGTGGCGGGCGCGGACGACGAGACCGTGGCGCGGGCCGAGAAGGCGGGTGCGGACGTCCGCCGGGTCGGCAACAGCGCCGCCGCCCTCAAGTCGGCCGCACGCACCCTGAGGACGAGCGCCACCATCCCCGGCACGTCGTGGACCGTGGACCCACGCACCGACAAGGTCGTCGTCACCGCCGACCGCACGGTCACCGGCGCCGAGTGGAACAAGCTCCGGTCCACCGTCCGCGGCCTCGGCGAGGGCATGGCCACCCTCAAGCGGTCCGCCGGCGCCTTCCGGACGTTCGCATCCGGCGGCGACGCCATCTTCGCGCAGGCGCAGGGCGGCACCGTGCGCTGCTCCCTCGGCTTCAACGTCACGGCCGCCGACGGCAGCCCCGCCTTCCTGACGGCCGGTCACTGCGGCGTCGCCGCCAAGCAGTGGGCCGACTCGCAGAACGGGCGGCCCGTCGCCACCGTCGACCAGGCGGCCTTCCCGGGCAACGACTTCTCCCTCGTCAAGTACGACGACCCCGCCACCGAGGCGCCCAGCGCGGTGGACGTGGGGGGCGGGCAGAGCGTGCAGATCACCGGGGCCGCGGAGGCGACCGTCGGCGAGACCGTGTTCCGCATGGGCAGCACCACCGGGCTGCACAACGGGACGGTGACCGGCCTCGACGCCACGGTCAACTTCCAGAGCGAGACCGACCCGAACGGTGTGGACACCGTGACCGGCCTCATCCAGACCGACGTCTGCGCGGAGCCGGGCGACAGCGGCGGCTCCCTGTTCACCCAGGACGGCGGCGCGGTCGGTCTCACCTCGGGCGGCAGCGGCGACTGCACCCAGGGCGGCGAGACCTTCTTCCAGCCGGTCACCACCGCCCTCCAGGCGACCGGGGCGACATTCGGTGCGGGCTCCGGCGGCCAAGGAGGCGACGGCGCCGCGGGGGCCGGCGACCAGGCGGGCGACCAGGCCGGCGGCGGCCGGTCCGGCGACGGCTCCGCGGCCGTGCCGGGCGACGGCTCGGGCACGGCCCAGAGCCCCGGCACGGGCGGCGACTCCCCGGCGGGCACGCCCCAGACGGGCAGCGGCCACGGGAACGGCCGGGGCCGCGGCCACTGACCGGCCGACGGGCACGGCACGGGTCCCGGTGCCGCACCGGTCGCGGCGCGACGGGCCGGCCCCGGCCGACGACGCGCCGGGACCGGCGGCGCCTGCCCGGCTGCCACGCCGGCTCCGGGGCGACAGGCGGGTCCCGGGACGACATGTGTCGGTCTCGGTGCGGCGTAGGCCCGGCTGACGCACCGGTCGTCTCGGCGACGCGACGGTCCCGCCCACGGCCGGCACCGCCGGTTCGGCCTGCACGACGCCGACCGTTCCCCGCCGCCGTCGCCCGCCCGCCGTACGCCCCCGTCCCTCGGCACGCCACATTGTCGTGAGCATGCCAGAAGCGGCGGTCCGCTCCCGGGCGGGCGCCCGGCCCGACGGCGGGGGAGCCCGCCGCTCATCCGCCTCTCAGCCGTCCCCCCGCGCCCGCAGCAACAACAGGGCGACGTCGTCGGCGCGTTCCCGGGCCGCCGCGCTGTGCCGCACCAGGCAGTCCGCCAGCTCGTCCAACGGCATGTCCCCGGCCGCGCCGAGCCGTTGCCCCAGCTCGGCGAGCGCGTCCTCGATGTCCACGTCCGGCGACTCGACCAGCCCGTCGGTGTACAGGACGAGCACCGAACCGGGAGCGAGGCCGACCCGTGTCGTCGGATACGTGGCCGCCGCGTCGATGCCCAGGAGCGGGCCGCCGGCCAGGTCGAGCACCCGCACCCGGCCGTCCGGCCGTCTCAGCAGCGGCGGCGGGTGCCCGGCCCGGGACATCACGGCCGAGCCGTCGGCCGGATCGAGCCGCAGATACAGACAACTGGCGAACAACTCGACGCCCAGGTCCATCAGCAGCCGGTTGGTGCTGCGCATGACCTCCTGCGGCTCCTGGCCCACCGTGGTGAACGCGCGCACGGCGGTGCGCAGTTGGCCCATCAGCCCGGCAGCGGTCACGTTGTGTCCCTGCACGTCCCCGATCACGGCGGCGGGCGGCGGGGTGGGCACCAGGTCGTAGAAGTCGCCACCGATGTCCATCCCCTGGGTGGCCGGCAGATAGCGGGCGGCGGCGTCGAAGCCCGGCACCCGCGGCAAGGAGTGTGGCAGCAGCGCCTGTTGCAGACCGTGCGCCAGCCGGTGCTTGGCGTCGTAGAGCCGGGCCCGCTCCAGGGCCTGTGCGATCAGTCCGCCGAGACTGGTCAGGACGGCGCGCTCGTCCGCCGGGAAGGGATGCGGTTCGGCGTAGGAGAGCACACACGTGCCCACCGGCCGCCCGGAGGCGATCAGCGGCAGGTACGCCCATGCCGCGAAGTCGTCGCGCACCGCGTACCGCACCGGGTACAGCCGCTCCAGCTCCTGCCGGGAACTGAAGAAGGCGGGCGCGCCCGTGGACAGCACATGTGTGCTGGGGGTCGGCGCGGACAGCGGGGTGCCGTGGAACTGCTCGACGGCATCCCGGTCCCGGTAGCCGCGCTGCCCCAGCACCTGGAGCCGCCCCGACTCCGAGCCGAGGATCATCAGGGCCTGGCTGCCGACCGCGGGCACGATCTCGTCCGCGACCAGCTGCACCACGTCCCGTACCCCCACCGCCTCGGTCAGCGCCCCGGCCAGTCCCAGCACCCGGGAGATGGTCACCAGGCTGGACGGGGAGGTGCCGTCGCCGGGCCCGGGCGTGCCGCGGCCGAGTTCCGTGACCGCCCGGGCCCGGCTGATGCGGACGCTCAGCCCGGTCTTGCTCGGGTACAGGCGGAACGACAGCCAGTCGCTGGGCGGCCGCAGCGCCACGAACGAGGTGACGTGCTGGCTCAGCAGCGCGCCCCGGTAGCGGTCCTCGTACATCGGGTCGCTCAGCCAGGGCACCGACGTCCACAGCCGGGTGCCGAGCAGTTCGGCGACGGGCAGGCCCAGGAGGTCGGCCGCCGCGGTGTTGGCGAAGGAGACCCGGCCGTGCAGATCCAGCGCGGCCAGACCGTACGGCAGCCGTGACACCATCCGGGCCGCCTCCGCCGAGCCGAGCGAGCCGGGCGCGCCCCCGGGCGGCCCGGTGCCCAGCAGATCCGGCTCCGCGAGCACCGGCCGGTGCTCGGCCGCCGCCCGCTCCAGCCGCAGCGCCAGCCGGTCGCAGGCGGCACCGAGATGGTCGCGCTCCCAGTCGGACAGCACCGGCGGATGCGCGGCGGGCCAGGTCACGAACACCGCGCCGTACGCGGCGTCCCGGGTCGCCAGGGGCAGCGCGGCCAGGGCGAAGGGGTACGGCAGGACGACGGCGATGCGCGGGTAGCGGCGCACCATCTCCTCCTCGCCGCCCACCCAGATCAGCCGCCGCTCGCGCAGCGCCTGCGCCACCGGGATGGGGGCGCTCAGCCCGACCCGCTCCCAGGGGGCGGCGAAATCGCGCGGCATGCCCGCCATCACCGCCATCTCCAGCACCGGCTGGTCCGGGGCGAGCAGGTAGATCGCGCCGGAGTGGGCGTGAACCTCGTCCAGCATGGCGGCCAGGGCGAGGGACAGCAGTGGCCGGCCGACCGCACCCCGGGCGGCCGGCGGCGGCCGTCCCGCACCGCGCCCGTCGGACACGCCGACCACCTCCTCGTACCCGTCCGGCCGCGTGACGGGTCCCAGGGAGCAAGGTTCCTCCTTCCCGGCCCGGCGCGCACGGCGAGCGGTGCGTACGGCACGTGGCGCGCACCGCCGGGGCGGCCGACGGCCGGGCGGCGTACGTGCCGTAGGACAGGGTGAGGACGCGCCGCCGCGCCATACCCCCTCGGCCACGGTCCATGCCCCCACGGCTGGAGCGCACGCCGACGGACAAGCGCCACATGTGCGCCCCCGCGCACCCCGATGGCTGGATCTCCGCGCACGGTGGGGGCCCGCGCCCCCAAGAATTGGGCACGCGCTGACCATCCACGGAAAACCGGTGCAAGGCGAGCTGAAGGGGCGGCAGTGATCCGGGTACTTCTGGTGAACGACGCATGTCTGGTGCGGTCTGTCATGGCGGAGTGGCTTCGCCGGGAGCCCGACCTGAGGGTGTACGACACGCCGTGGCGCGGCGCGGCGGCACGGGCGCGTACCGTACGGCCCGACGTCTGCGCCGCCGACCTCGACCACGCCGACGCGCACGGGCTGCCGCCGCTGGGCGACCTGTGCCCGCGCGGGACGATCGCCGGCCCGCCCCGCCTGCTGGTCCTGACCGGCGCGGACCGCCCCGGGCTGTTACGCCGGGCCATCGAGGCGGGGGCGCTCGGCTACGTCGACAAGAAGGGCTCGCCGGACCGGCTGGTGCACGGCATACGCCGGGTCGCCGCGGGGGAACGTTTCGTCGACGACTCGCTGGGCTTCGGCTTCGTCAAGGCCGCCGAGATGCCGCTCACCCGGCGCGAGCTGAGCGTGCTGTCACTGGCAGCGGAGGGCGCCTCCGTCGCCGAGATAGCCGGCAGCCTGCACCTGTCCCACGGGACCGTGCGCAACTACATGGCGGCCATCACTCGCAAGACCGGGGCGCGCAACCGCATCGACGCGATCAGAATCTCGCAGGGGGAGGGGTGGCTGTGACCCGGGCGACGCCTGTGGCCGCGGGGGCGGCGGCCGGGGGCGGCGGGGGCGACCAGTCGCCGACCAGCTCGCGGTAGAGCGGCGAGCGCGACAGCAGCTCCTCGTGCGTGCCGTACGCGGTGTCCAGCCCGTCCATGACCAGGATGCGGTCCGCGCGCCGTGCCGAGCTGACCCGGTGGGCCACGATCACCAGGGTGCCGCCGGGCCGGGCGGCGAAGGCGCGCTCCGCGCGGGCCTCGGCCTCCGGGTCCAGATGGCAGGTCGCCTCGTCGAGCAGGGCGAGGGGAGCGGGGGACAGATAGGCGCGGGTGAGCGCGATCAGCTGGCGCTCGCCCGCGGACAGCGCCGCCGGGTCCACGGGCGCGGCCGGGCCGCCGAGGCGGTGCAGCAGCCCGGTCAGGCCGACCGCGTCGGCGGCGGCGAGCAGTTCCGCCTCCGGCACGGGGCCGGGGCGCAGCTGGGAGAGGTTCTCGGCGAGGGTGCCGGAATGGACGTACGCCTCCTGCGGGATGAGCACCCGCCGCGCGGCCGCCGCCGCCCCCGGCACGGGCGACCCGTACACCCTGATCTCGCCCCGGGCCGGCTCCAGCAGCCCGGCCACCAGCGCGGTCAGCGTCGACTTCCCGATCCCGCTCGGCCCGACGACCACCAGATGGCCCCCGTGCGGCACGACCAGATCGAAGTCCCGCAGCACGGGCTCGCTGTGCGGCCCGTACGCGAAGGTGACGCGGGAGAGCGAGAGCGCGGGCCCCGGAGGCCGCCCCGAGGGCCCACGGGGGTCGATTCGTGGCGGAGTTCCGGCGCTGCGACCCGCCTCGAACGTCGATTCCCGGCCGTCCGGGGAGAGGCGCCGGGCGCCGGGCGCCGGGCGGTCCGCGGCGGACGGACGAGGCCTGGGGACGGACGGTCCGGCGGGCGCGTGCGGCGGGAGCAGACGGCGCAGGACGACCGTGAGACGCGCGCCGCTGGTGCCGAGTCCGTGGATCAGGTTGTGCAGGGCGGGCAGCAGTGACTGGGTGACATAGGCGAGGGCGCCGACCAGGCCGCCCGGAGTGACGTCGTGGGCCAACAGCCAGGGCGCGGCGGCCAGCAGCAGCACCACGGGCAGCTGGCCGCCCAGTGCCAGGGACGCCACCCGGACGACACCCCAGTGGGCCAGCGCCCGTGCCGCCCGGCGCTCCGCAGCCACGCACCGACCGACGCCCGCCGCGATCCGTTCCTCCGCGCCGGACGCCGTCACGTCCCGCAGCCCCGGCGACACCGCGCTCAACTGCTCCGCCAGCGCCTCGTCCGCCACCAGGTACTCCTCCTGCCGCCGGGCCAGCGGCCGCAGCGTCGCCGCGAACACCACGACCCCGGCGAACAGCGGCGGCGCGACGACCAGCAGGAGCAGCGGCGCCAGCGAGAACAGCCCGACGAGAGCGCCGGCCGTGGCGACCAGGAAGGACCGGGAGACCAGCACCAGCCCGGCGAAGGTGTCCCGGGCGATCTCCACCTGCTGGGTCAGCCGCGACAGCGCCCCGCTGTCCGCCTCCCGCACCCCGCGCGCCGCCACCCGCCGCACCAGCCGGTCCCGGAACGGCTCGACCAGCGCCGCCACCGCCCGGTAGACCCGGCCGGTGCCGTAGGCGCCCGCGACGACCCCGAGCCCGGCCACCCCCAGCCAGGCCAGGCCGGCGCCCGCCCGCCCGGCCAGGAACCCGTCGTCCAGGGCGCGGGCCAGGGCGTAGCCGAGCAGGAACGTCTGCCCGGTCTCCAGCACCGACCACCCGCCCAGCCGCACCAGCTCGCGTCCGTGGCCGTGCAGGAAGCGCAGGGCGCGGGGCATGCGCCGGGCGGCGCGGGGTTCTCGTGTCACGGGCGGGCTCCGTTCGCCGGGTGGGGTGAGGCGGTGACGGGGGGTGGGGCGTGCGTGGCGTCGGCCGCACGGGTCGCCTCCGCCGCGCGCGTCGACGCTGTCGGGCCGTTCGCCACCTCGTCCCTCCCGTCGGTACCGCCGTCCGATCCGTCGGCACGGCTGATCGGGTCGGCGCCGCTGATCGGGTCGGTGTCGCCGGACACGGCGGCACCTTCGGCGCCGACGCCTCCGTCGACGCCTTCCGTCGCCGCCGCGCCCCTCACCCCCTCCGCGTACTCCCCGAACACCCGCCGGTACTCCGGCTCCCGCCACAGCCGCGCGTGCGGGGCGACCGCGCGCACCCGGCCGCCGTCCAGCCAGGCCACCGCGTCGGCGCGGGCCGCCGTGGCGGCGCGGTGGGCGACCACCAGGCGGGTGGCGGCGACGTCGCCCTCGGTCAGGGCGCGGGTGATGCGGTGCTCGGTGATCGTGTCCAGGCTGGAGAGCGCGTCGTCCAGGACGAGCAGCCGGCCGCCGTGCGCGAAGGCGCGGGCCAGGCCCAGCCGCTGGGACTCGCCGCCCGAGCGGGGCGTGTCGGCCAGGGCGGTGGCGTAGCCCTCGGGCAGCCGGCGGACGAAGGCGTCCGCGCATGCCGTACGGGCCGCCTGCCGGACCCGGGCGGGCGGGGGCGTGTCCACGCCGAGGCCGATCGCGTCCTGGACGGTCGTGCCGAGCAGCACCGGCCGCTCGAAGGCGTAGCCGACCGCGCGCCGCAGCTCGTCGTGGGCCAGCTCGGGCAGTGGTACGCCGTCCAGCAGCACCTCCCCGGCGTCCGGGTCGGCCAGGCGTCCGGCCAGGGCGGCCAGCAGTGACTTGCCCGCGCCGGACCGGCCGACCACCGCGAGGGTCGTACCCCCGGGCACGGTGAGATCTACGCCGGCCAGCACCGTACGGTCGCCGCGCCGCGCGGTCACCCCGCGCAGCTCCAGACGGCCCGGCCCCGGCGGCAGCGGACGGCTGCCGTGGACGGGCGCGGGCTCGGCCAGGATCTCGCCGAGGCGTCCGGCCGCCGCCCGGGCCCGGACCAGCGCGGCGAGCTGCCCGACCAGCACCCCGGCGCCGGTCGCCAGGACCGCGTACCGGGAGGCGGCCAGCACCTCGCCCACGGTCAACCGGTGCCGGGCCAGCAGCAGCCCGGCGACGGCGACGACGGCCAGTTGCAGCAGCGGGGCCACGGCGACCGCCCGGGCGGCGGCCCGGCCCTGTGCCCGCCACATCAGCCTTCCTGCCCGGGACAGTTCGGGCAGCGGCCGCAGGACGCGGGCCGTCTCCCGGTCCTCGGTCCCGGCCGCCCGGATCGTACGGGCGCCGCCGACGGCCTCCGCGAGCGCCGCCGCGATCCGCCCCTGCACGCGCTGGTACTCGGCCACGCACGCCGAGGAGTCGCGGGCGAAGGCGCGCAGCAGCAGGGCGAGCAGCGGCGCGCCGGCCAGGAACACGGCGGCGAGCCAAGGATCGATGAGACCGAGCGCCACCACACCGCCGACCGGGCCCGCCAGGGCGGCGGCCGAGGCGGCCAGCGCGGTGGGCGCCGTCCCGGCCTGCGCCGCGCTGCCCACGAGCCGGGCTACCAGCTCGCCGGACCCGAAGCGGGCGGTGGCGCGCGGGCCGAGCGCGAGCACGTGCCCGGTCAGCCGCCCGCGCAGCCAGGCGGTGGCCCGCGCGTCGGTGGTGCCGTGGAGCACCGCCTCCGCCATGTCGAGGAGCGCGAGCAGCAGGACGAGCCCGGCGGAGTACGCCACCCAGCGGCCGGCCGGGGCGCGGGTGAGCAGCAGATCGAGGGTACGGCCGAGCACGGCGGGCAGCAGCAGCCCGGCCCCCGCCGCCCCCACACCCACCAGACACAGCAGGGCGCACCGCACGGCACTGTGCCGCACGGCCGCGCGCAGCAGAGCCCGGCCCGGCCCGGTTCCGCCGGTCTCCCCGGCGCGGGGCACGGCCGCGTCGGCGGCGGCCGACGCGCCGACGGGTGCCGCCGCGGGGGCGGGCGGCATTACGGGGGCGGCAGTCGGGCGGGCGTGCGGTGCGGTCCCGGGGGCGGCGGTCCCGGGGGCTCGCAGCGCCGCAGGGGCGGGCGCCGGCTCAGCGGCGCGCCGGGGCTCGGCGGTACGCGGCGGCCCGAGCCCGGTCGACGGCTCCCGGGCGGACGCCGCCTCGGACCTGGACCTCGCATCGCGGTCAGGCACGGCCCCCGAGCCGGCGCGCTTGCCGCCCTTCCCGGTGCGGGTCGCCGCCTCCTGGGCCGTGACCGCTCTGCCGCGCGGCGTCGCCGCAGGCGCGGGAGGCGGCTCGAAGGCGGACGTCGTCGCGAGGCCGGGGGCCGCCTCCAGGCCAGGCGCCGGCCCGGGACCAGGCGCCGGCCCGGGACCAGGCGCCGGCCCGGGACCAGGCGCCGGTGCGAGCCCGGCCGACGGCTCCCGGGCCGGCGCCTCGGACCCGGGCGGCGTTTCGGACCCGGGTGCCGTCTCCGGGCCGGGCACCGGCCCGCGGCCGTGCGGAGACGGGGGGCTCGGCAGCGGCTCGCGGCCGGGTGACGTCTCGCGCCTGGCCGGCCGCTCGCGGCGGGGCGGCGTGGCGAAGCCGGGCGGCGGTTCGGTGCCGGACGGCGTGGCGGAGCCTGGCGGCCGTTCCGGGCCGGACCGCGGCTCGCGGCCGTGTCGCGGTCCGGGGCCGGACGGCCGTTCGGGCCTGGGTGGCGGCGTCATACGGCGGGGCCTCGCATCCTGGGGCGGACATGGGGCTCCGGGCGGCCCTCCCCCTCGGGGAGAGTCGCCCGGAGCCGGCGAGTCACGAGGTCCGTCAGAGACAGAGCAGGACGCTCGCGGCGCTGACGCAGGACAGCAGGCTGACGGTGCTCGCGCCGCCGCCGCCGTTCAGCTCGTCGGACTCCATCGTCTGCAGGTCGAGAAGGGCCATGTCATGTCCTTTCGGTAGGCGTCCCGGTAAACCCTTGCTGGGGACGGGGGTTGTGTCACGACTCCGCGTGGTCGCGGGGCCGCGTCTGTGAGGGCCGCCCGAGGGGCGGCAGGAACGGCAGCCGGGCGGGCCGCTCGCCGTCGAGTGCCGCCGCGAGAGCGAGCAGGCACCCGGCCGTTCCGGTGGCGAGGTCCATGGAGAGCCGCATCATCTGGTGGCCGGGGAAGGCCAGTTGGCCCTGGTACGACATCGCGTACCAGCCGAGTGCGGCGACCTGTTCGGTCAGCCGCCGCTCGGTGACGCCCGGCGCGGTGGTGCGGCTGAGGTGCAGGATCATTCCGGCGCGGCCCTGGAACAGGCCGGGCTGCGCGTAGAAGCGTGAGGTGGCGGCGGTGAGGATGCCGGCGCGGGCCTGCTCGAACTCCTCGTCGGCGACGTGCGCAAGGCAGTCGTCCAGGACCATCCCGATGCCCACGCTGCCGTCGCCGAGGTAGGGCAGGGTCCGCCAGCCCTCGTCGACCTCCAGGCCGTCGCCGCTCTTCTGCCGCACGCACTGCGCGAGGTCCCGGCGCAGCGCGACCACCGCGGCGTCCAGCCACTCGCGCTCGCCGGTCAGCTCGAAGTGCCGCAGCAGGAACAGCGCCGGTCCGCTCGCGCCCCGCAGCAGCCCGGCCCGTTGCCGGGGAGTGTCCGCGACCGGCTCGGCGAGCCGGTCGGCGAGGATGCGGGCGGCCTCACCGGCCCGTGCACGCAGCTCCTTCTCGCCGGTCGTCCCGGCCAGGCCGTCGAGGACCAGACCGAGTCCGGCGAGCCCGCCGCGCAGGTCGGAGGAGAGGTTCTGCCACCGTTCGCGGAGGATGCCGTCCACCAGGTCCAGGGCGCGCTGCCGGTGGCCGAGCCGGTCCAGGACGTGGGCGACGCCCGCGAGTCCGTCGTACAGGCCGAACGGGGTGCCCGCCGGGGGCGGCGCGGTGCGGGCCAGCAGCCAGCGTTCGCCCTCCTCGTAGCGTTCGGCGCCGCACTCGGCCAGCGTGTGCAGCACGCCGGCCGCGCCGTGTGCGAGACCGAGTCCGCCGCCGTCGGAGAACTGCGCGATGTCGCCCGGGAAGAGCCGGTCGGCGCGTTCCGGGGTGGCCGAGGCGAGGATCGCCTTGACCATGGAGTCACGGCTGTAGGGCCAGTCGGCCGGGTCCACGAACGAGGCGGCCCGGGCGGTCACGGCGTCCGGCGAGGGCACACGCCCACCGGCCGTCCTGCCCACAGGCCCGCCGGGCGCCGAGCCCGCGCGGCCCGTCCGCTCGTCCCGGTCCGCCGCGTCCCGTACGCCGTCGTCGTCCCCGCCCGCGCCGTCGTCCCCCGGACGGCGGACCTCGCGGGTGATCTCCGCGACCGCCTCCGCGAGAAACTCCCGCGGCACGTCCGGGAACTGCTCGGCGATCACCTCCGCCAGATGCGCCGCCTTGCCCCGGTCGACCACGAACAAGGTCGTCACCGGCAGGAACAGGGCGAGCCGCAGACACGCCAGGGCGTAGCGGTCCACATCGGGGCCGGTGCGGTCCGGCGGGGCGAAGAAGCCCGGGTGGGCGACCACCTGCCGGCCGTTCTCCGCGGCCGGCGCCGCCGCCTCGAAGTCGAGCAGCGACACCGACTCGTCGTCGGGGCCGACCATGATGTTGAACACGTGCAGATCGTTGAAGACGATCCCCCGCTCATGAACCGCCGCCACCGCCCGCTCCACCGCGCCGTGGACGCGCAGCGCCCACGCCGTGTACGCGGCGACGGCCTCGGGGTCGGGGTCCGGGGTGAGCAGCGGATGCCGTTCGCCGAAGTAGGAGTTGAGGGGCTTGCCGTCCAGGAAGTCCATGACCAGGAAGCGGTGCTCGCCGAGGGCGAACCAGTCCCGCACCTCCGGCACGACCCCGGTCCCGGCGACCCGCTCCAGCGCGGCCTTCTCCCGTTCGAGGCGGGTCACCGCGTCGGCGCCGTCGGCCGCCAGGCCCGCGTGCGGCCGGCCCTCCTTGAGGACCACCCGCCGCCCGTCGCGGGTGTCGGTGCCCGCGTACACCCCGCCGCCGTTGGAGAAGTGCAGCGCCTTCTCGATGCGGTACGGCAGTTCGCCGACCGTCGTCGTGTTGCGCGCCGCCAGGTGCGGCTCCAGGAAGGACGGCAGCGTCACCCACTCGGGGACCTGGAAGGACGGCGCCCGCCGGTCCGCGACCAGCCGCCCCTCGCCGTCGCGCACCGCCGGCACCAGCGAGCCGCGCTCGTCCACGACGAAGACCCGAGCGAAGGCGCCGTAGCGGACGTACAGCGGTCCCTCGCCCCAGCGCAGGTCGGTGAGGATGTACGGCCCCTCGAAGCCCTCCAGGAGCGCGCCCAGCTCGCGCAGCACCTGGTGCAGCCGCTCCTCGTCGGCCGGGTACAGCGTGACGAACTTGCCGCTGGTGTCGCGGCCCGCGTACTTGGTGTTGCGCAGGTGCAGCAGATGCGGCCCGGGGACGAACTTGAACGGGATCCGGCGCGGTACGCAGTAGTCCCAGACGATCGAGGCGATCTCGTCGGCGTTCGCGCGGGTCGCCGAGGCATGCACCTTCCAGCCCTGCGCGGGGCCGGGCTCGGGCCGGCCGTCGGGGCCCAGCGGGGTGAGGGTCAGCCAGTCGCCGATCCGTGCCGCGTCCCACCCCTCGGGCGCCGCGCGCCGGGCGGTCTCGTACAGCGGCGCGGCGGTCCGCTCTCCCCCGGACAGCCGGTCGGGCGTCTCGTAGAAGTGCGGATCGGCGAGCGCGTACACCTCGTAGCGCTGGTCCATGTCCGTTCCCCCTCCCTGGTCGGCACCGAGCCTTCCAGCCGGGCGGGGGCCGCCGACAGTCACGACTGTCACCAGACCACCGTGCAGAACGCACGCGTCAAGATCTGTTCGAAAGGACGGCCCCGGTGCCGTTCGAAGCCCCGGCGGACGGGAGCCCGGTCCGCCGGACACGCCCGCCGGACCGGGCGGAACCTGCTGTCACAGGGGCTGCGCCCGGCCGCGAGACGCGCTGTAATGGCCAACGTGGTCAGTGAGGGCACTACGGCACGCGGAACGAGGACTTCGCGGCTGACACGTGCCGAACTCGCCCTCGCGACGCTGGCCGCCGGGCCGCCCGCCCCGGAGCGGACGCACAGCCTCCTGGAACAGGCCCTCGTCTTCACCGGCGCCGCCTTCGCGGGCCTCTACACCCCCGGCGGCGGCGACGCGCTGTGCCTGGCGGACGCCGCCGGAGTGCCGCGCACCCTCTACGGGCTGCGCGACACCTACTCCCTGACCGGGCAGTCTCCGCCGGCCGACGCGCACCGCACCGGCCGGCCCGTGTGGCTGGGACCCGAGGAACTCGCCGCCGGGGCCGACTCCCGGCGGATGCCCGCCGGCGACGTCTCCCTGGCCGCACTGCCCCTGACCGGGGAGGCCGGCGGCTGCCTGCTCGCCGTCACCGAGCGCCCCGGGGGCTTCGACGACGAGGACCGCGCCTGCCTCCGGCTGGTCGCCGAGGCCGTCGCCTGCCCCGCGCCCGCGCCCGCGCGCGCCCCGCGCGTCGGCGAGCTGCCGCCGGGCGGGTTCGGCCTCGCCATGGACACCGGGCGCGTCGACGTGGACGACGACGTCCTCGGCCTGTTCGGCATCGACCGCGCCGACTTCGACGGCAAGGTGGAGACGCTGCTCGCCCGGACCGTGCCCGACGACCTGCCCTCGCTGATGTCCGTGGTCGAGGCCGACCACATGTCCATCGGCGAACGCGAGCTGGAGTTCCGCGTCGTGAGGCCCACCGGTCCGCCGCGCTGGCTGCGGCTGCGCGGCCGGCTGCTGCCCGGCGGCGAGGGCCGTCCCGCCCGCCTGGTCGGCACCGTCGCCGACGCCTCCGCGCTGCGCTCCGGGGTCACCGACGTCGCCCGCGTCCAGCGGCTCGCCGCCGCCCTGGCCACCGCCGGCACCGTGCGCGACGTCAGCCAGGCCGTGGTGGCCGCGCTGCGCAGACCGCTGCGCGCCGACCGGATCGCCCTCGCCGAGCTGGAGAACGACCGGCTCGTCGTCACCGTCCTCGACCCGCCCGAACCCGAGGCCTGGCCCGAACTGTGGCGCCTGGAGTGGCGCAGCGAGTGGCCCGACGCGCCCGTGCGGGCCATGCCGACGCTGGCCGCCGCGCTGCGCGAGGGCCGGGCCAGCATCTGGCCCGCCGGGACCGCCCTCGAACCCGCCCTCGCCGAGGTCGGCCCGGGCGGCCTCGCGGTGCTGCCGCTGCCCGCCGACGGCCGGATGGCCGGCGCCTGCCTGATCGGCTGGGACACCCCGCACGACTTCGGCCCCGACGAACGCGCCCTGCTCACCGCCTCCGCGGGCCTGGCCGGGCAGGCCCTGATGCGCGCGCACGCCTTCGACGCCGAACACGAACTCGTCGCCACCCTCCAGCGCACCCTGTTGCCGCGCCGGCTGCCCGGACTCCCCGGCGCCGAGGCCGTCGCCCGCTACCTGCCCGCCACCGCGGGCCTGGAGGTCGGCGGCGACTGGTACGACGTGATCCCGCTGCCCGACAACCACGTCGCCCTCGTCATCGGCGACGTCCAGGGCCACAGCGCGGGCGCCGCCACCCTGATGGGCCAGATGCGCACCGCGCTGCGCGCCTACGCCGTCGAGGGACACCCGCCGGACGTCGTCGTCTCGCACGCCAACCGGCTCCTGCTGGACATGGAGACCGACCTCTTCGCCACCTGCGCCTACGTCGACGTCGACATGGAGGCCGGCAGCGCCTGGTGCGTACGGGCGGGACATCTGCCGCCGGTGCTGCGTCACCCGGACGGCGGTACCGAGATCGTGCCGTCGGAGGGCGGGCCGCCCCTCGGCGTGCAGAGCGAGGCCGACTTCCCGATGACGCCGATCAGGCTCCAGTCCGGCACCGTGCTCGCGCTGGCCACCGACGGCCTCGTGGAGTCCCCGGACGCCGACATCGACGTGGGCATCGACCGGCTCGCCCGCGGCCTGGCCGGCGCCGACCCCGGCCACCTCGGCCTGGTCGCCGACGCGCTGCTGACCGGCGCCCGTCGCGACGACGACATCGCCCTCCTCCTGATGCGCTACGACGGCCTGGCCGTACGCCCGCTGCGGGAGAGCTGGACGGTGTGGCGGGTCCCCGAGGCGGTCCGGCACGCCCGCCGCTTCACCCGGCGCACCCTGCGCGCCTGGGGCGTGACCGAGGAGACCGACGCCGCCCTGCTCATCGTCTCGGAACTGGTCACCAACGCCCTCGTGCACACCGAGGGCCAGGTCCGCCTGGACCTGACCCTCGTCAACCACCGGCTGCGCATCGCCGTGGCGGACGGTTCGCCGCGCACCCCGGTGAAGCCGCCCGGCATCGGCTGGGAGGCCACCGGGGGCCGGGGCGTCTACCTCGTCGAGGCCCTGTCCGCGGCCTGGGGCACCCTTCCGGTGGGCGGCGGAAAACAGGTGTGGTGCGAGCTGCCGCTGCGGGGGTGAGCGGACCGGGCGTGTCGACGCACAGGTGTGACGGCACGGGCGTGCCATCGACCAGGTGTGTCGCGGTGCGGACGTTCCCCCGCGTGGGTGTGCCGTCGCGCGGCCCGGGTCTCGAGTCGCCGCACACACCCGCGGTGCTTACGGTCGTTAGGTGTCCCACACTTTCGAAGAACTGGTGGCCAAGCAGCGGGCGGCCGACGAGGCGCACACCCGCGTCGAGCACCTGCGCGACATGTACGGGCCGCCCGCGCAGGTGCGGTGGACCGCGTTGCAGAGCGAGACGTACGAGACGGCAGTCCGGGCCTGGCGCGACCTCGCCCGCGACCTCCAGGCCGCCGTGGCCGACTACGCGCACACCGCGGGCAGACCCCGCGCGGACATCGAGACGGAGGTCGCGCGGGCCGCCTCCCCGGACGGCGGCTGAACGTCCCGGACCGCGGGCCCCGACAGGTATCCGCCGGTCGCGGGCGGGTACCCGGTGCGCATGGACACCAGCGGGTACGTAATGGCGGCGGGCACGGGCTCGGTCGTCGGGACTCTCCTCGTGGTCATCGGCGGTCTGGTCGTCGTCGGCCTGCTGATCTGGGCCGTACGGCTCGGCATCAAGGTCAAGCAGCGCGAGCCGAGGACCCCCAGGGGCGGCGAGCATCCGACACGGCCGGACTCCGGGCCGGTGCACGAGACCCATCAGCGGCGCGAACCGGACGAGGTGCCGCGGGCCGAGGAGACCGGCCGGCGCCTGTCCCCGCACGAACTGGGCTCACCCGGCAGCAGACGCAGCGAGAACCAGGACCGGCCGCGCTGGGACCAGGGCTCCAGCGGCTCCTTCGGCAGCGGCGGTTCCGGCGGGTCATGACGGGGCGCACCGGGTTTGCCCGTGGCGCACCCGGGGGACCCGACCGGCCAGGACCGCGGGGTTCCCCCGGACCCCGCACCGCACCGGAAGCAGGAAGTTGATGAGGAGCCGTGACCGCGCACACCCTTGAGGCACCGGCAGTCGACCGCCCGGAGACGGGCTGGGCGCAGGCCCGACGGCAGGGGAAGCAGGGCGTACGCACCTGTCTCCCGGCACTCGGGGAGGAGTGCGGCGACCCCCGGCAGGACCGTACCGGCCCCGAGTGGAACATCGTGCGGGGCGAGGACTGACACACCCGCGCCCGCCTGACGACACGAACGGGGGCGCCCGGCGCACGACGCGCCGGGCGCCCCCGCACACGTGTGTCAGCCGCGGGTCTTGGCCAGCAGCTCCAGGATCTCCGCGGTCGTGCCCGTCTCGCCAAGGCGCGGGAAGATCCGCTCCACGCTGTTGCGGTGGGTCTCCTCGGCCATGTCGCTCATCGCGTCGGTGGCCAGCGTGACGTGGTAGCCGTGCTCGTGGGCGGCGCGCGCGGTGGACTCCACGCCGATGCTGGTGGCGATGCCGGTCAGCACGATCTGCGTCACCCCGCGGCGGCGCAGCTGCACGTCCAGGTCGGTGCCGTGGAAGGCGCCCCAGTTGTGCTTGGTGACGGTGATGTCGCCCGGGTGGCCGGACAGCTCGGGGACGATCACGTCCCAGCCCTCGGGGCGGACGTGGCCGCCCGCGCCGGACATCTCGTTGCGGCCGGGCACGGCGTCCGCGCCGTCGGCGGCGAAGGAGACCCGGACCAGGACGACCGGCAGACCGTGGGCGCGGAAGGCGTCGGCGAGCTCGGCCGACCGCGCGACCACCTCGGAACCCGGGTAGGGGACGGTCGGCGCGGAGGCGATGCCGGCCTGGAGATCGATCACCACGAGGGCGGTGCGCGGGTCGAGGGTGGTGAGTGCCATTGCTCGGGCCTTTCAGAGAGGGGGGAAGGGGTTACGGGTTCGGACTTCTTCGGGGGAGGGGACGGCCGGACGGCGCGTTCAGCCGGTCAGCCGGTCCATCAGGGCCAACGCCTCGATGAGCTTGTGCCGCTCGTCCTCGGTGAACCGTTCGTCCAGGGCCTGGGTCAGCCACTCGGCGCGGATCTGCCGGTTGCCCTCGATACGCTCCCGGCCGCTGTCGGTCAGGGTGACGAGCTGGCGGCGGCCGTCGGCCGGGTCCGGGCTGCGCCGGATCAGCCCGTGCCGCTCCAGGGCGGCGAGGGTCGCGGCCATCGACTGCGGACGGACGCCTTCGGCGGCCGCCAGCGCGCTGGCCGTGGCGGCTCCGTGCTTGCCGACCAGGGTGAGCGCGGAGACCTGGGACGGTGTGAGGTCGTCCTCCTGCGCGACCTCACGAATGCGGCGCCGCAGCCGGCTGAACACCACCCGCAGATCGCGCGCCGCGCGCCCGGCGGAGGCGGAGACGCCCTCGGGCGCCTCGGTGGGCTTCTCGTCCATGCCGCCACCGTAGAACCTTCAACCGAAACTTTCCAGTTGGAACTGAACAGCCTTACCTGAAGATTACCCGCCCCGGCCAGCCGGCCCGCCGTGCCCCCCGGCAGGCGTCCCGCAGTACGCTGACTCCGTGCGCCTGCTCCTCATGTCGGACACCCACCTGCCCAAACGGGCCAAGGAACTTCCGGAGCCGCTGCTCGCCGAACTCCCGCGTGCGGACGTCGTCGTGCACGCCGGGGACTGGGTCGACACCGCCACCCTGGACCTGCTGGAGAGCCGCAGCCGTCGGCTGATCGGCGTCCACGGCAACAACGACGGCCCCGAACTGCGCGCCCGCCTGCCCGAAGTGGCTCGCGCCGACCTCGACGGCGTGCGCCTCGGCGTCGTCCACGAGACCGGGCCGGCCCAGGGCCGCGAGGCGCGCTGCGCCGCCCGCTTCCCCGACCTCGACGTGCTGGTCTTCGGCCACAGCCACATCCCCTGGGACACCGCCGCGCCCACCGGGCTGCGGCTGCTCAACCCCGGTTCCCCGACCGACCGGCGCCGCCAGCCGCACTGCACCTACATGACCGCCGCCCTCGCCGACGGCCGCCTCACCGAGGTCCGGCTGCACCGGCTCCCGCAGCGCCGGACGCGGTGACGGCGGGATCTCCGGGAACGAGGGAGGGCGACCCCGTAGGGGCCGCCCCGCAGTCACTCTTCCCTTTCTCATGTCCGACTTCTCGGCGAGATCCGGGCCGCTCCGTGCGCGGAAGCGGCCCGGAAGCTGCGAGTATGCGCTGTCACGGACCTCCTTCCAGCGGAGATGTGCCGCACATGTGCTGCGGAGGCGTGCATGCCTCATCCGTGCTGGCCCACCTACCCCTCCTGGGTCAACCGAACCACCCGATTCCGGGAATCGGGAAGAAATCCGCACCACTTATGTCACACCGGGCACTCCAGCACAGCCGCACCCAGCGGCCCCAGGGGAGACAGGCCCGGCCGCTCAGCCGTGCCGCAGCCGCCGTACGCCCACGACGAGCAGCGCGACCACCACGGCCGCCCCGACCGCCGCGGCGGCCCGCCTGGCCACCGGCACCCCGGCGACACGCAGCAGATCGATCGGCTCCGACTCGCCGCCGAAGCCCGCCTCGAGGCCGCCGGGACCGTCGGAGCCCGCCGGACCGCGTGCCGCCGCGCCGCCCGCCGCCGGGACCGTGACGGGCTTCGGCTCGGGTCGCGCGACCGCAGTGGGCTCGGGCCCCGTCGCGGTGGGCGTCGCCGTCCCCGCCGGGGGCGCCGTCCCGGCCAGCCGCCGCGACAGACAGTCGGCGAACTGCCCCACCAGCCGGTCGCCGACCTCCGCCAGCACCCCCCGCCCGAACTGTGCCGGGCGGCCGGTCACCGTCAGATCGGTCAGCACCGACACGGCCGTACCGTCCTCGCGCGCCTCCAGAACGCCCGTCACGGCGGCCCGCGCGGTGCCCTGGCCGCGTGTCTCCCGGCCGTTCGCCGCCAGCACCATGCGGTGCGCGGCCTCGTCCTGCTCCTCGAAGACCGCCGTCCCCTTGTACGTCACGGTGATCGGACCCAGCTTGACCTTCACCGACCCGGTCACGGTCTTGCCGTCGTAGTCCTCGACGGTCGCCCCGGGCAGGCACGGCGCGATCCGTTCGATGTCGAGGAGCGCCCGCCAGGCGTCGTCGACCGGGACGGGAACGGTGAACTCGTGGCGCAGTTCCATGGACTTCCTCCTCGCCGTCAGGCGGTCGAACGGTCAGGCGGTCAGGCGGAGCGGACCGCGTGGATGGCGCCCCCGGTCGCGGTCAGCGGCATGCCCGTGCCTCCCCAGCGCAGCGAGATGATCTCGGCCGCGACGGACACGGCCACCTCCTCGGGGGTGCGGGCGCCCAGGTCGAGACCGACCGGCGAGCGCAGCCGGGCCAGTTCGGCCTCGGTCAGACCGGCGTCGAGCAGCCGCTCCAGCCGCTCGTCGTGGGTACGGCGGCTGCCCATCGCGCCGATGTAGGCGGCCGGGCGGCGCAGCGCCTCCTCCAGCAGCGGCACGTCGAACTTCGGATCGTGGGTGAGCACGCAGATCACCGTGCGCTCGTCGGTGTCCGTGCCGCGCAGATAGCGGTGCGGCCAGTCCACGACGACCTCCACCGCGTCGGGGAACCGTTTCGGCGTGGCGAACACCGGGCGTGCGTCGCACACCGTCACCCGGTAGCCGAGGAAGGCGCCGATCCGGGCGACCGCAGCCGCGTAGTCGATCGCACCGAACACCAGCATCCGCGGCGGCGGGGCGAAGGAGTGCAGGAACACGGCGACGGCGTCCTCACGGCGCTCGCCGTGCGCCCCGTAGTGCCGCGTCCCGGTGGCACCGAGGGCGAGTTCGCCGCGGGCGTCGGCGGTGACCGCCACGTCCAGGCCGGGCGTCCCGAGCGTGCCCGTCACCGTGCCGGGCCACACGGCGAGCGTCGCGCCGCGCGGCGCGGGACCGTCGGCCACCGTCGCGACGGTGACCGGTTCCCCGGCCGCCACCGACGCCGCGACCGCCCCGAACGCCGGGTCGGTCTCGGGCGTCACCGGCCGGACCAGCACACTGATCTCGCCGCCGCAGGTGAGGCCGACCGCGAACGCGTCCTCGTCGCTGTACCCGAAGGTCGCAAGGCGCGCCTCGCCGCTCGCCATGACCTCCTGCGCCAGTTCGAAGACCGCGCCTTCCACACAGCCCCCGGACACGCTGCCCACCACCTCGTCGTCCGGGCCGACCGCCATCGCCGCGCCGGGGTCGCGCGGCGCGCTGCGGCTCACCGAGACGACGGTGGCCAGCGCGAAGGGCGCCCGCGCCGCGTGCCAGCGTCCGAGCGCCGGAAGAATGTCACGCACGCTCCACTCCTTCCCGCCCGGCCCGCTCCGGGCCCGCCCGGCCCGGACCGTCACCCGACATCCGTACCTTCCGTCCCGCCGCCCCCACCGCGCCGCCGCACGTCGGTCCCGCCGTCCCTGTCGTCTCCGCCCGCCCTGCACTGCCCGCCGGTCCGTCTCCCGCGCCGCGATCCGTCACCGGCTCCGCCCGTCCCGCGCCGCCGCCCGCTGCCTTGCCCGCCTTGTCCGCGGTGCCCGTCGGACCCGGCCCCGCCCCGCCGACCGCCGCCCCCGCGCCCTCCGCCTCCGCGCCCCGCACCACCGCCGCCAGCCGTTCCAGCGCCGCCAGGCTGTGGCCCTCGACGAACGCATCCACACTCGGCAGAGCCGCCGCCATTCCGGCGGCCAGTGGGGCGTAACCCGGGCGCGCCTTGCGCGGGTTGGCCCACACCACCCGGTGCGCCAGCCGGTGCAGCCGGCGCATCTGGTCGGCGAGCAGCCGCGGATCGCCGCGCTCCCAGCCGTCCGACAGCAGCACGACGACCGCCCCGCGCGCCATGCCCCGCTGCCCCCACCGGTCCAGGAACGCCCGCAGCAGCTCGCCCAGCCGGGTGCCCCCGCGCCAGTCCGGCACCGCCTCGGCCACAGCCGTCATCGCCAGGTCCGGGTCCCGGTGGGACAGCTCCCGCGTCACCCGGGTCAGCCGGGTGCCGACGGTGAACACCTCGGTGCGCCGCCCCCGCACCGCCGCGTGCGCGAACCGCAGCAGCGCGTCGGCGTACGGCGCCATGGAGCCGCTGACGTCCACCAGCAGCACCACCCGCCGGGGCCGCTCCGTACGCGCGTGCCGGCGCAGCAGCGCGGGCTCGCCGCCGCGCCGCAGCAGCTCCCGCACGGTGCGGTGCGGATCGACGGCCCCGCGCCGGGCCGGCCGCCGCCGTGCCCCGCGCCGTGACTCGCCGCGCAGCGCGAACGCCGCCAGCAGCCGCCGTACCTGCGCCCGCTCGGCCGCGTCGAGCCCGGCCACGTCGCGGTGGCGCAGCACCTCGGCCGAGCTGGCGCGGGAGGTGACCGCCGGACCCCGCCGCTCCTCGTCACGGCCGCCGCCGCGGGTCCCGTCGGGCGCCTCCCGCAGCACCGGGCGCAGCCGCGGCCGGGGCGGGGTCCGCACCGGCCGGACGCACGGCCCTCCCGCACCGAAGTACGCGGCGAACACCCGCTCGTAGCGCTCCAGATCGTCCCGGTCGCCGCACAGGGTCAGCCGCCCCGCCCAGTACACGTCGGCCCGCACGCCCGGCCGCAGGACGGCCACCGCGCGCAGGAAGGCGTGCACCCGCTCGGCGCTCACCGCGACCCCGGCCGCCCGCAGCGCCCGTGCGAAGCCGACCAGCACCGCGTCGGCCCCCGACGGGGCCGCGGCGTCGGCCGTCACGGCGGGTGGTACGGAGCCGGACACGTCCCTCACGCCTCCCGCCCCGCGAGGATCGCCGCGAAGTCCAGGCCCCGGGCCCGGTCCGTGTCCTCGCGGTACTTCAGGACCGCGCCGAGCGTGGCCACCGCCAGCTCCGCGTCCACCTCGTCCGCGCCGAGCGCGTCCAGGGCGCGCGCCCAGTCCAGGGTCTCGGCCACCCCCGGCGGCTTCAGCAGGTCCTCGGCGCGCAGCGCCTGCACCAGCGCGGTGACCTGCTCGGCCAGCCGCGCCGACACCCCGGGCAGCCGCCGCCGCACGATGGCCAGCTCGCGGGCGAAGCCGGGATGGTCGAACCAGTGGTAGAGGCACCGCCGCTTCAGCGCGTCGTGCACCTCCCGGGTGCGGTTGGAGGTCAGCACGACCACCGGAGGCACCTCGGCGCGCAGCGTGCCCAGCTCCGGGATCGTCACCTGGAACTCGGAGAGCACCTCCAGCAGGAACGCCTCGAACTCGTCGTCCGCGCGGTCGATCTCGTCCACCAGCAGCACCGACGGCTGCGTCTGGAGTGCGCGCAGCAGCGGCCGGGCGACCAGGAACCGCCGGTCGTACAGCTCGCGCTCCAGCCGCTCGGCGTCCTCGACCCCCGCCGCCTCGGCGGCGCGCAGATGCAGCAGCTGACGCGGGAAGTCCCAGTCGTACAGGGCCTGGGAGGCGTCGATGCCCTCGTGGCACTGGAGCCGGATCAGCGGGGCGTCCAGCGCCTCGGCGAGGGCGGCGGCGAGCGCGGTCTTGCCCACGCCCGCGTCGCCCTCGCAGAAGACGGGCCGGTGCAGCCTGAGCGCCAGGAAGCAGGCGACGGCCAGCCCGTCGTCCACGAGGTACCCGGTCTTCTCCAGGCGGGCGCGGACCTGCTCGGGGCTGTCGACGGCGGTGATCGGCGCTCACCCCGTCCCGGCGGCGGCCAGGACCGCCCGCTCGGTCAGCACCCGCGCCAGGTGCGCCCGGTACTCGGGCGAGGCGGAGGCGTCCCGCGAGGGCCGGGTGCCGTCGGCCGCCGACCCGGCCGCCCGGGCCACGGCCCCGGCGTCCGCCGCCCCGGCCAGCGCCTGTTCGGCCGCCGTGGCCCGCAGCGGGGTCGGGCCCATGTTCGTCAGCCCGATCCGCGCCTCGGCGATCCGCCCGTCCTCGCGCCGCACCAGCGCGGCCACCCCGACCATCGCCCAGGACTGGGAGACCCGGTGGAACTTCTCGTACCGGAAGCCCCAGCCCTCCCGTTTGGGCACCCGCACCTCCACCAGCAGTTCGTCCGGGGCCAGCGCGGTCTGGAGGTAGTCGGCGAAGAACTCGCCCGCCGGGACGCCGCGCCTGCCGTCCGGTCCTACGGCGACCAGTTCGGCGTCCAGGGCGAGGGCGACCGCGGGCAGGTCGCCGGCCGGATCGGCGTGCGCCAGGGACCCGCCCAGGGTGCCCCGGTGCCGTACGGCCGGGTCGGCCACCGTCTCGGTGGCCTGCGCCAGCAGTCCCGCGTACCGCCGCACCAGCGGATCGTGGACCACGTCGTGGTGGGTGGTCAGCGCGCCGATGACCAGTGTGTCGCCGTCCTCGCGCACCCCGCGCAGACCGGGGACGCGCCCCACGTCCACGACGAGTTCGGGGAAGGCTAGTCGCAGCCGCAGCAACGGCAGCAGACTCTGCCCGCCGGCCAGTACCTTCGCCTCCTCGCCCGCCTCGGCGAGGACGCTCACGGCCTCCTCCAGGGTGTCCGGCCGGACGTAGTCGAACGCGGGGGGAATCACTGCGCGGCCTCCTTCCGGTCCGGCCGGCCGGACCCGGCGGCCCGGACCGCCTCCCAGACCCGTTCCGGTGTGCACGGCATCCGTACGTCGGTCACCCCGAACGGGCGCAGCGCGTCCACGATCGCGTTGACCACGGCGGGCGTGGACGCGATCGTGCCCGCCTCGCCGACGCCCTTGGCGCCGAGCGGGTTGGACGTGGCCGGCGTCTCGGTCCGGTCGGTGGTGAACTCGGGCAGGTCCGCCGCCGACGGCACCAGGTAGTCGGCCATCGTGCCGGACACCAGGTTGCCCTCCGCGTCGTAGACCGCCTCCTCGAACAGCGCCTGCGCGATGCCCTGGGCGAGACCGCCGTGCACCTGCCCCTCGACGATCATCGGGTTGATCACCCGGCCCACGTCGTCCACGCACACGTACGACCGGATGCGGGTCTGCCCGGTCTCGGTATCGACCTCGACCGCGCACAGATGGGTGCCGTGCGGGTAGGAGAAGTTCTCCGGGTCGAGCACATGCCCGGCGTTCAGGGTGGGCTCCATGCCGTCGGGCACGTCGTGCGAGGTGAACGTCTCGAAGGCGACCTCCTGGATGGTCCGCCGCGCCTCCGGCGAACCCTTCACCGAGAACACGCCGCCCTTGAACTCCAGGTCGTCCTCGCTGGCCTCCAGCAGATGCGCGGCCACCTTGCGCGCCCTGTCCACCACCTTCTCGGCCGCCCGGTGCACCGCCGCGCCGCCCACGACCAGGGACCGCGAGCCGTAGGTGTCCATGCCCTGCGGGGCGACCAGCGTGTCGCCGTGCACCACCTCGACGTCCTCGAACGGCACGCCGAGCACGTCCGCGGCGATCTGGCTCCAGCACGTCACATGCCCCTGCCCGTGGGGGCTGGTGCCGGTGACCACCTCGACCTTCCCGGTGGGCAGCATCCGGATGCTCGCCGCCTCCCAGCCGCCGGCCGAGTACCTGAGGTCCCGCAGCACCCGGCTCGGCGCGAGCCCGCACATCTCCGTGTACGTCGACACGCCGATGCCCAGCCGGACGGTGTCCCCGCGCTCGTTGCGCTCGCGCTGCTCGGCGCGCAGCTCGTCGTAGCCGAACAGGGCGAGCGCCTTGTCGGTGGCGGCCTCGTAGTTCCCGCTGTCGTAGGTCAGGCCCGCGACCGAGGTGTAGGGGAACTCCTCGTGCCGGATCCAGTTGCGCCGCCGCACCTCGACCGGGTCCAGGCCCACTTCGGCGGCCAGCTCGTCCATGATCCGCTCGATGGCGAAGGTGGCCTCGGGGCGGCCGGCGCCGCGGTAGGCGTCGGTGGGGGTGCGGGTGGTGAACACCCCGGTGCAGGCGAACTCGTAGGAGTCCATCTTGTAGATCGCCGGGTACATGAACGCGCCCAGGATCGGGATGCCCGGCGTCACCAGCATCAGGTACGCGCCCATGTCGGCGAGCAGGTCCACCTTGAGGCCGAGCAGCCGGCCCTCGCGGGTGGCGGCGACCTCCACGTCCTGGATCATGCCGCGACCGTGGTGGGTGGCGAGATAGCCCTCGGAGCGCGACTCGGTCCACTTCACCGGCCGGCCGAGCCTGCGCGCGACCGCCAGCGCGACCGCCTCCTCGCCGTACACCTGGAGCTTGGAGCCGAAGCCGCCGCCCACGTCGGGGGCGACGACCCGCAGCTTCTGCTCGGGCACCCCGCACACCACCGACAGCATGATCCGCAGGATGTGCGGGATCTGCGTCGCCGAGTACACCGTGTACTCGCCGGAGGCGGCGAGCGGGGTGACGACGACCGCGCGCGGCTCCATCGCGTTCGGGATGAGCCGCTGCTGCACATAGCGCCGCTCGAGGACCACGTCGGCGCGCTCCCGGACCGCGGCGAAGTCCTCGCCCGCCTTCAACGGCCAGTCGTAGGCGCGGTTGGTGCCCTTGTCGGCGTGGACCAGCGGGGCGCCCTCGGCGAGCGCGGACTCCAGGTCCAGCACGGGCGGCAGTGGATCGTAGTCGACCTCGATCGCCTCCAGCGCGTCGGCGGCCGCGTACCGGTCGCGGGCCACCACCACCGCGACCGGGTCGCCCGCGTGGCGCACCTCGTCCACGGCCAGCGGCGGATGGTTGGGCAGCACCATGTCCTCGGTGACCGGCCAGGCGCACGGCAGTGGGCCCAGCGCGCCGGCGAGGTCGCGGCCGGTGAACGCGGCGACGACGCCGGGGCGCTCCAGGGCGGGGGAGACGTCCACGCGCTCGATGCGGGCGTGCGCCATCGGACTGCGCAGGAACGCCAGGTGCAGCAGACCGGTGACGGAGATGTTGTCGGTCCAGTTGGTCTGCCCGGTGATCAGCCGGGCGTCCTCCTTGCGTAGCCGGGCCCGGCCGACCTCGCCCTCGGCTGCGTGGACGGTCTGGCCGGTCATGCCGTCACCCCCTGCCCGGACGCGGTCCGCCGGCCGGGGGCACCCGCACCGGGACTCCGTCCGGCGCCCTCCTCGGCGGTGCCGCCGGCGTCCCCGGCGGTGTCCTCGGCAGCCGCGAGCACCGCGCGGACGATGTTCTGGTAGCCGGTGCACCGGCACAGGTTGCCCTCGAGCGCCTGGCGCACCTCGCCGGCGGTGGGGTGGGGGTTCTCGCGCAGCAGATCGCGGGCGGCCATGATCATGCCGGGGGTGCAGTAGCCGCACTGGAGCGCGTGCCGCTCGTGGAACGCGCGCTGGAGCGGCGTCCAGGCACCGTCGCGGGCCAGCCCCTGCACGGTGGTCACCTCGCCGCCGTCCGCCTGGACCGCGAGCACCGTGCAGCTCTTGACGCTCACGCCGTCCAGCTCGACCGTGCACGCCCCGCAGTTGGAGGTGTCGCAGCCGACCGGGGTGCCGGTCAGGCCGAGCCGGTCGCGCAGGTAGTGGACCAGCAGGAGACGGGGTTCCACCTCGTCCTCGTAGACCGTGCCGTCCACCGTGACCGAGATGTGGGTCATGCGTCCTCCAGGGACCGTCCGGGCGTGCGTGAGGGAAGTCAGCGACCGGTGTGGTGTAGGTCACTCTATGACCGAGTCCGGGGCGCGGCGAGCGGTGCGACGGGGCCGGGTCCGGGGCGGGCGGGTCCAGCGGAAGTCCCGATGGTCGGTCGGCAAGGCGTGCAAGGCCCGGGGTGGGCCTCGGCGGTTCTCCGCCCGGAGGACGGTGGCGAGGGGGAGGCCCTCTGTGGAGCCCTGACCTCGATGAGCGGGGGTCTCGAACGCGGTGCCCCTCGGCTCCCCGAGGAGGGCGCGCGACAGGAGGGCCGAAACGGCGTCCGTGCCGGGCCGGCGCCGGGCCGACGGCGTCCGTACGCCGTGCCCCCCGCCGGGACGGCCTCTCGGTGGGTCCCGGGTGTCGGTCCGTCCCGGGTGTCAGACCGTCCCGGCCAGCTCCTCGATCGCGGCCAGCACCGGCGCGACGCCGTCTTCCGCGCGGATACGGACGCCCAGCGCCTCGGCCCGCTCCCGGTGGACCGGGTGGCGGGTGGCCCGTACGAGCGCGGCGGCCAGCGTCTCGGCGGTCAGCCGGCGCAACGGCACGGCGCACGGGGCCACCCCGAGCCGTACCAGCCGGTCGGCCCAGAACCCCTCGTCGAACTGGACCGGCAGGGGCACCGCGGGCACCCCGGCGCGCAGCCCCGCCGCCGTCGTGCCCGCCCCCGCGTGGTGGACGACGGCGGCCATGCGCGGGAACAGCGCCGAGTGCGGCGTCTCGCCGATGGTCAGCATGTCGTCGCCGGCCGCCGCCAGTCCGCCCCACCCGCGCTGCACCACCCCGCGCAGCCCGGCCCGGCGCAGCGCGCGCACGATGGTCCCGCTCAGCCGGCGCGGATCGGGGACGGTGGCGCTGCCGAGCCCGACGAAGACCGGTGGCGGCCCGGCGTCCAGGAACCGCAGCAGTTCCTCGGACAGCGTCTCGTCACGGTCGTACGGCCACCAGTAGCCGCACACCTGGAGCCCGGACCGCCAGTCGCCCGGCCGGGGCACCACCAGCTCGCTGAAGCCGTGGTGCACCGGGCGGCGCAGCCCCGCGCGGATGTGCCAGGGCGTCGCGGCGCGGGCGGCGGGCAGCCCGAGCCGGGAGCGCACGGCGGGCACCGCCGCGGAGAAGACCCGGTCCACGGCGAGGTTCACGCCGTGCCCGGCCAGCCGGTTCGCCGCCGCCCCCCAGTGCCCGCCGCCCAGCAGCGGGGGCGCGAACTCGCGGGTGGGGGAGAGAGGTTGCAGATGGGCGCCCATACTGGGTCTGCCCAGTGCCTCGGCGATGGCGTGCCCGACCGGCCCGAGCGATCCGGACAGCAGCAGGACGTCGTTCTTCTCGGCCGCCGCGACCAGGTCGTCGGTCATCTGCGCGAGGGCCGCCCGGGCCAGCCCGACGGCCCGGACCATCTTGCCCGCACTGGTGGCGCTGCGGTGCAGGCCCCGGCCGCGCGAGGAGTCCAGCTCGGCCCGTGGATCGACCGGCAGCGCGCGGAAGCCGAGGCCCGAGCCCGTGACCAGCGGCTCGAAACACGCGTGGGTGACCAGGGTGACCTCGTGGCCCGCGCGGGCCAGGCCGTGCCCCAGTCCGGTGAACGGGGCGACGTCGCCCCGGGAACCCGCCGTCATGATCGCTACGCGCACGTCGGCCAGTATGCGGGCGGCGCGGCCCGCCGCCCGTGAGCGACCCGTGGGATGTCGGCGCCCTCACCCGGCACGCCGGACCCGCGGACGTCCGGGACCGCGTCGTGCGCCGGCGGGCGGACGGCAGCCACACGGAACTGGCCGTGGCCACCGACCCCCGGCACCCGGGCCACCCCGTCCTCGCCGACGACGGCGGCGCACCGCATCCGGTGAGGGACGGGCACGTCCTCAGCGCCCCCACCTACCCGCCGAGATGGAGCGACGCCCCGCCCCAGGCGCGCCCCCCGCACGACGCCGCCGCGCTGCGCGCCTACCTCGCCGAGACGGTCCACGCCGACACCCTCACCACGCCACTCCTCCTGGACGCGGTACGGGAGTTGCCGGACAACTGGACACTCGGCGCGAGCAAGTCCGCCGCGCTGGCCAGGCTGCTGGCCGGGGCGGACGGACTGCGGCCGGCCGGCGAGGTGACCGACCGCCTCGGCCGGCCGGGCCGGGCGTACGCGTACGACGCCCCCGGCATCCGCCGGATGATCGTCCTGGACCCGGTCACCGGAGCCGTCCTCGGCCCGGAGGAGACCTCCACCGCCGACCAGCCCCAGTACGGCACGAAGGCCGGGGACGTCATGGCGTACAGCGCCTGGCTGCGCTGATCAGACGCCGAGCTGCCGGGCGGCGGCGGCCACGGTCTGCTCCAGCAGCGTGGCGATGGTCATCGGACCGACCCCGCCCGGCACCGGCGTGATCAGCGAGGCCCGCTCGGCGGCGGACTCGAAGTCCACGTCGCCGACGTTGCCCGGGTTGTAGCCGGCGTCGACGACGACCGCGCCCGGCTTGACGTCCTCGCCCTTGATCAGCCGCGGCCGGCCCACGGCGGCCACCACGACATCCGCCTCGCCGACCACGGCCGACAGGTCCCGGGTCCGCGAGTGGCAGTACGTCACCGTGGCGTCCCGCCCGAGCAGCAGCATGCCCACCGGCTTGCCGAGGATCGCGCTGCGGCCCACCACGACGGCCCGCTTGCCGGCCAGGTCCACGTCGTAGGCGTCCAGCAGCCGCAGGATGCCGCCGGGCGTGCAGGAGACGAACCCCGGCCCGCCGAAGCTCATCGTCGCGAAGGAGGCGAACGTGACGCCGTCGACGTCCTTCTCCGGAGCGATGGCCTCGAACGCGGCCCGCTCGTCGATGTGTTCGCCGACCGGATGCTGGAGCAGGATGCCGTGCACGGCGGGGTCCTGCGAGAGTGCGCGCAGCGTGCCGACCAGTTCCCCGGTGGTGGTCTCGGCGGGCAGCTCCACGTGCCGCGAGACGATGCCGGCCGTACGGGACCGGTTCTGCTTCATCCGGACGTAGGTGACGGAGGCCGGGTCCGCGCCGACCAGCACCGTCGCCAGACAGGGCGCGGCGCCGGTGCGGTCGGTGAGTTCTGCGGCGCGCTGCGCGGTCCGCTCGACGATGCGGCGGGCGAGCGCGGTGCCGTCCATGAGGCGTGCCTGGGACATGGTCCACTCCGGGGCGTTCGACGGATCGCCCAGGCGCGCGGCTGTGACTCGACGGAGACCGCTCCCCGGTGGTGCTCCACCTCAGCGCCAGTCACGGTCCCGGACCAGCTTACGTCCCGCCGGACGCGGAACTCGTCCGGGTTTCCCGCCGGGTACGGCTCGCCCGGTCGCCGGTCGGGGCGCGGCGCCATCGGTGCCCTGTGCCTCGGGAGCGGGCCGCCTACCTGCGCCGGCCCCGCCGTGGACACCCCGAGCGGGCGCGTACGCGGGCGCGCGGCCGGGCTGCTCGCAGCAGGGAGCGGAGGAGGGCGGTGGCGGCGACGTGGCTCGCCGTCGTGACCGGGCGGGGCCGGCCGGGGACCGGGGTGCGGGAGTGGCCCAGGCCCGCACGGGCCGAGAAGGTCCAGGTCAGCCGGGAGGTGACCTGGAACGAAGCGGACCGCCTGCCTACTCGTCCCATGCCTGGATCATGATCTGCTCGCTGATCTCGCCGTCCCGCAGCGAGATCATGGACTCGGCCAGGAGGCGCACGCCGTCGGGGTACCGGCAGGACTCCAGGAACGCCGCGCGGTCACCCTGGACGACGCAGTGCTCCAGGGCGTGCGTCATGTCCCGGCCGTAGACGTTCTCGAGCACGGCGCCGATCTCGTGGCGGCCGCGAAGCACCTTGGGCCGGCTCGGCTGGGCTTCGCGGTCCACGATGCGCACCTCCGCGTCGTCCGCGTAGAGCGACAGCAGGGTGGACGCTGTGTGCTCCTCGATGCCGCGGCGCAGTGTGCCGGTGTCGAAAGCCGGGCTTGCCATGGTGACCTCCTGCGAGGTCCGCGGCCCGGACCGCAGGGGCCGCGACGGGCCTCACCTCCGAGCGTCCTCCGCCCCACCGGGCTCGGCAAGCGCAGCCGTGCGGCGGGGCGGTGCGCGGCGGGGGAGCAGGACATCGGCCGGGTCCTGGTGCCGTAGTCGATCAGCTGCGCGTAGGGTCGGAAGGCACGGACAACCGAACCGGTCGACGGAAGGAACCACCATCATGGCGCAGGAAGTGCGCGGCGTGATCGCACCCGGGAAGAACGAGCCGGTACGGGTCGAGACGATCGTCGTGCCGGACCCGGGGCCCGGCGAGGCCGTGGTACGGGTCCAGGCCTGCGGCGTCTGCCACACCGACCTGCACTACAAGCAGGGCGGCATCAACGACGAGTTCCCCTTCCTCCTCGGTCACGAGGCGGCCGGCGTCGTGGAGTCGGTCGGCGAGGGCGTCACGGACGTCGCGCCCGGCGACTTCGTGATCCTCAACTGGCGTGCCGTGTGCGGCAAATGCCGCGCCTGTCGGCGCGGCCGCCCCTGGTACTGCTTCGACACCCACAACGCGCGGCAGAAGATGACCCTCACCGACGGCACCGAACTGTCCCCGGCCCTCGGGATCGGCGCGTTCGCCGAGAAGACGCTCGTGGCGGCCGGCCAGTGCACCAAGGTCGACCCCGCCGTCTCCCCGGCCGTGGCCGGACTGCTGGGCTGCGGCGTGATGGCCGGCATCGGCGCGGCCATCAACACGGGCGACGTGGGCCGCGGCGACTCGGTCGCCGTCATCGGCTGCGGCGGCGTCGGGGACGCGGCGATCGCCGGCGCGTACCTGGCGGGCGCGGCGAAGGTCATCGCCGTCGACATCGACGACCGCAAACTGGAGACCGCCCGCACCATGGGCGCCACCCACACCGTCAACTCCAAGGACACGGACCCCGTCGAGGCGATCCGCGAACTCACCGGCGGTTTCGGCGCCGACGTCGTCATCGAGGCGGTCGGCCGTCCCGAGACGTACAAGCAGGCCTTCTACGCCCGCGACCTGGCCGGCACCGTCGTCCTGGTCGGCGTGCCGACCCCGGAGATGAAGCTCGAACTCCCGCTGCTGGACGTCTTCGGACGCGGCGGCTCCCTCAAGTCCAGCTGGTACGGCGACTGCCTGCCCTCCCGCGACTTCCCCATGCTCATCGACCTCCACCTCCAGGGCCGCCTGCCGCTGGACAAGTTCGTCACCGAGACCATCCAACTGGACGAGGTGGAGAAGGCGTTCGAGCGGATGCACCACGGCGACGTGCTGCGCTCGGTAGTGGTGCTGTGATGGCCGCCCGCATCGAACGCCTCGTCACCTCCGGCAAGTTCACCCTCGACGGCGGCTCCTGGGACGTCGACAACAACGTGTGGATCGTCGGCGACGACCACGAGGCCGTCGTCATCGACGCCGCCCACGACGCCGAGGCGATCGCCGAGGCGGTGGGGGACCGCCGGCTGACCGCGATCGTGTGCACCCACGCGCACAACGACCACATCGACGCCGCGCCCGCCCTCGCCGACCGCACCGGCGCGAAGATCTGGCTGCACCCCGACGACCTGCCGCTGTGGCGGATGACCCACCCGGACCGGGAGCCCGACGAGCATCTCGCCGACGGCCAGGTGATCGAGGCGGCCGGCGCCGACCTCACCGTCCTGCACACCCCCGGTCACGCCCCGGGCGCCGTCTGCCTGTACGACCCGGGTCTCGGCGCCGTCTTCACCGGCGACACCCTCTTCCAGGGCGGCCCCGGCGCCACCGGCCGTTCCTACTCCCACTTCCCGACGATCATCGACTCGATCCGCGACCGCCTCCTGGCGCTGCCGCCCGAGACGAAGGTCCTCACCGGCCACGGCGACAGCACCACCATCGGCGCCGAGGCGCCCCACCTGGAGGAGTGGATCGCACGCGGCCACTGAGCCGCGCAGGCACAGCGGGGCGGCGCTCACCCCCGAAGCGCCGCCCCGGCCTCGCCGCCGTCACTCACCCGCTGCGGGCTGCCGCGCCCCCGGCAGCGACCAGCGTCCCGGATGGCCGGGCGGCAGCGCCAAGTCCTCACGCACGGCCGTGTAGTAGCCCTCCCGCGCGGTCCGTTGCCGCGCCAGCAGCCCCTGCCACGCGGCGGGTTCGCGCCGACCCTCGCGCAGGAACCGTTCCATCTCCATCGCCACCACGACCCACGCCCGGGCCCTCTCCACGACCCGCGGGCTGCCCAGCATGAGCAGCGCCTCGCCCGAGGGGTCCCGGGCGAGCGCGGCCTCGGTCAGCAGCGGTTCGGCCTCCGCCAGGGACAGCGGATGCGGATGCGGATCGTTGCCGAGGTGCGAGGCGACCCGGTAGGCCAGCGTGACCGACTGCTTGAGCGTGCGCGCGTACTCGGTGTAGACGGCCAGCCGCCGTTCCTCCCAACGGGCCGTCCGCTCCCGCTGGAAGCGGGCCCGGTCGCTGCGCACGACCGCCAGATAGGAACCGAGCGCGCCGATCACCACACCGATGAGCGCGGGGAGTTGCTGCAAGAACGACGACATGCGCCGCACGTTATCCGCCGCCGCGGACCGCCGCGCACCCGGCCGCCGAGCACCGCACGCCCGCGCCGCCGGCATCGCGCGCCCCCGCGCGCACGCCCGCGCCCGACCCGCCCGAATGTCACCGTTTCGTCTCGACCCGGGGTCTCCCACAACCGTCGCCCGCCCACAGCTGTCTAGTGCTGTGACCGAGAAGGTTCACCGGCTCGCGACGCCCGGCACGGCACCTCGCCGCGTTGCGCGTCACCCGGGTACATCCAGTACGCGGGTGATGCTCCGCCTTGTGATGCTCCCACTGCCTGAACGGCGCGGGAGGTGCCCCCACCACGGGACGCCGCGAGCTTCCCGGCGAACCTTCCCGGTCACAGCACCAGGTGTCCGAGGACCGGAGACACACGGAAGAACCCGATCGAGGGGGAAGGACAGCGCGCCCATGAGGCACATAGGCAGACGGGGAGTCGTGGTGCTCGGCGCCACCTCGCTGGTGGCACCGCTCACCCTCGCGCTCGGCGCCGCGCCGGCGCAGGCGGCGAGTTGTACGGCGAGCAAGGGGCCGTACCAGAAGCAGGTCGAGAAGTTCCTCGGCCGCCCGGTGGACGGCCGGCAGTCGGCCGCCGACTGCTCGGCGATCCGGGCCTTCCAGAACAAGCACGGCATCACACCCGCCATCGGCTACGCGGGACCCGTCACCTGGGGCGTGATGGATCTCATGAACAAGCAGAAGGCCGTCGGGAAGAACCCGAACAAGGGCGGCAAGTGCCCGACGAACAAGGGCCGCATCGCCTGCGTCAACCTCACCCTCCAGCTGAGCTGGATCCAGGACGGCAAGAAGCTCGTGTACGGGCCGGTGCCCGTGCGCACCGGCCGCGACGGCTACGAGACCCGCACCGGCCTGAAGAAGGTCTACTGGCGTGACATCGACCACGTCTCGACCCTCTACGACGTCCGCATGCCCTACAGCCAGTTCTTCGACGGCGGGCAGGCGTTCCACTCGGTCGGGCTGAGCATGTGGAACCCGCCGGGCTCCCACGGCTGCGTCAACATGACCGCCAAGGACGCCAAGAAGTACTGGTCGCTGCTGAAGAAGGGCGACGACGTCTACGTGTACGGCCGCAAACCGGGAACGTGAGCCGGGTGGGGGAGTCCGGAACGGGAGCCGCGGCCGGGCGGGTTGAGCCGGGCGGACGTGATGAGCAACACGGTCCGAAATGTCCGTATCGGTCGTACTTGCTCACACCGCCTTCACGTCGCCCGGCATATGCTTCACAGCATGTCCACCACTGTTGAAACCGCCTCCGAGCGATCGGCCGCGGAGGTCAACGAGGAGATCCGTGCGCTGTGGCGCCGGTCGGGCGGGACACTGACCACCGAGCAGCGCGAGGTGTACCAGCGCCTCGTCCTGGAGTGGGCTCAGGCCGCTCCGCAGTCGGACCGCGCGGCCTGACCGCCGGCCGGCTCCCGGCACCGGACTCTCCCGCGAGGGCACCCTTTTGCGAACGGGCGCCCTTCTCGCACCGACCTCCGCCGTCCCGTACGGCATCGTCGAAACTCCCCGGCGGGACCCGGTCCCGCCGGACCGATTCCCCCTCGGTCATCTGCCTCCGCCGACCGAGGCGCCGGCGCACCGGCGTGCTCCGGTCAGCTCCAGGTCGCCGAGTAGTGGCGCCGGTACGCCTTCCGGTCCCGCTCCGCGCGCAGCCACCGGGTCGCCACCAGCGCGATCAGACTGCCCGCCATGACCAGCAGCCCCGGACCCACCGTCCGCGGATCGGTCAGCCGTGCCGACAGCGTGCTCCCGGCCGTCCCGCCCGTCACCGGCGCGGCCGGGCCGGGGGAGGCCCCTCCCGGCGCGGCGGCCCCCTGGGCGGCCGGCCCGCCGGAGGAACCGCCTCCCGGCCCGCCGGACGCACTCCCGGTGGGCGCCGTCCCGCCCGTGTCCCGCGCCGGAGCCGCCACGATCAGCCGCACCCCCAGCGCGCTCAGCGCCCGGGTCACCGGCTGGAAGAACGTGGTGCCGCCCGTCGTGCAGTCGCCGCTGCCGCCCGAGGTCACCCCGAGGGCGATCCCCGCCGAGAACAGCGGACCGCCGCTGTCGCCCGGCTCCGCGCACACCGTGGTCCGGATCAGCCCGGTCACCGTTCCTTCCGGATAGTTCACGGTCGCGTCCAGCCCGGTCACCTCCCCCTCGTGCAGCCCGCTGGTGCTGCCGCTGCGGAACACCCGCTGCCCCACCGCCGCGTCCCCCGCCCCCGTGATCCGCACACCGTTGCCGCCGCCGATCGCCACCACGTCCGCGCCCTGCCCGGCACGCCCGGCGGCGTACCGCACCAGCGAGAAGTCGCTGCCGGGGAAGGTCCCGGCGACCGTGCTGCCCAGCTGCCGGTCGCCCTGCCCGGCCGCGAACCAGGTCGAACCGGTGGGCCCGCAGTGCCCGGCGGTGAGGATGAAGTCGCTCTTCCCGTCCGTCACGTTGAAACCGGCCGAACAGCGCCCGCCCGCCGACAGGATGGGCTGCGCCCCGTTCAGCCGCCTGGTGAACCGGCCCTTCGCGCGTTCCATCCGGACGAAGGAGCCGATGCCGCTCGCCACCCGGCTCATCCGGCTCCAGTCGGCGGCGGAGACGGAGCCGTCGGCCTGCACGGTCACCCGGTTGGTCCGGTAGTCCACCGCCCACGCCGTGCCGGGCACCCGCGGCGCCGCGCGCAGCGCCGCCCCCGCCGACCTCAGCTCGTCCATGCTGTGCCGCACGAGCTTCGCCTCGGCGCCTGCCCGCCGTACCTCTGCCGCCGCCTCCGCGTCGGTCACGGCGACGACCGTACGACCGTCGGCGCCCACCCAGCTGCCCGCCGTACGGGCGGTGCCGAGCCGCGCCGTCAGACCGGAGCCCGGCGCGGCGGACGAACCGGCGGACGAGCGCGGGGATGCCTGCGTCCCGGACGGCTCACCGGCCAGCGCCGACTGCGCGACCATCGCCGTACCGAGCAGCAGTCCCGCCACGGCCGTCAGCCGTGCCGCTCGCCGGACCACCCGTCGTCGTGCGTGCCTCATACCTGGCTCCCGAACCCCGAACACCGGTGCACCACCGCGAGGCGCCTCGCCGCTCGGGCGCCCTCCCCCCATACGCGCCGCACCGGGCCCGCGTTCAGCAGCCGCAGGCCGGCCGCGCATCCCCGGGCGCACTCGGAACTCCGCGTCCGGCCGCCTATCTTGGGCACATGAACAGGATCCCGCACGACACGTCCGGTGAACCGGACCCCTTGCGCGTCCTCACCCCCGACGAACTGCGCCGCCGCACCAGCATGAAATGGCGCACCCACCCCGCCGACGTGCTGCCGCTGTGGGTGGCCGAGATGGACGTACCCCAGCCCGAACCCGTCGTCCGGGCCGTCACCGACGCCCTCGCCCTCGGCGACACCGGCTACCCCGCCGGCACCGCCTACGCCGAGGCGCTCGCCGCCTTCGCAGCCAAGCGCTGGGGCTGGGACGCGCTCGCGGTGGAGCGCACCGCGCTCGTGCCCGACGTGATGCTCGGCGTGGTGGAGATGCTGAAACTGGTGACCGGCCCCGGCGACCCGGTGATCGTCAACCCGCCGGTGTACCCGCCGTTCTTCCAGTTCGTCACCCACATGGACCGCCGGGTGGTCCAGGTGCCGCTCGGCCCCGGCCTGCGCCTGGACCCCGACGCGCTCGACGAGGCGTTCGGCCGGGCCGTCGCCGGCGGCGGGCGCGCCGCGTACCTGCTGTGCAACCCGCAGAACCCGACCGGCACCGTGCACACCGCCGCCGAGCTCACCGCCGTCGCCGAACGCGCCGACCGCCACGGCGTACGCGTCGTCGCCGACGAGATCCACGCGCCGCTGACCGCCGCCGGCGCCGCCTTCGTGCCGTACCTCAGCGTGCCGGGCGGCGAGCGGGGCCTGTCGCTGATGTCGGCCAGCAAGGGCTGGAACCTGGCCGGGCTCAAGGCGGCCCTCGCCGTCGCCGGCCCGGAGGCCGCCGCCGACCTCGCCCGGCTGCCCGAGGAGGTCGGCCACGGCGCGAGCCACCTCGGCGTCATCGCCCACACCGCCGCGCTGCGCGACGGCGTCCCCTGGCTGGACGCCCTGCTGGCCGGCCTCGACGAGAACCGGCGGCTGCTCGCCGCGCTCCTGGCCGACCGGCTCCCCGCGATCCGCCACCGGCCGGGCCAGGCCACCTTCCTCGCCTGGCTGGACTGCCGGGGCCTCGGCCTCGGCGACGACCCCGCCCAGGTGTTCCTCGACCGGGGCAGGGTCGCCCTCAACTCCGGCCTGCCGTTCGGCGAGGGCGGCGCCGGACATGTGCGCCTCAACATCGGCACCTCGCCGGAACTGCTCACCGAGGCCGTACGACGTATGACGGAGGCGGTTCGATGACCCCCGAGGAGACCCTCGCCCGGCTCGGCTCCGGCAAGTACCTGCTGCTCACCAGCTACCGCAAGAACGGCACCCCCGTCTCCACCCCGGTCTGGGTGGTCCGCGACGGCGCGGCGCTCGGCGCCTGGACGGTCGCCGACTCCTACAAGGTCCGGCGCATCCGCAACCGCGCCGACGTCCTCGTCGGCCCCTGCGACGTGCGCGGCAACCCGACCGGCGACCAGATCCCGGCCACCGCCGAGATCACCGGCCCGGCCACCACCGCCCGCTACCGCGGCCTGATCGCCCGCAAGTACGGCATCGTCGGCCGCCTCACCCTCCTCGGCAGCCGGCTGCGCCGGGGCGAGCGGGGAACGGTCGGCATCCGGGTGACCCTGACGGGCTGACGACGCGCACATGACGCGCCGGCGACCACGGGGCGAATCGTCCCGGAACCTCCGCGTGGCGGCCGTCTTGAGCCGATGCGCGCCGCTAGGCTGCGGGCGCCGGGACGGGACGGGACGGGCGTCGCCGACGGGCCCCGGGCCGCCGCGGCCCGCGCGAGCCGGTGCGGCGTCATGGATGCGACGGAGCTGGTGCGCAGTGGAGGGGACCCGGGCCCATGGCCTGGCAGCGGGGCGGTGGCTCACCGAACGGGCCGGCCGGTGCCTGGCCGCCTCCGTGGCGCTGTACGCGCTGACCGCCCTCGTCGACCCGTCCCAGCCACTGGACCTGCGCGTCTACCGGGGCGGCGCGCCGCATCTGTTCTCCGGCGGCCTGTACGACTTCGCGGTGCACACCGGCCCGCCCATCCCCGTCCTGCCGTTCACCTACCCGCCGTTCGCCGCGCTGCTGTTGACCCCGCTGGCCGTCCTGCCCTGGGACGTGGCGCTGGTGCTGTGGCGGGCGGTCTCGGTCGCGGCCCTGCTCGTCCTCACCGCCGGATCCCTGCGCCTGCTCACCCCGCCCGACGGGGGCCGCGTCCGTGAGCGCGCCCTGCTGTGGGCCGCCGCCGGGCTCTGGCTGGAACCCGTGCGCCACACGCTCGACCAGGGGCAGATCAACCTGCTGCTGGGCGGGCTCGTGGTCGGCGCTCTCGCCCTGTGCCGTACGGCGCCCGGCCGGGGCGCGGCCGTGGGACTCGCCGCGTCGGTGAAGCTGACCCCGGCCGTCGGCGGGCTGTACCTGCTGGCGACCCGGCAGTGGCGGGCGGCGCTGTGGGCGACCGCGGCCGGCGCGGCGGCCACGGTCCTGGCCTGGTGCGTCTCGCCGGACCAGTCCTGGCGCTACTGGACCTCCCTGGTGACCGACACGAGCCGCGTCGGCCCGGTGCGGACCGTGCGCAACCAGTCCCTGCGCGGCGCGCTCACCCGGCTCCTCGGCCCGGACGCCACCGCGACCGCCCTGTGGTGGACGGTGCTGGCGCTCACCACCCTGGCCGCGGCCTGGGCGCTGCGCGCCGCCGTACGGCGCACGGACCGGCTCGGCGCCTTGGTCGCCGTGCAGCTGTACGGGCTGCTGGTGTGCCCCATCTCCTGGAGCCACCACTGGATCTGGTGCGTGCCCGCGATGATCTGGCTCGCCCACGGCCCCTGCCGGAGGCGGCCGCTCGGCCGGGGCGCGCTCGCGCTGTGGGCGCTCGTCACCGCCGGCCGGCTGGTGCCGCGGCTGAGCGGGATCGAGGACGCCACCGTCCACTCCGGTCCCTACCCGGCGCTGATGGCCTGGCTGGGGACGGGCTTCGCCGTCTGCGCGGTGCTGACCTTCCTCGCGCTCGCCACCGGAGGCGAACCGCGCCGTGAGCACGTGGCGGTGCCCGGCGGGCGGCGGTCCGGCGACCGCTCGGACAGCTCGCTGCTGCCCTGAGGCGGCGACGCCCGCCGGACGCGCCCCGACTCCGTCGAGAGAAGCCTACTGACTGGGGGTCAGGTCCAGGCGCGGTACGGCTCGTCCAGCAGCTGGAAGACGGGCTCGCCCCGCACCGGGTCCTGCGCGGTGGACAGGCGCACCCGGTCGCCGCCGTGGATGCCGATGGGCGGGCCCATGACCCTGCCCCGCACGACGAAGCCCTCGCTCATCTCTATCAGCGACACATTGCGCGCCGCCGGGGTGTTGCGGTGCACGACCGTGGAGTGGCGGACCGTGCCGGTGCCCTCGCTGCGCTCGGTCCGCAGCTCGCTGCCCCGGCACACCGGGCACAGCACCCGGTGGTACATCGCCGTACCGCACCAGGCGCAGCGCTGGAAGTACAGCGCCTCCGGGTCGCGGCCCCCGGGCTCCAGCAGACCGGTGGCGGAGCCGGCCGCCGGATGAACGGCGTTCCCTGAGTGGTGGTACACGCTGGTCAACTCCCTGCTCTCGGCCGGAATCCCGCGTGCCCGGCGGAGTCCGTGCACGCCGTGCGCGGACGGGCTGTGCCACCGTGCACGGCGACAGCGTATGGCACTCAGTGCCGTAGGTAAAGGTACTGGGTACCGCCAATCGCCGACGGCGGCCCGTACGCCCGGCCGAAGTAACCTTTCCTCGCCCACCCCGCACCTCGTGCCTTCCCCCGCGCGCCATGCCCAGGAGCCCGCCATGCCGTCCGCACGTCCCCGCCTCCTCTACGTCACCGACCTGGCGTACCCGGCGCGCGGGCGCCGCTACTGCGACGAGGACATCGGGCTGACCGCCCGGCTGCGCGACGACTTCGACCTGGCCCTCGCCCATCCGCGGGACGCCGCCGCGCTGATGGCCGCCTTCGACGCGGTGGTGGTCCGCAACAGCGGCCCCGTCCTCGGCTACCGGGCGGCCTACGACGACTTCCGGACCCGGGCGCTGGCCGCCGGGACCCGCGTCTACAACCCGCTCACCGGCCGCGCCGACATGGCGGGCAAGCAGTACCTCCTCGACCTGACCGCCGCCGGGTACCCGGTCATCCCCACCGTCGACCGCGCCGAGGACCTGCACCGGCTGCCCGCCGCCGACCGCTACGTCGTCAAGCCGAAGCTCGGCGCCGACTCCATCGGGCTGCGCATCGTCCCCGCCGGGGAGCTGCCCGGCCTCGCCGACGGCACCCTCCTCGTCCAGCCGCACATCGACTTCGTCCACGAGATCTCGTTCTGCTTCGTGGACCACGACTTCCAGTACGCCCTCTACGCCCCCGACCCCGAGCGGCGCTGGGAGCTGCGGCCGTACCGCCCCACCGCCCCGGACCTGGAGTTCGCCCGGCGGTTCATCGACTGGAACACCCTCGGCCACGGCATCCAGCGCGTGGACGCCTGCCGGGCGCCGGAGGGCGGACTGCTGCTGGTCGAACTGGAGGACCTCAACCCGTACCTCTCCCTGGACGCGCTGGACGACCCGGCCCGCGCGTCCTTCGTCGCCGCTCTGAAGGCGTCCCTGCACCGCTTCCTGGCCGTCGCGCACTGAGACCGGCACCCCCGGCGGTTGACGCGCCGCCCGGCGGGCACACGCCCACGGGGACGCGCCGGACCGGCGTCGCGCGCCCCGGGTGGACGACGCGGCGCGCCGGCGCGGGAACGGAGCGGAACGGCATGACGGGCGGCAAGGGATTCACCGACCGGCTGGACCCCGACATGTGCGTGGTGACCGCCCAGGCCGACGGCGAGCGGGCCGGCTGCCTGGTCGGGTTCTCCTCGCAGTGCTCCATCAGCCCGCCCCGGTTCGTCGTGTGGCTGTCGAAGGAGAACCGGACCTACCGGGTGGCCGAACGCGCCGACCGGCTCGCCGTGCACCTCCTCACCCGGGGCCAGCACGCGCTCGCCGAGCTGTTCGGCGGCAGCACCGGCGACGACGGCGTGGACAAGCTCGCCCGGGTCCGCCGCTCGGAGCGGGACGGCGGAGCGGTCGTGCTGGACGACGCGCCGGTCTGGTTCGTCGGCCGGATCGTGACGCGCGTCGACGGCGGCGACCACGTGGGCTTCGTGCTCGACCCGGTCGAACGGGGCGGGACCGGCGTCGCCGACGAGCCGGTCCTGCGCCTGTCGGACACGCTCGACATCTCACCCGGCCACCCGGCGCACTGAACCGACCGCGCCGAGCCGTCCGCGCCGGGCCGGCGTCCCGCGGGCGGGGCCTGCGCCGGACCGGGTCTACGCCGGTTCCGTCGGCACCCGCACGTCCAGTACGCACACGTCGTCGCGCCGTTCGCCCTCCAGCAGCGCGGCCAGCAGCGGGCTGAGGGAGCCGGGCGCGTCCGAGCGGTGCGCGGCGGCGGCCCGGGCCAGCCGCTCCAGGCCCCGCTCTATGGACTCGCCGGGCCGCTCCACGAGGCCGTCGGTGTACAGCAGAAGCCGGTCGCCCGGCTCCAGGCGGAACTCGGCCTCCTCGTAGACCGGGGTGTCGGTGGCGCCCAGGAGCACACCGCGCGGGCGGTCGAGGAAGCGGGCCTCGCCCCCGCGCAGCAACAGCGGCGGCAGATGACCGGCCTGTGCCCAGGCGAGCCGGCGCCGCTCGGGGTCGTAGCGCGCCAGGACGAGCGTGGCCGTGCCCCTGGTGTCGCGGGAGTGCAGCAACAGGGTGTTCAGCCGGGTGAGGGCGCCTGTCAGGGACGAGCCGGTGAAGATCATGCCCTTCGCGGTGAAGCGGAGCTGCGCCATGGTGGCCACCGCGTCCATGCCGTGCCCGGCGACGTCGCCGACCACGAACAGCGCGTCGCCGTCCGGCAGTTCGATCGCGCTGAACCAGTCGCCGCCGACGTGGATGCCCGACTGCGCCGGCAGATAGGCGAGGTCGACCCGCAGCCCGGCCAGCCGCAGCGGGCGGCGCGGCAGCGGCAGCAGCGCGTGCTGCAACCGGCCGGCGATCATCCGCTCGGCCTGGAGGATGCCGTGCTGCGCCACCATGGCCTGCTCGCTCTCCAGCAGGGCCAGCTCCGCGCTGCGCTGTGCGGTGAGGTCCTGCACGAAGCCGTGCACCTGGACCGGGCGGCCCCCGGCGTCCGGCTCGGCCTCGGCGACGGCCCGCAGATGCTTCTCCCCGGAGGCCGTCCTGATCCGGAACGGCACGTCGAACGGCTTGCCCTCCGTGCGGATCCCCCGCACCGCGCGGGCGAGGGCCGGTCCGTCCTCGGGGACGGCGAGGTCCGCCAGCTCCTCCAGCCGGAGCGGGCCGCGGCCGGGGTCCCGGTCGCACAGCGCGTAGACCTGCGCGGACCAGGCCGCCTCGCCGGTGACCAGGTTCCAGGTGGCCCAGCCGAGGTGGCCGAGCCGCTGGAGATCGGCCAGGAGCTGTTCCTGCCGGTCTGAGGCGTCCTGCCGCCGCCAGGTGACGACCAGTCGGCCGTCCAGGCGGGCGGCCCGCACCGAGTAGGTGGCCGGTTCCTGGCCGCCGCTCACGGACTCCAGCCGTACGTACGGCTCGCTCGTGTACGGCTCGCCGGTGTCGAGCGTGTGGAGCCAGCCCTGCCAGAGCGGTTCCCCGGCGACGGTGGGCCGGCATTCGCGCATCCGCAGGCCGACCAGCTCACGCCCCAGGCGCCCGGTCGGATCGACGGCCTGGGGGGTGGCGGCGTCGATGCGGTAGTCCTCGACCGCGCCTGTGGCCGAGCGCAGCGGGCGGAGCAGCAGCGTCATCCCGGGCAGCGCGTCGAACAGGGTCTGCACCGCGGCCGTCCTGACGCTGCCGCCCGCTTCCCGGGCCGCCTCGACGGCGGGCTTTCGCCCGGGGGCGGGCACCTGCACGGGCGTGGGCTCCTGCACGACGGCCGGCTCCTGTACGGGCGTGGCCTCCTGCGCGAGCGCGACCCCCCGCGTGACAGCGGCCGGCGCCACGGCGGTGCCGTGGCCGGTGGCGCCCCCGTCCGCGGGAGCGGCGTCCTGTGCGGCGGTCGACGGCGCCGGTCCGTCGCAGGACTGACCCGGCGGGGGCACCAGCGCGCCGAGCGTGAGCCAGGCCTCCTCCGCCGGAGTGCGGCCGGCGGCCTCCGCGCGCCGGAGCAGTTCCTCGTGCGCGGCCTCGGCACCGCGGCCGGTCAGCGCCATCAGCGCGCCCTTGGCCCGCTCCACCGCGGCCGAGGCCGTCGCCTCGTCCCGCAGCCGGTCCAGCTCGGCCCGCTGCCGGGCCACCACCTTGGCCAGCGCCTCCCGGTCGGGGGCGGCGCCGGCCCCGGCGCGGTAGAAGGGTTCGCTGCTCACGCGACGAGCATCGCACATGCGGACAGGTCCGCTCACAGCCTTGCCGCCCCGGATCCGGGCGGGCGCCGCCGCCCGTCCGCCGCCGCGGTGCGGGTGGGCTCAGCGGCTGCCGCGCTCCACCAGTGCCTCGGTGACGGCGCGGACACTACGGGCGATGTGCTGGAGCTGGAGAAGCTCCGCGGCGTACAGCTTGATCGTGTGTTCGATGACACCTTCGTGCAGGCCCAGACGGGGCAGGTCGGCGCGCGCGGTCTGGAGGGCGGTGCGGACCACGCGGATCTCCTGCTGCACCTGTATCTGCGCGTGCCGGGCGAGCAGGACGGGGTGGCGGACGAGCACGGGGTAGCTGCCGTAGCGGGCGGGCGCCAGCTCGCGCAGCCACCGGGCCGCCGAGCGCTCCCAGTCGTGACTGCCGGGGGTCTTTACCTGGCAGGGCCAGTCCGGGCTGATGCGTGTGGTCGTCACAGGCATGGTCTTCGCTTCCGGTGGTGCGGCGTCGAGGCGCGGGGCCCGACGGGGTGGGGGCGGCCCCGGCCTAGGGGATGACCGGGGCCGCCGCGGGCGCTCGCGCGGTCGAGGCCGAGCGGGCGTCCCGTGCGGGTGGTGACGAGGGGTGAGGCGGGTGGGGGTGGTGTGACGGAAACGCGGAACTGCCCGGAGCGGGCCGACCGCGATCCGTGAGCAGTATTTATATATGCCATCCGCTTGGCAAGACGTATGAAAACATTCATGACGGCTTTGAACGGCATGGTCCGCATACGTTCCGACCAATCCGCGACCCGCTCCGGGCCGCCCGGTACCCGGCCGAGGCGGCGGTGCTCCCGGCGCGTCAGCCGGCGCGTGGGTCCGGAGCGTCAGTCCTCGAGGAAGAACCGGTGGCGGTCGTCAGTCCTTGAGGAAGAACTGGTGCCGGTCGGCGATCTGCTCGTACTCCTCCAGCCGCGCCTGGGTCCGCTCGGGATCGGCGTCCGCCATCGCCTGGAGCAGCGCCGCGCACATCACGCCCGGCGCCGCGTAGGAGTCGAAGACCAGCCGCGACCCGGTGCCGGTGGCGAAGGTGACGTCGGCCTCGTCGGCCACCGGCCCCAGCGCCAGGTCGGTGATCAGGGCGACCTTGAGCCCGGCGCCGCGGGCGACCCGCACCGCGGTCAGGGTCTCGTGCGCGTGCCGGGGCATGGAGAAGGCCAGCACCCAGGTGCCCCCGGCCTCGCGGGACTGGAGCAGCGCGTCGTAGGCGACGCTCCCGCCGAGGGTCACCAGCCGCACGTCGGGGTGGACGCGCCGGGCCGCGTAGGCGAAGTACTCGGCGAGCGAGACGGAGATGCGCAGCCCGAGCACGGTCAGCGGGGCCGAGCGCGACAGCTCGCGGCCGACGGCGATCACCCGGTCGGGGTCGGCGAAGTCGCGGCGCAGGTTCTCCAGGTTGTCGATCTCGGCGTCGACCGCCGCCTGCAACTCGTTGGCCCGGTCCTCCTCGATCGCGCCCGGTCCGCCGGCGAGTGTCCTGAGCGCGATGGACTGGAGCTTCTCGCGCAGCGCGGGGTAGCCGCTGAAGCCGACCGCGCCGGCGAACCGGGTCACCGACGGCTGGCTGACGCCGACCCGGTCGGCCAGCTCGGTGATGGACAGGAACGCTGCCTCGGTGATGTTCTCGATCAGGTACTGCGCGATGCGCCGCTGACCGGGAGACAGCTGCGGCCGGTCGAACAGCGTCCGGAGCTGGGAGGCCGGGGCGCGCTCGGCCTCCGGCGCCGTCCGGCCCGAGGTGATCGCGGACGCCTGGGCGCGAGCCTGCTGCGGCGAGGGCGCCGAGGCGCCTGCATTGTCTCCCACAGAGGATCAACATAGCTCACTCACCGTCATGACCAGCGGGGGAGCGGGCGGAACCGGCCGGTCACACGGCCCCAGCAGACCCTCAGGCCCCCCACACCCCTTGTGCCTCACCCCCGCAGGCGCTCGTTGAACACCCGCCTCCGGATTTCTGCCCCGCGGATGGATACGCGCCCGCCGCCCGGGAACCCGCCGCCCCAGGGAACGACCCCGAGGCGCACACGGACGACCCCCGCGGCGCCCACGGGCAGCCACCACCGCCACGACAGACGAGGAGCCTGGAGACATGACCGTCCCCGAGGAGAACCGGCCCAAGACCGACACCACCGACGAGGTGGTGGCGGACCGGAGTACGGACACGGCCAAGGAGCAGGGTGCGACCGGCCGCACCCTGCGCGAGGCGCTGGAGGAGGCGCAGGTCCGTCCCGACGACTTCGAGGAGAAGTGACCGATGAGCGCACTCAGCGCGCTGGAACAGGCCCTGGAGAACCGGTGGGACGCGCTGTGGTCGCGGCTCGCCGGGCGGGGACCGGTCGAACTCCTCGACGCGCTGCACCGTGAGTGCGACGGGAACGCCGTCGTGTGCAGCGAGGACCGGGTCATCGTGCCCAACGCCTACGACGTCGAACTCGCCGAACCGGTGCACGAGGAGCTGACCCGCCGTGGCGGCCGCGTGGGCCAGGCGCTGACCGACAGCCTGGCCCGGCACGCCGAGCGCCACGGCTACGAGTGGGCGGGCCCGCTGACGGTGCGGGTCGCCCGCTCCGACGAGGTGGCCAACGGCCGCTACCGCGTGGCCGGCCACGTCATGCCGCACGTGAGCGCGCAGGCGTTCCGCGACCCGGCTTAGGGCCTGCCGCGCCCGCCGCGTACGGTCGGCCTGGTGCTGTGGCCGGGAGGGTCCACCCCCGCGGACCCGACCCTGGGCGCAACCGCCCGCACCCAACACGCTACACGCAACACCCCCCCCCCCCCACCCCCC
>NZ_JBFBEK010000017.1:0-177095 GCF_040683715.1 Streptomyces sp. NPDC093260
GGCACCCCGACGCCGTCAACTCCGCGATCTGCTGCAACGTCGCCCCGATGTCCGACGTACGCGTCGTCGTCATCGACTGCACCGACACCGGCGCGTCCCCGCCCACCGGGACCGTCCCGACCTGGATCTGCCGGCTCTTGCGGCGCTCGGCGAGCTTGGTCGGAACGGACGGCATGCCGAGAGAAATCGCAGTCATCTGCTGTGCAACCCCAAGTCGTGGATCAAGGTCCGGTCCCGTTGAGCGGCGGGCTCCAGGCTTCGAGATTACGGTACGTGGCCCCGCCCCAGCACATCCCACCCGGCAAACCACTCGTTGGTAGGCGGCCGGAGCGGAGCACGGCCCGGCCGCCGGTGAACGCCGGACGGCCAGGGTCCTTCGCGGCCCGCGAGCCCGGCATGATCCGAACGAGAGACCCTAGGAGATCTTGACCGGGTTGACCACGTCGGCGATCAGGACGAGCGCGGTGAAGCAGATGAAGACGCTGGCCACCACATAGGCCACCGGCATCAGCTTCGCCACGTCGAACGGGCCAGGGTCGGGGCGGCGCAGCACCCGCGCCACGTTGCGCCGCAGGGCCTCCCACAGCGCGCCCGCGATATGGCCGCCGTCCAGCGGCAGCAGCGGGAGCATGTTGAACAGGAACAGGGAGAGGTTGAAGCCGGCCACCAGCATCAGGGCCATGGCCAGCTGCTGGGTGGGCGGGATGTCCAGGGTGAAGATCTCGCCGCCGACGCGGGCCGCGCCGACCACGCCCATCGGGGAGTCGGGCTGGCGGGGGGCGCCGTCGAAGGCCGCGTCCCACAGGGCGGGGATCTTGCCGGGCAGGCTCGCGATGGAGTCGACGGCCTCGCCGAGGCGGTCGCCCATCCAGGTCACCGACTGGCCGAAGTCCTGGCGGACGACGCCGGTGGCGGCGCTGAAGCCGAGGAATCCGGCGCTGACATACTGGCCCTCCACGATCCGGCCGCTGGAGTCCTTCCTGGCGACCTGGTTGGTGGCGATCCTCGCGTGCAGGGTGACGTCCTGGCCGCCGCGCTCGACGACGATCGGCACGTCCTTGCCGGGGTTGGCGCGGATGAGGTCGGAGAGGCGGTTCCAGTCGTCGGTCCTGACGCCGTTGAAGGAGACGATGCGGTCGCCGGCCTTCAGGCCCGCGGCGGCGGCCGGGGACGGGGCGTCGCCGGACTTGCAGGTGTCGCGGTTCTCGCTCTGGGCGATGACGCACTTGGAGACCGAGCTGACGGCGGTGGTCTGCTGCGAGATGCCGAAGCCCATCAGGACCGTCAGGAACAGGGCGACCGCGAGGACCAGGTTCATGAAGGGGCCCGCGAACATCACGATGACCCGCTTCCACGGGGCGCGGGTGTAGAACAGGCGCTTCTCGTCGCCCGGCTCCAGCTCCTCGAAGGCCGCCGAGCGGGCGTCCTCGATCATGCCGCGCCAGGGCGAGGTGGAGCGCGCGGCGATCCGGCCGTCGTCGCCCGGCGGGAACATGCCGATCATGCGGATGTAGCCGCCGAACGGGATGGCCTTGATGCCGTACTCCGTCTCGCCCTTCCTGCGCGAGAAGATCGTCGGGCCGAAGCCGACCATGTACTGCGGCACCCGGATGCCGAACAGCTTGGCGGTCGACAGATGCCCCAGCTCGTGCCACGCGATGGAGAACAGCAGGCCGATCACGAAGACGACTATGCCGAGGATCATCATCAGGGACGTCATGCACGCGCCTCCGCGGTCGCCGTCTGCGCTGTCAGTTCCCGGGCCCGGGCGCGCGCCCAGGCCTCCGCTTCGAGGACGTCCGGGACCGTGAGAGAAGTTCCCGTCGCGGGCGTGCCGTGTTCCTCGACCACCTGTGTCACGGTCTCCATGATTGCGTTGAAGGGCAGTGCGCCGCGCAGGAACGCGTCGACGCACTCCTCGTTGGCCGCATTGAACACGGCCGGGGCCGTGCCCGCGAGCCGGCCCACGTGCCGGGCGAGGCCGACGGAGGGGAAGGCCTCGTTGTCGAGGGGGAAGAACTCCCAGGTCGAGGCGGTGCTCCAGTCGAAGGCGGGCGCGGCGTCGGGAACGCGTTCGGGCCAGCCGAGACCGATGGCGATCGGCCCGCCCATGTCGGGGGGCGTCGCCTGCGCGAGGGTGGACCCGTCGGTGAACTCGACCATCGAGTGGACGTACGACTGCGGGTGCACGACGACCTCGATGCGGTCGAAGGGGATGTCGTACAGCAGGTGCGCCTCGATGACCTCCAGGCCCTTGTTGACGAGGGTGGCGGAGTTGACCGTGATCACCGGGCCCATCGCCCAGGTGGGATGGGCGAGGGCGTCCTCGACGGTCACGTCGGCCAGCTCCGTCCTGGTGCGGCCCCGGAAAGGGCCGCCGGAGGCGGTGACGACGAGTCTGCGCACGTCGGCGCGGGCGCCGGCGGCCAGGGCCTGGAAGAGCGCGGCGTGCTCGGAGTCGACCGGGATGATCTGGCCGGGCTTCGCGAGCGCCTTGACCAGGGGGCCGCCGACGATGAGCGACTCCTTGTTGGCGAGCGCGAGGGTGCGGCCCGCCTCCAGGGCGGCGAGGGTCGGGGCGAGGCCGATGGAGCCGGTGATGCCGTTGAGGACGGTGTGGCACTCGGAGGCGGCGACCCGGGTGGCCGCGTCGGGGCCGGCCAGGATCTCCGGCAGCGGCTCGCCGGTGCCGTACTCGGCGCTCAGCGCCTCGCGCAGGGCCGGTACGACGTCCTCGCGGGCCACCGCGACGGCCCGGACCCGCAGCCGGCGGGCCTGCTCGGCGAGGAGACCGACCCGGCCGCCGTTGGCGGACAGCGCGGTGACCCGGAAGCGGTCCGGGTTGCGCAGCACGAGGTCGATGGCCTGGGTGCCGATGGAGCCGGTGGACCCGAGGACCACCACGTCCTTGGGGCCGTCACCGGCGGGGTCGAAGACGAGGTGCGGATCGGCGAGAGGGGCTGGACTGTCGCTCATCCCCCCATTGTGGCCGCACCGGCCCCGTCTTCCGACAGCGCGTCCCCCGGGCGGGTTGGGGCGGTGGTCCCGCCCGGTGCCGGGGTCCCGCCCGGGGCGGGGGCGCGGCACGGTGGCTGGGGCCCGTCGTGACGGCGGGCCCCAGCGGGAGCGGACGCGGCAAGGCCCCGCCGGGGCGGGCCGGTCAGCGGATGGGGCGGTGGACGTTCTTGCCGCGGCTCGGGCCGGGGGGCGTCTCGGCGATCCACGGGCCGTCGTCCGAGGGGTCGACGACGCCCTGCTCCAGCCACTCGTAGACGCCGCCGAGGACGCCCTTGACGACCGTGCGGTCCAGGTCGTCGGTGTTGGTCCACAGGCGGTCGAAGAGTTCGCCGACCCGGATGCGGGACTGGCGGCAGAAGGCGTCGGCGAGCTGGTAGGCCTCGCGGCCGTGCTCGCCCCGGCTCCGCAGGAGCTCGGCGCGTACGCAGGCCGCGCTCATCGCGAACAGTTCGGCGCCGATGTCGACGATCCGGCCCAGGAAGCCCTGCTTGGTCTCCATCCGGCCCTGCCAGCGGGACATGGCGTAGAAGGTGGAGCGGGCGAGCTTGCGGGCGGTGCGTTCGACGTAGCGCAGGTGCCCGGACAGGTCGACGTGCCCGGCCGGGTGGAACTCGGCGTAGGCGCCGGGGAGCTGCCCGGGTCCGGCGACCAGCCGGGGCAGCCACTTGGCGTAGAAGAGGCCCGCGTTCGCGCCCGCCTTCGCCTTGTCCTGGAGGGACTTGCCGGGGTCGATGAGGTCGCCGGCGACCGAGAGGTGGGCGTCGACGGCCTCCCGCGCGATCAACAGGTGCATGATCTCGGTGGAGCCCTCGAAGATGCGGTTGATGCGCAGGTCGCGCAGCATCTGCTCGGCGGGAACGGCGCGTTCGCCGCGGGCGGCGAGCGAGGCGGCGGTCTCGAAGCCGCGGCCGCCGCGGATCTGGACCAGCTCGTCGGCCATCTTCCAGGCCATCTCCGAGCCGTACAGCTTGGCGAGGGCGGCCTCGATGCGGATGTCGTTGCGGTTCTCGTCGGCCATCTGGGAGGACAGTTCGAGGACGGCCTCCAGGGCGAAGGTGGTGGCCGCGATGAAGGAGATCTTCGAGCCGACGGCCTCGTGCAGCGCGACCGGCTTGCCCCACTGCTCGCGGGCCGCGGACCACTCGCGGGCGATCTTCAGGCACCACTTGCCGGCGCCGGCGCACATCGCGGGCAGGGAGAGGCGGCCCGTGTTGAGGGTGGTCAGGGCGATCCTGAGGCCCTGGCCCTCCTCGCCGATGCGGTTCGCGGCCGGGACGCGCACCTGGTGGAAGCGGGTGACGCCGTTCTCGATGCCGCGCAGGCCCATGAAGGCGTTGCGGTTCTCCACCGTGACGCCTTCTGAGCCGGCCTCCACGACGAAGGCGGTGATGCCGCCGCGGTGCCCCTCGGACTCCGGCACCCGCGCCATGACGACGAGGAGGTCGGCCACCACCCCGTTGGTCGTCCACAGCTTGACGCCGTCCAGGACGTAGTCGTCGCCGTCCGGGACGGCCGAGGTCGCCAGGCGCGCCGGGTCGGAGCCGACGTCCGGCTCGGTGAGGAGGAAGGCGGAGATGTCGGTGCGGGCGCAGCGCGGCAGGAAGGCGTCCTTCTGCTCCTGGGTGCCGAACATCTTCAGCGGCTGCGGTACGCCGATCGACTGGTGCGCGGACAGCAGCGCGCCGATCGCGGAGCTGGCGGAGCCGGCCAGGGCGAGCGCCTTGTTGTAGTACACCTGGGTGAGACCGAGACCGCCGTACTTGGTGTCGATCTTCATGCCGAGCGCGCCGATCTCCTTGAGCCCCGTGATCACGTCGTCGGGGATGCGCGCGTCGCGTTCGATGCGGGCCGCGTCGACCTTGGTCTCGCAGAAGTCGCGGAGCTTGGCGAGGAACTCCTCGCCGCGCTGGACGTCCTCGTCGGCGGGCAGCGGGTGGGGGTGGATGAGGTCGAGGCGGAAACGGCCGAGGAACAGTTCCTTGGCGAAACTGGGTTTGCGCCAGTCCTGCTCCCGTGCGGCCTCCGCCACCTCGCGCGCCTCGCGCTCGGTGACGGTGGGTTTCCTGGACGTTGGTGCGGACATGAGGCTCACCTCGCCGCGAAGAGGGCTGTGGGGGACGTTCGTTACCGACCGGTGCTACTCGTACGTATGTACCCGAACACGGACCGGTCTCACCTTCCCGCGTCCGCCCGGACGCCCGTGGTTTCACCGTGGGTGTCCGGGCGGACGCGGAGCGGGTTCGTCCAGCATCGCGCCGTACGGCCGCGGTGGCCAGTCGTGCGGGCCCGGCGGCGTACGGCACGGCCGGCCGGCGGCCCCGGTGGCATGGGACGACGACGGCCGGAGCCCCCGCACACGGGCTCCGGCCGTCGTCGTCCCACCGGTCACCGGGTCGGCGACCTGGGGCGGTCCTACAGGGCGAGGCCCGTCAGGACGAGGACGCGCTCGTAGGTGTAGTCGTCCATCGCGTAGCGCACGCCCTCGCGGCCCACGCCGGACTGCTTGGCGCCGCCGTACGGCATCTGGTCGGCGCGGTAGGAGGGGACGTCGCCGATGACGACGCCGCCGACCTCCAGGGCGCGGTGGGCGCGGAAGGCGGCCTGGAGGTCGTGCGTGAACACACCCGCCTGGAGGCCGTACTTGGAGGAGTTGACGGTGGCGAACGCCTCGGCCTCCCCGTCGGCCTTCTGTACGGTCAGCACCGGGCCGAAGACCTCCTCGCGGGCGATGGTCGCGTCGGCCGGGACACCGGCGAGGACGGTCGGCGCGTAGGAGGCGCCGTCGCGCTTGCCGCCGGTGAGCAGGGCGGCGCCGGCCTCCACGGCCTCGTCCACCCAGGACTCCACCCGCTTGGCGGCGTCCTCGCTGACCAGCGGGCCGACGTCCGTCTTCGGGTCGGACGGGTCGCCGGTGACCTGCGCCTCGACGGCGGCGACGATGCGCGGCAGCAGCCGGTCGTAGACCGAGGCGTCGGCGATCACGCGCTGCACCGAGATGCAGGACTGGCCGCCCTGGTAGTTGGAGAAGGTCGCGATGCGGTTCGCGGCCCAGTCCAGGTCCTCGTCGCTCGTCCAGTCGGCGAGGACGACGGCCGCGCCGTTGCCGCCCAGTTCCAGGGTGCAGTGCTTGCGCGGCACCGAGTCCATGATCGCGTAGCCGACCTTCTCCGAACCGGTGAAGGAGATGACCGGCAGCCGCTCGTCCTGGACGAGGGCGGGCATCTTGTCGTTGGCGACCGGCAGGATGCTCCAGGAGCCGGCCGGCAGCTCGGTCTCGGCCAGCAGCTCGCCGAGGATCAGGCCGGACAGCGGGGTGGCCGGGGCCGGCTTGAGGATGATCGGGACGCCGGCGGCGATGGCCGGGGCGACCTTGTGCGCGCACAGGTTCAGCGGGAAGTTGAACGGCGCGATGCCGAGGACGACGCCCTTGGGGAAGCGGCGGGTGAGGGCGAGGCGGCCCTGGCCGCCGCCGTCGGTGTCCAGGCGCTGGGCCTCGCCGCCGTTGAAGCGGCGGGCCTCCTCCGCGGCGAACCGGAACACCGAGACCGCGCGGCCGACCTCGCCGCGGGCCCACTTGACGGGCTTGCCGTTCTCGGCGGAGATCAGCTGGGCGATCTCCTCGCTGCGCTCGGTGAGGCGCTTGCCGACATGGTCCAGGGCGGCGGCGCGTACGTGGGCGGGGGTGGCGGCGAACTCGTCCAGCGCGGCGTGCGCGGCGGCCACGGCCTCCTCGACCTGGGCGTCGGTCGGCACGCCGACCGTGCCGACCAGCCGGCCGTCCCACGGGGAGGTGACGTCGAAGGTGTCCTCGCCGGTGACCTGGCGGCCGGCGAGCCAGAAGGCGGTGGTGGAAGTCATTGTGACGAGTCCCGGCCCTTCCGCGGTTGGGGGTGGTCTGCTTGCGACGACAACGGTAGGGCGGGACCGGCTTCCCGGCGCTTGTCCGGGGTGGAGCAGTGGGGGGCGGGTGTACGCCGGATTGGCACAGGGTGGCTGCCGCCGGCTGACGGGGCGAAGTGGCTGCCGCCGGGCCGAGGGACCCGGGGAGCGCCGCCGGGTGGGGACCGTTGGCTGCCGCTGGGGGGCGGGTGGGCGTCTCGGTGCCGGTGGTGGGCGCGGCGGAGCGCCCCCGGGGCCCGGCCGGGGGCCGCTCCGGCAGGCCGGCGGCCGGGGCTCGTCCGTGGTCGTCCGCGCGGCGAGGGTCGCCGGACCGGCGCCGGGCGGGCGCACCGCTGGTCCGGGGACGGTCACGGCCGGCCCCGGGGAGGCTACGGGTGGTCCGGGGACGTCGTCTTGAGGGCCAGCCAGAGTTCCATGCGGACGTCCGGGTCGTCCAGGGAGCGGCCGAGGATCTCCTCGACGCGGCGCATGCGGTAGCGCAGGGTGTGGCGGTGGACGCCGAGGTCGGCGGCGGCCGCGTCCCACTGGCCGTGGCGCGAGAGCCAGGCCCGCAGCGAGGCGACCAGGTCGCCGCGGCCGGTGGCGTCGTGCTCGTACAGGGCCCGCAGCAGTCCGTCCGCGAAGGCCCGTACCGCGTCGTCCGCGAGCAGCGGCAGGACGGAGCCCGAGGCCAGCTGTTCGTGCTCGACGAGGACGCGGCCGCGCCGCCGGGCCACCGACAGCGCCTGCTCGGCCTGCTTGTAGGCGGCGGCCGCGGCGATCGGGCCGGCCGGCGCGGACAGGCCGACGACCAGTTCGTCCTCCTCGCTGGCCCGCTGCTCGGGCGCCGCCGCCCGCGCGGCCTCCAGCGCGGCGGCGTGCTCCGCGCAGGCGGCGACGGCCGCGCTGCCGTCCCCGGCGAGCACCACCAGGCGCTCCCCGTCCGGGACGACCAGCACCGCCTCCCCGGAGCGGGCGGCGGCCGCCTCCACGATCTCGGCGAGGCCCGCGAGCGGGTCGCCGCCCAAAGCGGCGGGCAGCGCAGCCGCCGGGGCGGCCTTGGCGGGCGGCACGCGCGCGTGCCCGTCCGCGTGCGCCCGCGCGGCCGACGCCGAGGCGGACTCGGCGACGAGGACCCGGAACGGCGCGTCGAGCAGCCCGCCGTACAGGTCCCCGGCGACGGCGCGGGCGTGGTCGGGCTGCCCGGCCAGCAGCATCCGCAGGACGGCCGCGCCGATCCGCTGCTCGGCGGCGTGCAGTGAGCGCGAGCGTTCGGTGGTGAGGGTGAGCAGGGCGATGGCGGAGTGCACGGCGTACCGCTCGGCGGTGCCCAGCGGCGCTGCGGTGCCGACCGCGAGCGCGGCACGCGGGCGGCGGCCGGTGCCGATGGAGTGCAGTTCGACGCGGTCCTCGGTGTCGGGGCCGCCGACCACGGCGGAGGCGGGCGCGGGCCGGTCGCGCAGCCGTTCGACATCGGCGGTGAGCCGGGCGGCCCGGCGGCCCGCCCACTCGGGTGCCGTGGCGACGACGGCGCCCGAGGCGTCGTAGAGCGCCGCCCAGCCGTCCACCTGCGCGGCGAGCGCGGCGAGCAGCCCCTCCGGGCCGGAGTTCAGGGCCTGCCGGGTCAGTTCCCGCTGTGCGGCGAAGCCGGCCGTGACCGCCCGGTACTGGTCGGCGGCGATGGCTGCGGAGACGGCCTTGCTGATGGCGAGGAACGGGGTGCGCCGGGGCACCTCCAGCAACGGCAGCCCCTCCGTCTCGGCCGCCTCGACCAGCGCGGCCGGGATCTCGTCGTAGTTCACCCCGACGGCGAAGCCGAGCCCCACCACACCGGCGCCGGCCAGCCGCTTCACATAGCGGCGCATCGCCTCACGGTCCTCGGCGTCCAGCTTGAGCGCGGTGATCAGCAGCAGCTCGCCGCCCTCCATGTACGGCACGGGGTCGGCCAGCTCGCTGACGTGCGCCCAGCGGACGGGCACGTCCAGGCGGTCCCCGCCCGCGCGCACGGTCAGCTTGAGCGCGGAGTGGTTCACGAGCGAGGCGAGCGTCGGGGGCATGAGGCCTTCAGATCTGCGGAGGTCGGGTGAGGGATGTGGCGTTTTGGCCGCCACGTATGAACGACCTCTGTCGATTGTGCCTCACCGTACGGTCGGCGCGAGTCGGTACGTCCGCCTCGGCGGGCCCGCCCCCGGCGCATACGGGAGGGCGCGCCCGGGTGCGCGCTCGTCCCGGCTCAGCCCCGCAGGTCCACCAGCAGCGGCGGCGCGTGCTCGCCGCTCACGCTGGTCAGCGACAGCACCGCGTGGCCCGGCGGGAGCTCGTGGGCCAGCTGGGAGGCGGACCAGCGCTCGCGCTCGACCTGCTTGGTGGTGACCGCGTCGGTGGTGACGGCCTTGCCGGTGACCAGCTTGCGCAGGGCGTGCAGGGCGCGGGTCATCGGCTGGTCGGCGAAGACGGTGTGCTTGGCGACCTCCTTGGTCTCCACCCATTCGGTGCCCCAGGCGTGCGCGAACCGGCTGCCGTCCCAGGTGGTGACCCCGGCCAGCGCCATCCGGCAGCCGACGGCCCCCAGCAGCGGGCCGTGCAGCGCCTCGGGCACGTCGGCGACGGTGCGCAGCGCGAGCACGACGCCGGCGTTCTGCGCGCGCAGCCGCTGGATGCGGCGCACGGACTCGGGGGTGACGGTGCCGGTGGCGTCGTCGAGGACCAGGAAGGCGGCGTGGGCGCGCCCGGTGTCGCGTACGACGGTGTGGAACTGTGCGAGGACCAGCCGGGTGATCAGCCGTGACGCCTCCTCGTGGCCGCGCTCGGGCAGGTCGATGCGTACCCGCAGCGGGTGGTGGGCGACGGCGCGCAGCGAGAAGGGCCGGCCGCCGCCCTCCCCGGCGCCGAAGAAGTCGGCGAAGACCGGCCGGTCCAGCAGGGCGAGCCGGCCGGCGAGCGCCGGGCCCGCGTCGGCGGGGGTGCCGGCCTGCCGCATCCGGGCGTCCAGCTCGCGGCGCATCACCGCGTGCTCGTCGGCCGCGAGCCCCGCGCGCAGCGCGGCCAGCGCGCCCGGCTCGCCCTCCAGCAGCTCGCGCAGCACGGGCAGCGGCGGGAAGCGGCCGTGGACGGCCCGGTAGGGGCCGAGGAGCTGGGCGAGGGCGACCGCGGCGCCGCGCGCGCTGACCCCGCCGACGCCGTCGAGGTCGCCGACCAGCGCTTCGGCGAGGAAGGCGGCGGCCTCGTCGGGGTCGTCGGACTCGGCGTAGGGGTCGAGGTCGTGGACGGAGGCGCGGTCGCCGATCCGCACGACCACGTCGTAGGCCGCGTCCCGGCCGAGCGGCGCTCCGGCGGCCGAGACGGCGACCACCGCGCACCGGCCGGTGAGGGCCTGGAGGGCGAGGGTCTCGGTGACCGGTCCGGTGACGTGCCGGGTCTTGCCGGAGCCGGGCGGGCCCACCAGGAGCAGGGAGGTGCCGAGCAGATCGGCGCCGAGGGCCGCGCCGGCGTCGTGGTAGGCGCGCGGGGTGCGTTCCGCGGGCACCCAGCGGCCGAGGCGCACCTGCCCTTCCAGCAGGTCGTGGCGGGCGGTGCGGGCGGGCAGGTCGCGGGCGCCGGAGGGGTGGGTCCAGGCGGCGCCGCCGTGGTGCAGCACGGTGTCGGCGAAGGCGGCCGGGCGGCCCTCGCGGCGGGCCTCGGTCCAGGCGCGCTCCACGCGGGCGCAGTCCACGTCGTTCATCCGGCCGCCGGCCACCTCGTCGGTGAGCAGGTCGGCGGCCTGGTGCTGGCCGGCGCGGCGCAGCTCGGGCCACTGGGAGCGGGGCAGGTCGGCGGGCGGCGGGGCGGCGGGGTCGGCGGCGGCGCGGCGGCGGGCGGCGAGTTCGCGGCCGTAGGACCACCAGCCGCCGACGCGGGCGAACGGCCACACCACCAGCGCGGTCAGCACCGCGTACAGGCTGTCGGTGAACAGCCGGGAGGCGAACAGGTCGTAGCCGCCGGAGATCAGCACGACGAGGGAGAAGACGGGGTCGACGACGGGCAGCGGGTCCCAGCCGACCAGCGGGAAGGCGCTCGGGAAGACCAGGCTGAGCGCGCCGAGGGCGGCGACGGCGGCGTACAGGGCACGGGCGGGCTGCGGGCGGCGGCCGATGAAGTGGCGGACGACCTCGGGCCAGCTGCCGAGCCGGGCGACGGCGTAGACGAGGACGGCGAAGAAGAGGCCGTCGTAGACCACCCGGGCCTCGCGGCCCTCCATGCCCTTGGGCGAGACGGTACCGGCCCACCACCAGTCGGAGGGGGTGAACAGTTTCAGCGGGGCCGCCTCGTAGGGCACGGCGCCCTGCCGCCACAGGGACCACACGAGCAGGGCGAGGACGAGCGGGACGAGCAGGCCGACGACGGTGATCGAGGGCAGCCGGTCCGGGGCGGCTTCCTTGGGCGGGCGGTGGCCGAAGCGCCAGACGCCGGGGGCGGCGGCGGGGCGGGGGGTGTCGAGCCAGTCGGCGACGGCGGCACGGGGGGCGGGTGCGGGGGCGTACGACGGCTGCCCCGGACTCCCCGGGCCCTGCGGCCCCGGGCCGTACGGCGGCCGGTCGTGCGCGCCCGGGGGGTCCGCGGGGCGGGGCGGGGGCGCGGGGGCCTGCGGGGGCTGGGGCGGGGCGTACCGCGGCGCGGCGGGGGGGATGTACGGCGGCCGGCCGTGGCCGCCGGGCGGCGCGGCGGGCGGGGTCTCCCGTGGCACCGCCGGGCGGGGCACGGGGTGCGCGTGCTTCGGGTGCGTCCCCCGGGCGTCCTGCGTCCCGTCGTCCATCTGCCGTGCCCCCTGAGCAGCCGTTCCGTCACCGTCATCGAGTCGATCCGCGAGTCAATCTAACGCCCCGGCACGGGGGAGTTCACCGCCCGCGCGCGAAGGCGCTGGCCGGGCGGCGGCCCGCCGCCGCGCAGGGACGCGCTCCCCCTTCTATATCCATCTCGGACAACCGCGAGCACCGACAACGCCCACATGGAGCATGCCCACCCCTTCCCCGCCGCCCTAATCTGCGAGAAAACAAGGAAAGCGTCCGAAAAACATCCCCGGTACGCGCCTCGTACACGCCGGAGCACGGCCCCCGTCGGGCCACCCGGGCCGTACGCCCCCGCACGATCTCATCAGGGAGCCCCCCATGACCGCACTTGAGCAGGAGCGCCGCGTCGTCACCGCCATCCCCGGCCCGAAGTCGCAGGAGCTGCAGGCCCGTCGTACCGCCGCGGTCGCGCAGGGCGTGGGCTCCACGCTGCCGGTCTTCGTCACCCGGGCCGGCGGCGGCATCATCGAGGACGTCGACGGCAACCGGATCATCGACTTCGGTTCCGGTATCGCCGTGACCAGCGTCGGCGCGTCCGCCGAGGCGGTCGTGCGCCGTGCCTCCGCGCAGCTCGCCGACTTCACCCACACGTGTTTCATGGTCACCCCGTACGAGGGCTACGTGGCCGTCGCCGAGGCGCTGGCCGAGCTGACGCCGGGTGACCACGCGAAGAAGTCGGCCCTGTTCAACAGCGGCGCCGAGGCCGTCGAGAACGCGGTGAAGATCGCCCGCGCGTACACCAAGCGCCCGGCGGTCGTGGTCTTCGACCACGGCTACCACGGCCGGACGAACCTCACCATGGCGCTGACGGCGAAGAACATGCCGTACAAGCACGGCTTCGGCCCGTTCGCGCCCGAGGTCTACCGCGTCCCGGTCGCCTACGGCTACCGCTGGCCGACCGGCCCGGAGAACGCGGGCCCGGAGGCCGCCGCGCAGGCCATCGACCAGATCACCAAGCAGGTCGGCGCGGAGAACGTGGCCGCGATCATCATCGAGCCGGTGCTCGGCGAGGGCGGCTTCATCGAGCCGGCCAAGGGCTTCCTGCCCGCGATCCGCCAGTTCGCCGCCGACAACGGCATCGTCTTCGTCGCCGACGAGATCCAGTCCGGCTTCTGCCGCACCGGCCAGTGGTTCGCCTGCGAGGACGAGGGCATCGTCCCGGACCTGATCACCACCGCGAAGGGCATCGCCGGCGGTCTGCCGCTGGCCGCCGTGACCGGCCGCGCCGAGATCATGGACGCGGCGCACGCGGGCGGCCTGGGCGGCACCTACGGCGGCAACCCGGTCGCCTGCGCGGGCGCGCTGGGCGCGATCGAGACGATGAGGGAGCTGGACCTCAACGGGAAGGCCAGGCGCATCGAGGAGGTCATGAAGGCCCGCCTCGGCGCCATGGCCGACAAGTTCGACGTGATCGGCGAGGTCCGCGGCCGCGGCGCGATGATCGCGATCGAGCTGGTCAAGGACCGCGACACCAAGGAGCCGAACCCGGAGGCGGCCGGCGCGCTGGCCAAGGCCTGCCACGCCGAGGGCCTGCTGGTCCTGACCTGTGGCACCTACGGCAACGTGCTGCGCTTCCTGCCCCCGCTGGTCATCGGCGAGGACCTGCTGAACGAGGGTCTCGACATCATCGAGCAGGCGTTCGCGCGCATCTGAGCGGCGGGTACGCCCATCGGGCGCGCCCGGCGGCAGACCGTGTGAAGAAGGTGTGGGAGGAGGATGGCGGGTCACCGTTCCCGCTGTCCTCGGCCCCTTCGCTGCCGTAGGTTCTACGGCAGATGAGAGATACACCCGCCCACAGGCGACTGTGGGCGACCCCGGGCCGTCGCCTCCCCAGCTTCGACCTGGCCGTGCCTCGCGCACACCGGAGCCTCCGGGTTCCGGATCTCCTCACCGATCGGACGGTCGCCGCCCCAAACCCCCCGGGGCGCGCGACGTTCCGTTCCGATCAGGACGGTCACCCGCAGACGTTCGGAACGACCGCTCCCAGAAGGGCCGACGCGAATCCCCCCCTCGCGTCGGCCCTTCTGCGTATCGCCCCCACCGCCTCCGCACCCTCGACGGCGGGCGGTTCCGGTCACACCGTGAGCCTGATGGCTTCGATCCACAGGTTGTTGTCGTGGGTGCCGACGTAGGTGAGGTCGAGCGCGTCCCCGGGCTTGTCGCACGCCATGCCGAGCCAGGAGCCGTCGTGGATGTAGGAGGTCTGGCAGACGGTGCTCTTGCCGCCGTCGACGTTGATGGGGAACCCCAGCATGTGCGGGGCGTCCTTCTCGGTGCTGCCGACGTAGTTGTCGACGCCGTCGGCGGCGGCCGACCACGGATCGGGCCAGGTCCCCGTGCCGTCTGTCGACGTGGGGTTGTGGACGAAGGCGGCGCCGGATGTGCCGTTGGTTCCGGCCACCGCGATGTTGACGGCCGTGGTCGGCTTCCCCGAGCCCGCCGTGCCCGCCGTCTCGCCGTCGCACGCGACGTCGGACCAGCCCTTGCCCGCCGTGTAGATCCGGTAGCAGATGTGCTTCTTGTCCGGCTCCTGCGCGGCCAGTCGCTGGACGGCGGTCGCCGCGGTCCTCTCCGGGGCCTTCTTCTCCTTCTCCTCGGAACCGCCGCCTCCCGCCCCGGCTCCGTCACCCTTTCCGGTCCCGGCTCCGGCTCCGTCTCCACCGGCCTGTGGCGCCTCGGTCGCGGCCGGCGGCGCAGGGACGTTGGAGGCCGGGGCCTTCGGCGCCTGGGGGGGCGGTGAGGCGGCGGGCGGGAGCGTGCTGCCGACCTCGGCGGCCTTCTCGGTGGCGCCGCTGGCGACGTTGGGTCTGTAGGCGATCCACAGCATCGTGAAGGTGATGCCGAGGGCCAGGAAGACGCCGAAGAAGGTGGCCAGCCAGCGGGGCAGGAACCCGCGCTGGACGTACGTGCCCTCCACCGGCAGCGGGTTCACACCGGAACGCTGCACGGCCAGGGTGTACGGCCGCTGCTCCTTCCCGCCGAACCAGATGATCTTCCGGGGCTTGAGCGTCGCCTTCACGAACGCCGCACGGCCCGGCTCGATCTGCACATTGCTCGGGCGGATGTCGTACGACAACTGGTCACCGTTGTCGCTGCCGCCGACCGACGCGGTGACCTTCGTGTTGCCGAGATTGTCCACCGCCAGGCGCGGGCGCCCCCGGAACCGGCCCTTCACCGTCGGCGGCACGAGTTCCGCGCGCACCTCGGTGAACGGGGTGATGGTGAGGTTCCCCTCCGGGACCGTCACCGCCTCCGGATGCTCGGTCGGCGTGATCCGCACCGCGTACGGATTCGGACCCGCCGTCGCGTCCGGGGTGCGCGGCGGCGCGAACGTCAGCTCCACCGCCCCCGTCGTACCCGGGTACAACCGCAGCGACGGCGGCTCCACGACGGCCCAGGGCGCGAGGGGCCCCACCGCCTCGAAGCGGTACTCGTCCACCACGTCACCGGTGTTGCGCAACCGCAGCCGCACAGTCGTACTGCCACCCGGATCCACGGTCGCGGAGGCGGGCTCGAGGGAGGTCCAGAGGCTCACTCCCGGACTTAAACATGGCGACGGCGCCGGGTCAGGAAGCCACGGGGCACGGTGGATGCCCGAACAGGCGCGACCGGTTGCCCCAGACGTCCCACCGTCGCCGGTCACGGCCCGCCGGGCTGGGAAGCTGTACGGCATGTCGACCTCGCGGGACCAGCAGCACGAGCACGCCTCCGCCGCACGGGACGGAGCGCGTCGCTTCCCGGCGCGGCCGGGCCGGGGACGTCCGCTGATCGCCGGACTCGTCGGGCTGCCGGCCGTCCTCTTCGCGCTCATCACGTGGCAGGTGGCGGACAAGGGGCCGCTGCTCGGGGCGGACCGGCGGGTCAGCCGTGCTCTCCTGCGGCCCGACCGGGCCTCGGAGTGGCTCTCCGACCTCGGGAACGTGCAGGTGGCGGTGCCGGTGCTCGTGGTCGTGGCGGGGTACGCCGCCTGGCGGGGGCGGAGGGCGGCGGTCGGGCGCTGGTGGGCGGCGTCTCTCGGGGCGGCCCTGCTCATGGCCGCCCTGCCCGTGTTCGTCGTGCCCGTCAAGGAATGGGTCGGGCGGCACGGGACCTCCGCCGTGCCGCCCGGTACCGGGTACTACCCCTCGGGACACACCGCGACCGCCGCGGTCGCCTACGGGGGCGCGGTGCTCGTGCTCCTTCCATGGCTGCGTTCGGCGTTCGCGCGGCGCGCGGCCGTCGGGGTGGCGGCCGCGCTGGTGCTCGCGGTGTCGTACGGGCTGGTGCGGCGCGGCTACCACTGGCCGCTGGACGTGGTGGCCAGCTGGTGCCTGTGCGCCGTGCTGCTGACCGGCCTGTGGCTGGTGCTGCGGCGGCTCAGCCGAAGTACGAGTCGAACGTGTTCTGGAACTGCCAGCCGCCGAACCGGTCCCAGTTGACCGACCACGTCATCAGGCCGCGCAGGGCCGGCCAGGTGCCGTGGGTGGCGTAGGAGCCGCAGTCGGTCTTCTTGGTCAGGCAGTTGAGGGCCTTGGTGACCTCGGCGGGGGCGACATAGCCGTTGCCCGCCTGGGTGGAGGCCGGCATGCCGATGGCGACCTGGTCGGGGCGCAGCGGCGGGAACACGTTGTTCGCGTCGCCGGCCACCGGGAAGCCGGTCAGCAGCATGTCGGTCATCGCGATGTGGAAGTCCGCGCCGCCCATGGAGTGGTACTGGTTGTCCAGGCCCATGATCGAGCCCGAGTTGTAGTCCTGGACGTGCAGCAGCGTCAGGTCGTCGCGCAGGGCGTAGATCACCGGGAGGTAGGCGCCGCAGCGCGGGTCCTGGCCGCCCCACTTGCCGGAGCCGTAGTACTGGTAGCCCATCTGGACGAAGAACGTCTCCGGCGCCGCCGTCAGCACGAACTTCGAGCCGTACTTCGCCTTGAGGGTCTTGATCGCCGAGATCAGGTTGACGATCACCGGGGTGGTCGGGTTCCGGAAGTCGGTGTCGCCCGTGTTCAGGGACAGGGAGTGGCCCTCGAAGTCGATGTCGAGGCCGTCCAGACCGTACTCGTCGATGATCTTCGAGACGGAGGAGACGAAGGTGTCCCGCGCGGCCGTCGTGGTCAGCTGGACCTGGCCGTTCTGGCCGCCGATGGAGATCAGGACCTTCTTGCCGGCCGCCTGCTTGGCCTTGATGGCGGCCTTGAAGTCGGCGTCGCTCTCCACGTTCGGGCACTCGGTGACCGGGCAGCGGGTGAAGCGGATGTCGCCGGAGGTGACCGAGGTGGGCTCGCCGAAGGCCAGGTCGATGACGTCCCAGCTGTCGGGCACGTCGGCCATGCGGGTGTAGCCGGAGCCGTTGGCGAAGCTGGCGTGCAGGTAGCCGACCAGGGCGTGCGGGGGCAGGTTCGGACTGCCGCCCCCGCCACCGGGGTTGCCCGGGTCCACCGCGGTCGTCGCCGCCACCGGCGCCGACTTCGCGGACTCGCCCGCGGCGTTGACCGCGGTGACCTGGAAGCTGTAGGCGGTGGCGGCCGTCAGGCCGCTGACGGTCGCCGAAGTGCCGTTCACCGTCTGGACCCTGGCGCCGTCGCGGTAGACCGCGTAGCTCGTCGCACCGGTCGCCGCCGACCAGGACAGGGCCACGCTGGTGGCGGTGACCGTGCCGGCCTTCAGGCCGGTGGGCGCGGCGGGCGGCTGCTGGGTGGAGCCGCCGCCCCCGGGGCCGACCAGGGACACGTCGTCGGCGTAGTAGGCGCCGGTGCCGTACCAGCCATGGGTGTAGATCGTGACCTGGGTGGTGTTCGCGCCGGTCTTGAAGGTGGTGGTCAGCTGCTGCCAGTCGGCGGCGGACTGGGTCCAGTTGTAGACGTCGGTGGTGCCGGTGCCGCTCGCGCCGAGGTAGACGTACGAGCCGCGCACCCAGCCCGACAGCGTGTACTGCGAGTTGGGCTGCACCGGGACCGTCTGCGCGCACTGGGCGTTGTCGCTGCCGGCCGGGGTGGCCTGGAGGGCGGCCGTGCCGGTGCGGACGGGGCTGGTCACGGTCTTGCCGGCCGTGCAGTTCCAGCCGTCCAGACCGGATTCGAAGCCGCCGTTGCGCGCGAGGTCCGCGTCGGCCGCCCGGGCGGTCGTCGACAGGGCGGTGAGGCCTGGGGCGGCCAGCAGCGTGGCGGTGAGCGCGGCGAGCAGCCGGCGCCTGGCGGGTCTGGGTCTGTCGCGAACCTCGGGAACCACAAGTGCCTCCGGGCAGGGGGGTGTGGAGGGTGGGTGCCGCACAATTTGGTCCAGACCAATTGGGTTGTCAAGACCTGTGGCAGCGCCCGCCTCCGTACCTCCTGTTCGCCCCCGGGTCCGCACGGACCGGTTCGCCCCCGGTCCGTGCGGACCGGGCGCCCGCGTCAGCTGTCGAAGCCCAGCCCCAGCCTGTCCATCGTCCGCAGCCACAGGTTGCGCCGCCCGCCGTGCGCGTCCGCCCTGGCCAGCGACCACTTGGTGAGCGCGATGCCGGTCCAGGCGAACGGCTCGGGCGGGAACGGCAGCGGCTTCTTGCGGACCATCTCCAGTTCGGTGCGCTCGGTGCGCTCCCCCGACAGCAGGTCGAGCATCACCTCGGCGCCGAACCGGGTCGCGCCGACCCCGAGGCCGGTGTAGCCGGCGGCGTACGCCACCTTGCCCTGGTGGGCGGTGCCGAAGAACGCCGAGAACCGCGAGCAGGTGTCGATCGCGCCGCCCCAGGTGTGCGTGAAGCGCACCCCCTCCAGCTGCGGGAAGCAGGTGAAGAAGTGCCCGGCGAGCTTGGCGTACGTCTCCGGGCGGTCGTCGTACTCGGCGCGCACCCGGCCGCCGTAGGGGTAGACCGCGTCGTAGCCGCCCCACAGGATGCGGTTGTCGGCGGAGAGCCGGAAGTAGTGGAACTGGTTGGCCGAGTCGCCGAGGCCCTGGCGGTTCTTCCAGCCGATCGACGCCAGTTGGTCGGCGGTGAGCGGCTCGGTCATCATCGCGTAGTCGTAGACCGGCACCGTGTAGGAGCGCACCCGCTTGACCAGGCTGGGGAAGATGTTGGTGCCGAGGGCGACCCGGCGGGCGCGGACCTGCCCGTAGGGGGTGCTCACGGCCATGCCGGCGCCGTACGGCTTGAGGGTGAGCGCGGGGGTGTGCTCGTAGACGCGCACCCCGAGCCGCAGACAGGCCCGCTTGAGACCCCAGGCGAGTTTCGCGGGGTGGAGCATGGCCACGCCCCGGCGGTCCCAGAGCCCGGCCTCGAAGGTGGGCGAGGCGACCTGCTCGCGCACGGCGTCCCGGTCGAGGAACTCCAGCCCCTCGGTCAGGCCCTCGGCCTCCAGTTCGGCGTACCAGTCCTTCAGCTCCCAGGCCTGGTAGGGCTCGGTGGCCACGTCGATCTCGCCGGTGCGCTCGAACTCGCAGTCGATCCCGTGGCGGGCGACCGCCTCCTCGATGGCGTCGAGGTTGCGGGCGCCCAGCTCTTCCAGCTGGTGGATCTCGTCGGGCCAGCGGGCCAGGCCGTTGGCCAGACCATGGGTGAGGGAGGCGGCGCAGAAGCCTCCGTTGCGGCCGGAGGCGGCCCAGCCCGCCTCACGGCCCTCCACCAGCACCACGTCCGTGGCCGGGTCGCGCTCCTTGGCGATCAGCGCGGTCCACAGTCCGCTGTAGCCGCCGCCGACCACCAGCAGGTCGCAGGTCTCGGCGCCGGTCAGGGCGGGCTCGGGGCGGGGCCTGCCGGGGTCGTCCAGCCAGTACGCGACCGGCTGCGCTTCGGAAAGTGACTTCGTCCAACGGGTCATGGCGCTCGGGGCCATGATTTCAACTCCCTACAGAGTTATGGCGGTCGTGCGGAGTTTTGGCGGTCATGCCTTCTGCTTGTTGCGGCGGTTGCCGATGACCATGGAGGTCAGCACGAACAGTACGGCGACGACGAACATGGCCGTTCCGATGACGTTGATCTGAACGGGTGTGCCGCGCTGCGCCGATCCCCACACGAACATGGGGAAGGTGACCGTGGAACCGGCGTTGAAATTGGTGATGATGAAATCGTCGAAGGAGAGCGCGAAGGCGAGCAGCGCGCCCGCGGCGATTCCGGGTGCCGCGATGGGCAGGGTGACCCGCAGGAAGGTCTGGGCCGGGCCGGCGTAGAGGTCCTGCGCGGCCTGCTCCAGCCTCGGGTCCATCGACATCACACGGGCCTTGACGGCGGTGACGACGAAGCTGAGGCAGAACATGATGTGGGCGATGAGGATGGTCCAGAAGCCCAGCTGGGCACCCATGTTGAGGAACAGGGTGAGCAGCGAGGCGGCCATGACGACCTCGGGCATCGCCATCGGCAGGAAGATCAGCGAGTTCACGGCGCCGCGGGCGCGGAAGCGGTAGCGGACCAGCGCGAAAGCGATCATCGTGCCCAGCACGGTGGCGCCGAGGGTCGCCCAGACGGCGATCTGGAGGCTGAGGGAGAGCGAGCCGCACATTCCGGCGACGCCGCACGGGTCCTTCCAGGCGTCGGTGGAGAACTGCTGCCACTCGTAATTGAAGCGGCCCTTCGGTTTGTTGAAGGAGAACACCGTGACGACGACGTTCGGCAGCAGCAGATAACCGAGGGTGAAAAGCCCGGCGACGACGACGAGATGGCGCTTGAGCCAGTTGACGAAGGGCATTTAGACGAGATCCTCCGTCCCGGACCTGCGGATGTAGACGGTCACCATGGCGAGGATGGCGGCCATGAGGATGAAGGAGAGCGCGGCGGCCGTCGGATAGTCGAGGATGCGCAGGAACTGCGACTGGATGACGTTGCCGACCATGCGGGTGTCGGTGGAGCCGAGCAGGTCGGCGTTGACGTAGTCGCCGGCGGCCGGGATGAAGGTCAGCAGGGTGCCGGAGACCACGCCGGGCATGGACAGCGGGAAGGTGACCTTGCGGAAGGTGGTCCAGGGCCGGGCGTAGAGGTCGCCGGCCGCCTCGTGCAGCCGCCCGTCGATCCGCTCCAGCGAGGTGTACAGCGGCAGGATCATGAACGGCAGGAAGTTGTACGTCAGCCCGCACACCACCGCGAGCGGGGTGGCGAGCACCCGGTCGCCGGCGGTCCAGCCGAGCCAGTTGGTGACGTCCAGGACGTGCAGGGTGTTCAGCGCGCCGACGACCGGGCCGCCGTCGGCGAGGATCGTCTTCCAGGCCAGGGTGCGGATCAGGAAGCTGGTGAAGAACGGCGCGATCACCAGGATCATGATCAGGTTGCGCCAGCGGCCGGCGCGGAAGGCGATCAGATACGCCAGCGGATAGCCGAGCAGCAGGCACAGGATCGTCGCGGAGGCCGCGTACAGGACCGAGCGGAGGAACTGCGGCCAGTACTCGGACAGCGCGTCCCAGTAGGTCGCGAAGTGCCAGGTGACCTTGTAGCCCTGTTCCAGGGAGCCGGTCTGCACGGAGGTGGAGGCCTGGTAGACCAGCGGCAGCGCGAAGAAGACGACCAGCCACAGGATGCCGGGCAGCAGCAGCCAGTACGGGGTGAGGCGGCCGCGCTTGCGCGGGGGCTTCGTCTCGGGTGCGGGGGGCGCGAGCGGGGGTGGCGCCTCGGTGGCGGCGGACATCAGGCGGCGTCCTCCTCGACGGACTCGACACCGGCGTCGATGTCCTGGGTGGCGTCCAGGCCGAAGGTGTGCGCCGGGTTCCAGTGCAGGACCACCTCGGCGCCGGGGGTCAGGCGCGGGTCGCGGTCGACGTTCTGGGCGTAGACCTCGAAGTCGGAGCAGACCGGGCTGTCGATCACGTACTGGGTGGAGACGCCGATGAAACTGGAGTCGGCGATGCGGCCGGTGATGCGGTTGCGGCCCTCGGGGATCTCGCCGGCGTCGTCGGCGTGGGTGAGGGAGACCTTCTCCGGCCGCACGCCCACCAGCACCTTGCCGCCGGCCGCGGCCGGGGCGGAACATCGCGCCACCGGCAGGAACAGCTTGCCGCCGCCCGCGTTCAGGGCGATCTCGTCGCCGGTCTTGAAGTCGATGTCGGCCTCGATGAAGTTGGAGGTGCCGAGGAAGTTCGCGACGAACGTGGTGCGCGGGTTCTCGTAGAGGTCGGCGGGCGAGCCGAGCTGTTCGACGCGGCCGGCGTTCATCACGGCGACCGTGTCGGCCATCGTCATGGCCTCCTCCTGGTCGTGCGTGACGTGCACGAAGGTGATGCCGACCTCGGTCTGGATGCGCTTGAGCTCCAGCTGCATCTGGCGGCGCAGCTTGAGGTCGAGGGCGCCGAGCGGCTCGTCCAGCAGCAGCACCTTGGGGTGGTTGATCAGGGCACGGGCGACGGCCACGCGCTGCTGCTGGCCGCCGGAGAGCTGGTGCGGTTTCTTGCGGGCCTGCTCGCCGAGCTGGACCAGGTCGAGCATCTCCTCGACCTGCTTCTTCACGCTCTTGATGCCGCGCCGGCGCAGGCCGAAGGCGACGTTCTCGAAGATGTCGAGGTGCGGGAAGAGGGCGTAGGACTGGAAGACCGTGTTCACCGGGCGCTTGTAGGGCGGCAGGCGGGTCACGTCCTGGTCGCCGAGGTGGACGGTGCCCTGGCTGGGCTCCTCCAGACCGGCGATCATGCGCAGGGTGGTGGTCTTGCCGCAGCCGGAGGCGCCGAGCAGAGCGAAGAAGGAGCCCTCGGGCACGGTCAGGTCCAGCGGGTGCACGGCGGTGAAGGCGCCGTAGCGCTTGCCGATCTGCGTGAGGCGGACGTCGCCGCTGTTGTCTGTCGTCGTCTTCATGGTCGTCACGCCCCTGTGAGCTTCGCGAACTTCTCTTCGTAGGCCGCCTCTTCCTTCTCGCCGAGGGCGCGGAAGGAGTGGGACCGGGCTGCCGTGTCCCTGGTGGGGACGATCAGCGGGTTGTCGGCCGCCGACGCGTCGATCTTCGCAAGGTAGGGCTTCACACCGTCGACGGGAGACACGTAGTTGACGTACGCGGCGAGCGCGGCGGCCTGCTCGGGCTGGTAGTAGAAGTCGATCAGCCGCTCGGCGTTGGTCTTGTGCCGGGCCTTGTTGGGGACCAGCATCACGTCGGTGGAGGTCATGTAGCCGCTCGCCGGTATGACGTAGTCGACGGCGGGGTTGTCCGCCTTGAGCTGCACCACGTCGCCGCCCCAGGCGACGCAGGCCGCGAGGTCGCCCTTGCTGAGGTCGGAGGTGTAGTCGTTGCCGGTGAAGCGGCGGATCTGCCCCCTGTCGACGGCCTTCTGGAGGCGGGCGAGGGCCGCGTCGTAGTCGTCGGCGGTGACCTTGGCCGGGTCCTTGCCCATGTCGAGCAGGGTCATGCCGATGCTGTCGCGCATCTCCGACAGGAAGCCGACCCGGCCCTTGAGCCCGGGGTTGTCGAGCAGGTCGGAGACGGACTTCACCTCGATGCCGTCGAGGGCCTTCTTGTTGAAGGCGATCACGGTGGAGACGCCCTGCCAGGGATAGCCGTAGGCGTGGCCGGGGTCCCAGTCGGGACTGCGGAACTGGGCGGATAGGTTGGCGAAGGCGTGCGGCAGGTTGGCCGGGTCGAGCTTCTGCACCCAGCCGAGGCGGATCACCCGGGCGGCCAGCCAGTCGGTGAGGACGATGATGTCCCGGCCGGTGTCCTGGCCGGCGGCGAGCTGCGGCTTGATCTTGCCGAAGAACTCGTTGTTGTCGTTGATGTCCTCGGTGTACCTGACCTGGATGCCGGTCCGTTCGGTGAACGTCTCCAGGGTCGGGTGGTGCTTGCCGCTGTCGTCCACGTCGATGTACTCGGGCCAGTTGGAGAAGTTCACGGTCTTCTCCTTCGCCGAGTGGTCCTCGGTGGCGGTGCCGCCCTGCGTCTTGCCGGCCGCGGGGATCCCGCAGGCGCTCAGCGCCCCGAGTCCGCCGACGGCGAGTGCGCCGCCCGCGCCGGTCCGCAGCAGCGAGCGGCGGGTGAGGGCGGTCCTGCCGGCGGTGCGGGCGCGCCCTGCGGTGTGCGGCAGGGCCTGGGGCCGGCGGTCGGGCTCGTACTGCTCCATACGCGTGGTGCCCTTTCGGGAGGGGTCGGCCTTGGTCGGACGGCCGGTCTGCTAGCGGTCCCCGAAAACGGTGCGGTGCCAGTCCTTGCGGACCACCGCGGTGTTGTCGAACATGACATGCTTGATCTGGGTGTACTCCTCGAACGAGTACGCCGACATGTCCTTGCCGTAGCCGGACTGCTTGTGTCCGCCGTGCGGCATCTCGCTGATGATCGGGATGTGGTCGTTCACCCAGACGCAGCCCGCCTTGATCTCCCGGGTGGCGCGGTTCGCGCGGTACACGTCGCGGCTCCAGGCGGAGGCGGCCAGGCCGTACGGCGTGTCGTTGGCGAGCCGGATGCCCTCGTCGTCGCTGTCGAAAGGCAGTACGGCGAGGACGGGGCCGAAGATCTCGGACTGCACGATCTCGCTGTCCTGCGGGGCGTCGGCGATCAGGGTGGGGCGGTAGTAGGCGCCGTCCTCCAGTTCGCCCTGCGGGGCCTCGCCGCCGGTGACCACGCGGGCGTAGCCGCGGGCGCGCTCCACGAAACCGGCCACGCGGTCGCGCTGGGCGTGCGAGATCAGCGGGCCGAGGTCGGTGCCGGGGGCGAACGGGTCGCCGAGCCGGACGCTCGCCATCAGGGCGGCGGTGCGCTCCACGAACTCGTCGTAGAGAGGACGCTGCACATACGCCCGGGTGGCGGCCGTGCAGTCCTGGCCGGTGTTGACGAGCGCGCCCGCGACCGCGCCGTGGACGGCGGCCTCCAGGTCGGCGTCGTCGAAGACGACGAACGGGGCCTTGCCGCCGAGCTCCAGGTGCAGGCGCTTGACGGTGGCGGTGGCGACCTCGGCGACCCGCTTGCCGACGGCGGTGGAGCCGGTGAAGGAGGTCATCGCCACGTCCGGGTGGCCGACCAGGTGCTCGCCGGCCTCCCGGCCGGTGCCGGTGACGATGTTGATCACCCCGTCCGGGATGCCCGCCTCGGTGGCGGCCCGCGCGAACATCAGCGAGGTCAGCGGGGTCAGCTCGGCCGGCTTCAGGACGATGGTGTTGCCCGCCGCGATCGCCGGGAGGATCTTCCAGGCGGCCATCTGGAGCGGGTAGTTCCAGGGGGCGATGGAGCCGACGACGCCGATCGGCTCACGGCGGACGTAGGAGGTGTGGTCGCCGGAGTACTCGCCCGCGGACTGGCCCTGGAGGTGGCGGGCGGCGCCCGCGAAGAACGCGGTGTTGTCGACCGTGCCCGGTACGTCGAACTCGCGGGTCAGCTTGAGCGGCTTGCCGCACTGGAGGGACTCGGCGCGGGCGAGATCCTCGGCCTGCTCGGCGAGCACGGCGGCGAAACGGTGCAGGGCGTCCGAGCGCTCGCCGGGGGTGGCGCCCGCCCAGCCGGGGAACGCCTCGCGCGCGGCGGCGACCGCGGCGTCCACGTCCTCGGCGCCGGCCAGGTCGTAGGTGAGGACGTCCTGGCCGGTGGCCGGGTCGATCACGGTGTGGGTGCGGCCGGACGTGCCCTTGGTCAGGCGGCCGGCGATGTACTGGGCGCCGTCCGCGAAGCGGTCCTGCGCGGGGAATCGTTCCGGCGTGGCCGTGGCCGGGTTGTGCATGTCGCTCTCCTCCGCCGTCGCCCCGCGTGCTGAGGGGGCGGGTGGGCGTAGCTCCAGCTCGATTTGAGTGCCGATCCTGACAGAGCGGGTGGACGCCAACAAGTGATTCCGTTGTTGCCTTTTGGTTACGCGACGGAATCTGTCGACCAGGTGTCGAGTCACCACGGAAAAGGCGGGACGGAGTGTCAGTGGTGCGTGCCACACTCGCGTGCATGGGGAAGATCGACTCTCGGGATGCCCTGATCAGGGAGGTCCGCGCCGGGGCGCACGTGCGGTATCTGTACTTCTGGGGCCACCGGCCGCGGCCCGACGGCCAGGTGGGCGCGAGCTGCCTGAGCCAGTGGTGGCCGTCGCCGTTCACCGTCGACGGCGTCACCTACGCGACCGCGGAGCACTGGATGATGGCGGCCAAGGCCCGGCTGTTCCACGACGCGGAGGCGGAGCGGCGGGTGCTGGCCGCGGGGCACCCGGCCGAGGCGAAGAAGGCCGGGCGGCTGGTGCGGGGCTTCGACGAGGAGATATGGGCCCGCGAGCGGTTCGGGATCGTGGCGGAGGGCAGCGAGCACAAGTTCGCCGCGCACCCCGAGCTGCGGGAGTTCCTGCTGCGCACGGGCGAGCGGGTGCTGGTGGAGGCGAGTCCGCTGGACCGCGTGTGGGGGATCGGCCTGTCCGCCGATGACGAGGCCGCCGCCGACCCGGAGCGGTGGCGGGGGCCGAACCTGCTGGGGTTCGCGCTGATGGAGGCGCGGGAGCGGGTGGCGGCCTGAGGTCGTGCCAGACAGTCCCGTCCGGCCCGCGGCGGCCGGCGCGGCGCCTCGCCGCGGGCCGGGGCCGTCCGCGTACGCCCGGTACGCGGACGGCCCTCCGCCTTGCGACGCACCGCAGGACGCCGCGGGCCCCGCCCTTCGGGCGGACGACGCCACGTTCGCCACACGCCCCGGGGTCGCTCGTTCGGATCGTGCCCGCCTCGCGGGCCCGGGCGTTCGGGTTCGGCGCGCGATGTCGGTTGCCGGGGTGCGGGGGCGGGACGGGTCCTGCCCCCGCGGTGGGGTCAGAACGTGCTCGCGGTGCCCATGATGCCCGCGAACAGGATGACGCCCAGCACGGGCAGGACCACCGTGGCGACGATGCCGCAGACCAGGCCGCCGGTGGCCGCGCCCTTGTTGGTGGCCTCGCCCCGGTTCGCCTTCCCGCGCCCGATGGCGCCGAAGATGATGGCGAGGATGCCCAGGATGATCCCGAAGAACCACAGGAACACGGTCAGGCTGCACACGACGCCGATGATGCCGAGCACCAGGCCCGCGGTGCCCAGGCCGTTGCTCGGCTGCACGCTCATGCCCATGCCGTAGCCGGGGGCGGACGGGTAGCCCACGGGCGGCGCCGCCGGGTAGCCGAGGCCCGGCTGCTGCGCGTAACCGGCACCCTGCTGCTGCGGGTAGCCGTAACCCGGGGCGGGCTGCGGGGTTCCGTAGCCCGCCCCGGGCGGCGGCTGGGACGGCGGCCCGAATCCTTCGGGAACGGGCTGGGTGTCGGACATGATGTGGTCTCCCCTCCGTTTTGAATGGTCAAGGCATCGTAATGGCCTTGATCGAACGGCGGTCGGGATGTTCCGGGGCGGCCCTGCCTCAGCGGTGCAGGACGGCGGGGGCGGTCGTCCGCAGCGAGTCGTCGTACGGGTAGTACGGGTCCGACTCGTCGTCGTTGACCGCGGCCACGATCGTGACGACCAGGAAGACGATCACGGCGATGCCCAGCACGATCCCGATGATGCCCATGACGAAACCGGCCTGGGCCTGGCCGTGGTTGTCCGCCTCGCCCCGCTCCGCCCTGCGCCGCCCCTTGATGCCGAAGACCACGGCGAGGATGCCGAGGACCAGCGAGACCACGCCGTACATGCAGAACAGGCAGCAGGCCAGGATGCCGAGGACCAGGGCGGCGGTGCCCATGCCGTTCTGTGGGGCCATGGCCACGCCGGGCCAGCCGTAGGCCGGGTAGCCGGGCTGCCCCGGGTAGCCGGGCTGCCCCGGGTAGCCGGGCTGCCCCGGGTAGCCGGGCTGCCCCGGGTAGCCGGAGGGGCCGGGCTGGCCGGGGTAGCCGTAGCCGCCGCCGGGGCCCGTGGGCGCTATGGGCGGCGGCGGTACGGCGGAATCGCCGGCCGGGGCACCGGGCGGCGTGCCCGCCGGGGCGCCGCCGGGCGGCGGGAACTCGGGGAAGGGCACCGCGGCCATGGTGGCCTGGTCGTGCACGGACGGCGGTGTCACGGGCGGCCGGTCCTGCGGCGGATACGCGTCCTGCGGCGAGGGGGTATGCGGTCCCCGCGGGTCCTTCCGGCCGGCGGAACCGCTCTCGGGCGGCGCCCACGGGTTGTCGCCGGCCCCGGCGTTCCCGCCCGCCCCTGTGCCGTCCGTCATGTCGTCGTGTCCCCCTCGGTCGAACGTCCCGCCATGCTAAGGCCTGGTCCCCGCACGCCCGACGGCCGGGAGGCGCCGTCGCCCCCCGCCCGCTCCCGGCTCCCCGGCCACGACCGGGCGACGGCCCGGCGGCTCCTCGACAGCCGCGCGGCCCCTTGCCCGCCCCGGCACCTCGGCTTCACGCCGACGTCCGGGCGGTTCCGCCGACGGCGGCCCGGCAGCCCGGCAGCCGGGCCGCCCGGCGGCTCCCGCGAGGACGGAGAGGCGACGGCGACCTCGCGGCTCCGCCGAGGGCAGCCGGGCGGCTCCGCGGACGGTGATCCCGGGGCTCCGGCGACGGCGGCCGGGGCGGCTTCGCCGGGGGTGGTCGGACGGCCGACCGGCCGACCCCGCCGAGGGCAGGGGCGACCAGCCGAACGGCCCGGCCGAGAGTGACCCGGCGACGGTCCGGCCGCCCCCGCACGCCTCCCCCGCCCCACCCTCGGCGGCCGGCCCCGGGCCTACGATGGCCGTGCTCATCGATCAGTCGATCACCCGCACCGCCCCACCGGGGCAGGTGCCCTGCCGGGGAGGGAATCCCGTGACCGTCCAGCCCGCATCCCGCGACCCGCACGCCTTCATCGCGGGGCTGCCCAAGGCCGAACTGCACGTGCACCACGTCGGCTCGGCCTCCCCCCGGATCGTCTCCGAGCTGGCCGCCCGGCACCCCGACTCCAAGGTCCCCACCGACCCCGAGGCACTCGCCGACTACTTCACGTTCACGGACTTCGCCCACTTCATCCAGGTGTACCTGTCCGTGGTGGACCTCATCCGCACCCCGGAGGACGTCCGGCTGCTGACGTACGAGATCGCCCGGGACATGGCCCGCCAGCAGGTGCGCTACGCCGAGCTGACCCTCACCCCGTTCTCCTCCACCCGCCGCGGCATCGACGCGCGGGCCTTCATGGACGCGATCGAGGACGCCCGCAAGGCCGCCGAGGCCGACTTCGGGACCGTGCTGCGCTGGTGCTTCGACATCCCCGGCGAGGCCGGTCTCGAGTCGGCCGAGGAGACCGCCCGGCTCGCCACCGACGACCGGCTGCGGCCCGAGGGCCTGGTCTCCTTCGGGCTCGGCGGTCCCGAGATCGGGGTGCCGCGGCCCCAGTTCAAGCGGTACTTCGACCGGGCGATCGCGGCCGGCCTGCACTCGGTGCCGCACGCCGGGGAGACCACCGGCCCGGAGACGGTGTGGGACGCGCTGACCGAGCTGCGCGCCGAGCGCATCGGCCACGGCACCAGCTCCGCCCAGGACCCGAATCTCCTCGCGCACCTGGCCGAGCACCGGATCGCGCTGGAGGTGTGCCCGACCTCCAACATCGCCACCCGCGCCGTGCGCACCCTGGACGAGCACCCGCTGCGGACGTTCGTCGAGGCGGGGGTCCTCGTCACGATCAACTCCGACGACCCGCCGATGTTCGGCACCGACCTGAACAGCGAGTACGCCGTCGCCGCCCGCCTCCTCGACCTGGACGAGCGGGGTCTGGCCGAGCTGGCGAAGAACGCGGTGCACGCCTCCTTCCTGGACGAGGCGGGCAAGACGCGTATCGCCGGCGAGATCGACGCGTACACCGCGCGGTGGCTCGCGTCCTGAGGCGGGACGACCGGGGACGGACGACCGGGGACCATGGGGTCCGGGCGGGCGGGACACAATGGGGGTCATGCAGACCGTGACCGCCGTGGCGCACCGCGGCGACCCCTACCGCTTCCGTGAGAACACGATCGTCTCCCTCCGCTCCGCGCTCGACCGGGGCGCGGACGCGGTGGAGATCGACGTACGGCTGACCCGCGACGGCGTTCCCGTGCTGCTGCACGACGACTCGCTGAAGCGGCTGTGGCGGCACGACCGGCCGCTGCGCTCGCTGTCCGCCGAGGAGGTGCGCGGCCTGACGGGCGGCGGGGTGCCCACGCTCGCGGACGCGCTCGCCGCGACGGCGGACAGCCGGGTGATGGTCGACCTGCCGGGAGTGCGGGACGTGCGGACGGTGCGGCCGATCATGGACGTGATCCGCGACTGCGGGGCCGCTGACCGCGTGTACTACTGCGCGGGCGCCGAGGCGATGCTCGCGGTGCGCGCGGCCGATCCGGCCGCCGAGATCGCCCTGACCTGGACCTCGCTCGCGCCGCCGCGGGCCGCCCTGCTCGCGGCGGTGCGGCCCCGCTGGCTGAACTACCGGTTCGGTCTGGTGGACCGGGAGCTGGCGGCCCGCGTCCACCGCGACGGGGTGCTGCTGTCGGTGTGGACGCCGGACACCGCCCGCTCCCTGCGCCGCCTGCTGCGGGCGGGCGTCGACTCGATCACCACCAACCGCGTCGACCTGCTCCACGCGCTGCGCGAGCGCTGAGCCGCGCCGGTCCGGTGGGCGCCCCACGCGCGAGCGCGCCGACTGCGGGCGCGCCGGCCGCCGTGCGTTCGGGCCGCCTCGCCCGGCCGGCGGCCGTCACGCCGTCCTCGCCTTGACCAGCCGTACGTCCGCCACCCCGAGCAGCCCCAGCAGCGGGACCTTCGCGGTGTGCTGGGCGGGGTCCACGACGAGGCCCGACTCCCGGACCAGGTCGAGGAGGAGCTCGGCGAGCGGTACGACCATGTGCCGGCCCCAGCACCGCTCGGAGGAGTGGCCGAAGGGCAGGTAACCGGGGGCCGTGTCGGGGTCGAGCGTGTCCCAGCGCTCGGGGCGGAACGCGTCGGGTTCCTCCCACAGGGCCGGGTCGCGGTGCGAGAGCAGCGGCAGCACCAGTACGTCGTCGTCCGGGCCGATCCTGGCGTCCACGGCCGGGTACTCCGGGGAGGCGTTGCGCAGGATGTTCCACGACGGCGGCAGCAGGCGCAGGGACTCGTGGATGATGTTGCGGTTGGACATGCCGTCGGCGAAGGGCGCGCCGAGCCAGAGGGCGTTGGCCACCAGGGTGGAGATGGTGAAGCACACCGGGGCGGCGGCCCTGCGGTACATGCCCATCGCGTACCGGCGCTCCTGGTAGCCGACCGCCCCCGCGGCCCGTTCCCCGAGCGCGGTGAGCCGGCCGCCGCCGGGGCGGGGCCAGCCGGGCAGGGCGGCGCCGACGCCGATCACCGACCAGGTGAGCAGGGTGGTCAGTTCGAGGTTGCGGCTCATCAGCATCCGCAGCCGGTACGGGTCCTGGCCGAGGATCAGGTCGCGCAGGAAGAGGTGCCCGGTCAGCGGCCAGGGGCCGGACAGGTCCACGTCCTTCGGCCGGGGCCGGGCGAGGGCGTCGCGGACGTCGCCGCCGATGGTCCGGGTGACCGCCGAGGCCTCGGTGCGCGAGATGGACCGGCCGTGCAGCGGCTTGAAGGTGGGCCGCTCGGTCTCCGTGGCGCGCCGGGCGGCCAGGATCCGGTCGGCGACCTCGGGCCCGGCGACCCCGATGGTGTCGGGTTCGAGCCGGAACACGTCCCGGCCGAGGTGGTCCCTCAGCAGGGCGGCCAGCCGCGGGGCGAACACGGTGGTGCGCGTGCGCGGCACGGACGAGAGGGTCATACGGGTCTCCGGGGGCGGTGGGAGCCGGCGCGAGGCGGCGGCGACGGGCCGTGGAAGGCCCTCGCCGGACGGACGGCCGCCTTTCGCCGGTGGACGACCCCCGCCGGGCGGCGGACCGCGTCCTTCGCACGTGTGCACAGGACACGCGCCGGACGACGACGTCCTTCCGGCCGCTCGGCGGAGGCGGGTGCGCCGGATCAGTACCAGATGTACCAGGCGCTGGCCTTCAGGCTCTTGCGAGCGGTGACCTTGTTGCGGACGGCGAAGAGAAGCTTCATCACGGCACCTCCTTCCGGGGGCGGTCTGTGGGACACGTGTCCTTCCGGGGCGGACCCCGAAGATCACGTGCGGTGGCTCGTTGAGCCTTGCCCACGCCGCTGAACGCTTAATCAACGCCCTGGTCAGACCCGCGCCGCACGGCCCCTGGCCGTGTCGGCCACCCTCAAGCGGTCCCCGTGGCAGCGGTGTTGGGCGTGGTCAGCGCCTCCAGTCGCTTGATCTTGCGCCGCACGACGTACAGCGGCACGATGCCGAACACCCCGAAGGACATGTCGATCACCGACCACCAGAAGGGGATGCCGCGGACCGGCCCGCAGATCAGGGCGAGCGGCACGATGCCCATGCAGGCGATCATGCCGAACTCCACGACCCAGATGTTGCGGACCGGGTCCCGGTACGGGCCGTAGAAGGCGACGGCGATGACCAGGTGGGCGAAGGCCAGCCAGTCGGTGCCGTACAGCAGGAACGGGTAGTCGGCGTCGGCGGTGTCGAGGCCGCGCCGCACCCGCTCGATCCAGTCCATCAGCGCGGGCAGCCGCTCGGGCACGGACAGCGACTTCAGCAGGCTCTGGGACCAGTGCAGTTCGTGAACCAGCGGGAAGGCGGTGGCCCCGCTGACCACCAGGCAGACGACGAAGAGAACCAGCCAGGCGCGGATGCCCTTGAGCAGGGCGGCTCTGTCGCTCATGACAGGAGCGTACGCCGCACTTGAACGCGTTCAAAAGTAGGGGTGGCCGTGCCGGTGCGTGGTCTCGTCGCCGTCGGGGCGGCCCGGTCGCGGCCGGGCGGGCGGCGGTGCCGCCGCCTGGGCGAGCACCGTGGCCGCCCCGGCCGTCGCCGGGCCGAGCGCCGTGCCCCGAGGCAGCGCCGGACGCAGGACCCCGGCGCGGCGCAGCCGGCCGCGCGCCCACAGGGTGAACGGGCCGGCCCGGACCGGGAGGCCCGTTCAGGGCGGGCGTCCCGATTCAGGGCAGGACGGATGTGCGTCCCGTTTCACGGCTGGGCGGACAGGCCCGGGCGGCAGCGGTCGGGGGCGGCGTGCCCGGCGGGTCCGTGATGGTCCCGGGCGCCGGTGCGGTCCGGGCCGAGCGCGTCGCGCAGTTCGCCGCGCCGGCGGATGCCCAACTTCTTGTAGGCGCTGGTCAGATGGGTTTCCACGGTCCGGCGGGCCAGGTGCAGCGAGTCGGCGATCTCGGTGTTCGTGCGGCCGTCGGCGGCCAGCCGGGCGATGCGCCGCTCGCTGCCGGTGAGGGCGGCCGAGCCGGTGCGGGCGGTGCCGGGGCTGCGGGCGCCGACCGCGCGCAGGGCCTCCTCCGCCGAGATGCGCAGCCGTACCGCGCCCAGGCGTTCGGCGCGCTCCGCTGCCTCCCGCAGGCACTCCCTGGCCCGGGTGCGCTGCCCGGCGGCGGACAGCTGCCGGCCCTGGCCGAGCAGCGCGGCCACCAGCTCCGGTTCCGCGCCGGACGGGGCCTCCCGCAGCAACCGTACGGCGTCGGCGGCCAGTTCGAGGCCGCGCCGGCCGCCCGTGGCGGCGGCCAGCACCCGCAGGGCGCGGCCCACCGTGCGCGGGGTGTCCCACACCCGGGCCAGCCGCAGTTCCTCCTCGGCCAGGGCCAGCGCCTCGCGCGGCCCGCCCAGTGCGAGCCGGCACTCGGCGGCGGCCGTACGCCACGGGGTGACGACCGGGCTGACCACCTCGCGGGCCGTCTGGCGGCGGCCGCACTCGAGGAAGTCGTGCAGCGCGCCCGCGTGATCCCCCTCGGCTGCGCGCTGCGCGCCCCGCGCGTACAGGAACCGGTTCAGCTCGAAGGAGTCGGGCGCCGCCCCGAGGTCGAAGGCGTCCGCGAGGCGCCGCGCCTCGGCCGTGCGGCCCTGCTCCACGAGCGCGAGCAGGATGTGCGCGTGGGTGTTGCCCGGCCCGGCGGCGAAGGCGACCGGCGGCTCGGCCGGCAGCAGGCCGTACCGGCCGCGGGCCGCCTCGATGTCCACCCGGGTGTTGAGCAGCGCCTGGTGCATGGGGTGCAGCAGGCCGGGCCGCTGTCCGGCCAGGCCGCGGTCCACCAGCCGGTCCGCCTCGTCGAGTTGGTCGGCCCACTGCGCCACCGCGGCGGCGGTGCCCAGCAGGAACGGCTCGGTCAGCGCGTCGGCCGGTTCGGCGAGCAGCTCGCGCACCTGCCGCATGGCGTCCCGGGCCGAGACGAGTCCGGCGGTGGCCGCGTGCCGGACGAGCAGCGCGCGGGCGGCCGGTCCGGACGGCTCGGGCGAGCGGGCCGCGGCGGCACGCAGCAGCCCGTAGACATCGCGCCGCAGGGCCGAGTCCCAGTCGGAGAGCAGGGCGGAGGCGATGCGCAGCGCGCCGACCAGTTCGGGGCGGTCGGCGAGCTGCCCGTCCACCACGCCCAGCACCTCCACGGCCGCGCGGGCCCTGCCGTCGCCGGCGAGCGCGGTGCCCAGGGCGACGGCCGCGCGCACCCGGTCCTGCGGTGTGCCCGGCTGCCGCAGCGCCTCGGTGAGCCGGGGGATCCCGGCGGCGGAGTCCCGGCAGGCGCACTCCAGCGAGCCGAGTTCGGTCAGCAGCCGCTGGCGGCGGCCGCCGGGGAGCGGTTCGTCCAAGGCCCTGCGCAGGAACGCCACGGCGTCCTGGGGGCGGTCCTCGCGCAGGGCGCGGTCCGCGGCCGCCTTGAGCACCTCCGCCGCCCAGGCGGCGCCCACCGGGCCGGCCGAGAGGAGCTGCCTGGCCACCGCGTCGGTGGGGGCGCCGTGGTGCAGCATCGCCTCGGCGACCGCCCGGTGCGCGGCGCGCCGCCGGGCCGCGGGCACGCCGGTGAGCACCGCGTCCCGCAGCAGCGGGTGGGCGTAGCGGGGGCGGCCCTCGGCGTCCTTGCGCAGCAGGCCGAGGCCCGTCATGGCGGTGAGCCAGCCCGCCACCCGGGCGGGGTCGGCCCCGGCGAGTTGGGCGAGCAGGGCGGCGGGCGCCGCGCCGTCGCCTCCGGCGGTGCGGCCAGCGGCCCGGTCCCGGCCGTGACGCTCGCGGCCCGCGGGGGTGCGGTCCGGGGCGGTACGGGTCGGGGTGGTGGGGTTCCAGGCGATGTGGGTGGACGGCTCCGAGCGTCGGTGGGCGGGAGGCGTGGGTGTGGTCCCGGCGGTGCCGTGCGGGGGGGCCGGCTCGGGGACGCCGTCCGCCGGCGGGTGCGCCTCCCCGTACGGCGCGGGCAGCGCGTCGCCGCACGCGTCCGGCGCATACCCGTACGGGTCCAGCGCGTCGCGGTACGAGCCGGGCATCTCGCCGTGCAGGCCGGGCACATCGCCGTACGGGCCGGGTTCCCCGCCGTACCGGCCCGGCACATCGCCGTACGAGCCGTCCAGGCCCGGGGCATCGCCGTACACGCCCGGCGTTCCGCCGTACGGAGCGGTGCCGAAGGCGTGGCCGGACGGACGGCGGCGGTCCTCGGTCGTGAGCGTGCCGTACGGGTGCGGGGCCGGACCTAAGGCCGTGGCCGGGCTGTCCCGCAGCGGCTCGCCGCGGTCCCATCCCTCGTCCAGGACGGCGAGCGAGCGGGCCACCTCCGCCGTGCCGGGGCCCGCGCTGTCCAGCCACCACGACACGGCCGCCGGGTAGGCGCCCGGGTACAGGGCGGCCGTCGACTCGGGCACGGACGGGTGCCCGTCCGGCGCGGCGAGGTCGTCCAGGAGGGCGCGCAGCAGCAGCGGGCTGCCCCCGCCGGCCCGTACGCAGTCCTCGGTCCAGGACGGCGGCGCGGCCGGGAAGCGGGCGCGCACCAGTGCGGCCGCCGAGTCGCCGGTGAGCGGGGCCAGGGTGCGGGTGTGCACGAGGGCGGGCGAGAGGGTGTGGGTGAAGCCGGGGCGGGGCGCGTCCACGTCGTACTGGCTGCGTTCGGTGACGGCCAGCAGGATCGGCAGCGACAGCCGGTCCACGTGCCGGGCGGTCTCCACCAGCCAGCGGTGCGAGGGGCCGTCGGCGAGGTGGACGTCGTCCACGGCCACCAGCAGCGGCCCCTCGGCGGCGTGTCCGCGCAGCGCCCGCCACAGCACCTCGGCCTGTTCCCGCTCCCCCACCGCACCGCCGAAGTCGATCTGCCTGCCGAGCAGTTGCCGGACGGCGGCGAACGGGACCGCCGCGTCGCCCGGTGAGCAGCGGGCGCGCAGCACCCGCATGCCGTGCGCCTCGGCGGCTCGCCCGGCGGCCTCCAGGACGGTGGTGCGACCGGTGCCGGTCGCCCCGCGCAGCACCACGAGGGCGCCGCTGCCGGCCCGGGCGCGGGCGGCGCGGGCCGCGATCAGCGCGACGGCCTCCCGGTGTTCGCGCGGCTGGTCGAACGGCCCGTCGGACACCTGCCCACACCCCCGTTCATACGCTCGCTCGCACATCTGTCACACCCCTGTACACGCCGACTGTCGCGGTGATTCACTCGGTTGCTTCCGCTGCGGTCCGGACGCCGCCGCCTGTCGCAGCGGCCCCGTCCGTACACGGAGACGTCCCCGGCCACCGGTCGGTGGCGTGACAAGGCCCACTGGTGCCGACCGCGGGGCCGGCGGAGCCGCCCTCGCGGGCAACCTCGTGGTCCCTCAGGTCTGTTCTCGTGGTGCCCCTCGTGGTGTTCCACGATTGTGCGGGCCCCTTCCGCCGCAGGAATCTGAGGACGCACGCCCGCCGCCGAACCCACAGGCGACGGGCCCGCGGACTTGGGGGAAGACGGTTGCTCAGCTCATCCGGCACCACCCGCCCCGGTACGGCCGGCCCTGCCGACCGGACACCGGTGGCAGTGCACGCCACGGACCCGATCCTGCGCGAGGGGGTACTCAGCCAACTGCGCCGGTATCCCGAAGTCGACCTCCGGGAGGAGTCGGGTTCCGGGCCGGGCACGGTGGCGCTGCTCGTGGACGACACGCTCGACGAGGCCGCCCTGGCCCGGCTGCGCCGACTGGTGCGCGGCGAGGGCGCGCGGGCGGTGCTCGTGGTCAGCTCGCTGCGCGAGGCCGGGCTGCTCGATGTCATCGAGTGCGGGGTGGGCGCCATCGTGTGGCGGCACGAGGCCACCGCGCACCGCCTGGTGCAGGCCGTGCTCGCCGCCGCGCGCGGCGACGGCGACCTGCCCGCCGATCTGCTCGGCCGGCTCATCGACCAGGTGGGCACGCTGCACCGCAACGCGGCCGGGGTGGCCGGGGTGCCGGTCTCCGGGCTGACGGCGCGCGAGGTGGACGTGTTGCGGCTGGTCGCCGAGGGGCTGGACACCGGGGAGATCGCGGGCAAGCTGTCGTACTCCGAGCGCACGGTCAAGAACGTCATCCACGGCCTCACCACCCGGTTGCACCTGCGCAACCGGGCCCATGCCGTGGCGTACGCCCTCAGGGAGGGCTACATCTGAGTCTACGGGCAGCGCCGGGTGACCTCCCGGGCAGCACGGTGTGCCCCGCCGCCGTCCCCGGCACGCCTGCGGACACGGCCGGGCCGGGGGCAGGATCGGTCACGGCCGGGTGAACGGCGGACACAGCACGGCCGGACGTACGGCGGCACGGAGCACGGCAGGGCGGGAGCGCGACGGTGATCCACGAGGTGGACGAGGTCCTCAAGTCCCTGCTGGAGGGCGGGGCGTTGGCCGGCTCCGGCATCGACGTCGCCTTCGACGCCCCCACCCGCGACTGGGCCGCCCGGCGCAACGCGCCGACGATCAACGCCTACCTCTACGACATACGGGAGGACGTGGCCCGACGCCAGCGCGGCCAGCTGCCCGTGGTGGACGACCGGGACGTGGTCGTGAAACGGCGCCGGCCGCCGCGCTGGTTCCGGCTGTCGTACCTGGTGACGGCCTGGACCCGGCAGCCGCAGGACGAACACCGGCTGCTGTCGGCGGTGTTGGCCACGTTGCTGCCCCGCGAGCTGCTCGCCCCCTCGGAACTCCCCGGAGCGCTGGGCGCCCTGGGCATGGCCGTGCCGCTGTCGGTGGCCGGCAGCCAGACGGAGTCCCGGTCGCTGGCCGAGATCTGGTCCGCGCTCGGCGGCGAACTCAAGCCGTCCCTGGACCTCGTGACCACCGTGCCCTTCCCCTCCTACCCCGACTACGACGCCGGCCCGCCCGTCACCGAGGGCGCGGTGGTCCGCGTACGCCGCCTGGACGGCGCCGACACGGCCGAGCCGGAGGAGCGCGCCCACCGGCCCCCGCAGGTGGCGGCGGTGCGCGAAGCCCGCGCGGCGGCCCGGCGCGCCCGCGGCACGGACGGAACGGGCATCGCGCCATGACCGCCCCGAGCACCCCCGTGCACCGGCCCGCCCCCGGTGTCCCGGCATCCGACCCCGGCGACGCCGACGCGCTGCTCACCCGCCTCGCCGAGCTGCGCGGGCGGGTCGCCGGGCTGGTCGAGGAGCGGTCGGCGGCCGACCCCACGGCCGGCGATCCGCTGCGCGGCCTGTATCTGTCGGAGGACGCGGTACGCCGGCTGCTGCGCCCGGCGGAGCCCGCGCCCGGCCCGGCGCCCGAGGACCGGACCCCCGCCCCCGCACCCGCGCAGGACCCGGTGGCCGGACTGTGCGCGCGGCTCGGTCTGACGGAGCTGGACGCCGCGTTCCTCGTCATCGCCCTGGCCCCCGATCTCGACCGCGCCTTCGAACAGCTGTACGGCTATCTGAACGACGACGTGAGCCGGCGGCGGGCCACCGTCGCCCTCGCTCTCGACCTCTGCGGCATCCCCGTCCACTCGGCGACCGCGCGGGCCCGGCTGCACCCCACGGCCCCGCTGGTCTCGCTCGGGCTGCTCACCGTGGAGGAGCCCGAACGCCCTTTTCTCAGCCGGTCGTTGCACGTACCCGACCGGGTCGTGGCGCATCTGCTCGGCGACGACACCCCCGATGCCGCGCTCGCCGCTCATCTGCGCCCGCTGCCGGAACCGCCGCACCTGACGGATGACGGCGACGAGTTCGCCCGCTTCACCGAGCTGCTGGCCGCCCGGCTCACCGCCGCTCCCCCGCTCACCGCCTATCTGCGCGAGAGCCGCGAGGGCGACGGACTCTCCTGCGCCGCCTCCGCCCTGCGCACCGCCGGACTCCCGGCCCTGCACTTCGCCGGCCCCGAGGACCGGGTGCCCGACCTGCTGCGCGAGGCCCGGCTGAGCGGCGCCGCGATCGTCCTCTCCACACTGCCCGAGGAACCTGGTCGTCTGGTGCGGGAGTTGGCCGCCTCCGGCGTACCCGTACTGATCACCGGCACCCGGCCGTACGACCCCCAGTGGTGCGACCACGGGACAGGCGACCCGCTGGTGCTGGAGGCGCCCCGGCGCGGCACAGGCGCGGTGCTCGCCTGGGCGGCCGTCCTCGGGGCGGAGCCCGGCTTCGACCTGGCCGCCACCGTCGCGCCGTACCACCTGCCCGACGACCGCGTCACCCGGGCCGCCCGCGCCGCGCGGGACCTCGCCGCCTTCGAGGGCGCCGAACTGACCGCCGCCCATCTGCGCGCCGCCGCCCGCCGGCAGTCCGCCTCCGGCCTGGAACAGCACGCCCGCCGCATCCGGCCCGCCGTCGACTGGACCGACCTGGTCCTGCCCGAACGGCCCCTGACCCAGCTGCGCGAACTCGCGCTGCGCGCGCGCCACCGCGACCGCGTCCTCGGCGACTGGCGGCTCAGCGCGGGCGGCGGCCGGGGCCGGGGCGTCCTCGGTCTGTTCGCCGGCGAGTCCGGCACCGGGAAGACGCTCTCGGCGGAGGTCGTCGCCGCCGAACTCGGCCTGGACCTCTACGTCGTCCAGCTGTCGTCCGTGGTCGACAAATACGTCGGCGAGACCGAGAAGAACCTGGAGCGGATCTTCACCGAGGCCGACCGCACCGACGCCGTGCTGCTCTTCGACGAGGCCGACGCCGTGTTCGGCAAGCGCTCGGAGGTGAAGGACTCGCACGACCGGTACGCCAACATGGAGAGCGCCTATCTGCTCCAGCGGCTGGAGTCCTTCGACGGCATCGCGCTGCTGACCACGAACCTGCGCGCCAACATCGACGAGGCGTTCACCCGGCGCCTCGACCTGGTGGTCGACTTCCCCTTCCCCGACGCCGGGCAGAGGCTGGCCCTGTGGCGGCACAGCCTCTCCCACGTGCCGTGCGAGGACGGCATCGAACTCGGCGCGCTGTCCGCCGACTTCGAGCTGGCCGGCGGTTCCATCCGCAGCGCCGTGGTGACCGCCGCGTACCTCGCCGCCGGCCGCGGCGGCACGGTCGCGGCGGCCGACCTCCTGGAGGGCGCCCGCCGCGAGTACCGCAAGGCGGGGCGGCTGCTGCCGGGGGACGGTTCCTGGTAGCCGCGGGGCCGATCACCGCCCCGCGGCCGCCTCGGTCAGTACCGCCTCTCGGTCAGTCCTGGACCCGCCACTTCTGGTTCGGGGTTCCGGCGCACGTCCACAGCTGGAGCTTGGTCCCGTTGCCGGTGCCGTTGTCCACCGCGTCCACGCACTTGTTCGCCTGCGGGTTCACCAGGTCGCCCTGGGTGCTCAGCACGAACGTCTGCGCCGGGTTGCCGCTGCACCGGGCGAGCTGGATCGCCGCCCCGTCGTCCTTGGACCCCCACGCCACGTCCATGCACATGCCGAGCGAGCGCACGGTGCCGTCGCCGAGGAACTGCCACTTCTGGTTGGGGGTGCGCTTGCAGTCCCGGATCTGGAGCCGGGTGCCGTCGCGGCCCACGCCGTCCTGGCCGCCGGTGACGTCGACGCAGCGGTTCGATCCCTGGCCGATGATCAACTGGCCCGCGGCCTCGGCGGGCTTGGGCTTCGGCTTGGCCGGGGAGCCGCCACCGCCGCCCGACCCACCGGACGTGCCCGAACCCCCCGACCCACCGGAGGAACCGGAGGTGTCCGGCGGCGCCCCGGTGCCGCCTCCACCGCCCGGCTTCTCGGACTCCCCGCCCCCGGGCTGCGCCGGAGCGGGCTCCTTGGGCTGCTCCGCGGGCGCGGAGGGCAGTGGCCTGCTCGGTTCCGCTGAGGGCGCGAGCGTATTGCCGGCGGCGGCCACCCGCTCGGTGGCGCCGCTGCTGACGTTGGGCTTGTAGGCGATCCACAGCATCGTGAAGGTGATGCCGAGCGCCAGGAACACACCGAAGAAGGTGGCCAGCCAGCGGGGCAGGAACCCGCGCTGGACGTACGTGCCCTCCACCGGCAGCGGGTTCGCGCCCGAGCGCTGCACGGACAGCGTGTACGGCCGCTGCTCCTTCGCACCGAACCAGATGATCTTCCGCGGCTTCAGCGTCGCCTTCACGAACGCCGCACGGCCCGGCTCGATCTGCACATTGCTCGGATGAAGGTCGTACGACAACTGATCACCGTTGTCGCTCCCGCTCACCGACGCCGTGACCTTCGTATTGCCCAAGTTGTCCACGGCAAGGCGAGGACGCCCCCGGAAACGGCCCTTCACCGTCGGCGGAACCAACTCCGCCCGCACCTCCGTGAACGGCGTGATCGTGAGGTTCCCCTCCGGAACCGTCACCGCCTCCGGATGCTCCGTCGGCGTGATCCGCACCGCGTACGGATTCGGACCCGCCGTCGCGTCCGGAGTACGGGGTGGCGCGAACGTCAGCTCCACCGTCCCCGTCGTACCCGGGTACAACCGCAGCGTCTGCGGCTCCACCGTCGTCCACGGCGCGATGTCACCCACCGGCTCGAAGCGATATTCGTCCACGACGTCACCGGTGTTGCGCAACCGCAGCCGCACACGCGCACTGCCACCCGGATCCACGGTCGCGGAGGCGGGCTCCAGAGAGGTCCACAGACCGGCCATGTCACTCACCCGCCGGTGACTTCTGGGGAATGATCAGCCACTCCTGGTCGTCGGTGTTGGAGCAGTCGAAGATCGTCAGCGGGGTGTCGTTCCCGCCGACGCTGTAGCCCGCCACGTCCAGGCACTTGTTGTCGCTGGCGAAGTTGCGGATCCAGTAGGCGCCGCTCGGCTGCTTCTCGGCCCACCACAGCTGGTTGTCGGCGGTGGTGCCGTCGCAGGTGTACTCGGCGACCGGGGAACGCAGGGGCGCGGCACCGTAGTCGGAGAGGTCCATGCAGAACCGGTCCTTGACGTTGCGGATCAGGAAGAGGGGCACACCGCCGGGGCCGCCCTTCGGGTACGTCACCTCAAGGTCCCACAGCTGGTTGTCGTGCGAGGTGCCGTCACACGTGTACTCGCGCACGGGTCCGGCCTTGGTGCCCTTGTCGTAGCCCGGGATGTCCGCGCACTTCTTGGTCGTGGTGTTGCGCAGCACGACGTTCGAGGCGGGCACGACCGGCTTCGGCTTCGGCTTCTCCTTCTCCGGTCCGCCGCCCGAACCGCCGCTGCCGCCGCCACCGCCGGAGCCGCCGTCACCCCTGCCGCCGCCGTCGCCCCCGGCCGGCGCCTCGGGTGAACGCTCCGCTGGGGAAGGGGGCGGCGGGGCGGGCAGGACCGGGGAGGCCGAGGGCGACGGCGCGAGCGTGCTGCCGGCCTCGGCGAGCTTCTCGGTGGCGCCGCTGCTGACGTTGGGCTTGTAGGCGATCCACAGCATGGCGAAGGTGATGCCGAGCGCCAGGAACACACCGAAGAAGGTGGCCAGCCAGCGGGGCAGGAACCCGCGCTGGACGTACGTGCCCTCCACCGGCAGCGGGTTCGCGCCCGAGCGCTGCACGGACAGCGTGTACGGCCGCTGCTCCTTCGCACCGAACCAGATGATCTTCCGCGGCTTCAGCGTCGCCTTCACGAACGCCGCACGGCCCGGCTCGATCTGCACATTGCTCGGATGAAGGTCGTACGACAACTGATCACCGTTGTCGCTCCCGCTCACCGACGCCGTGACCTTCGTATTGCCCAAGTTGTCCACGGCAAGGCGAGGACGCCCCCGGAAACGGCCCTTCACCGTCGGCGGAACCAACTCCGCCCGCACCTCCGTGAACGGCGTGATCGTGAGGTTCCCCTCCGGAACCGTCACCGCCTCCGGATGCTCCGTCGGCGTGATCCGCACCGCGTACGGATTCGGACCCGCCGTCGCGTCCGGAGTACGGGGTGGCGCGAACGTCAGCTCCACCGTCCCCGTCGTACCCGGGTACAACCGCAGCGTCTGCGGCTCCACCGTCGTCCACGGCGCGATGTCACCCACCGGCTCGAAGCGATATTCGTCCACGACGTCACCGGTGTTGCGCAACCGCAGCCGCACACGCGCACTGCCACCGGGGTCCACGGTCGCCGACGCCGGCTCCAGGGAAGTCCAAAGGCTCACCGGTCGACGCTATGGCCGGGCACTTCGGCGCGTCAGGAGTCGCCGGGGCACGATCGCTGCCCTAAGGGGAGGGAACGGCAACCCTCCCGGATCCGGCCGGACGCCACGGGCGCCGACCGGGCCGTACGGGAACGCCTCGGATTTCTTCGCCGGGGCTCCGCCGCCGCCTCCCTTCGCCTCCGAACCGCCGGAGGCGGCGCCGCCCTCGGCCTGCCCGTCGCCGCCTCCGTCCGCCGGGGTGCGAGTCCGGCCCCGTCGTCGTCCCGCCCGCCGCGGCGCCCCCGCCGCCGCGGGACGTCCCGCCGGCGGGCGACGCACCCATGGCGCTCGGCAGCGCGGTGGCCCCGGCCTCCGCCGGTTCCGCGGAGGCCGCGACGCTCACGTCGGGTTCGCGGTACCCGGACACAACCGCAGCGTCTGCGGCTCCACCGTCGTCCACGGCGCGATGTCACCCACCGGCTCGAAGCGGTACTCGTCCACGACGTCGCCGGTGTGTCGCAACCGCAGCCGCACACGCGCACTGCCACCGGGGTCCACGGTCGCCGACGCCGGCTCCAGGGAAGTCCATGGGCTCACGCGCCGACGCTGCGAACGGGTTGCGCCCTGGTCAGGCACCTCGCGCGGACAGCCACTGCCCGAACGGTCACCCCGCCCGGACCCGGCCGGGGACCGGCCGTCCTCCGCGGGCCGGGACGCGGCGGGCGGGCACGGACACCCCAGGTCACCGCGCGGCGGCCTGCCCTTGTGGGCAACGGGAGTGCCCCCACCCCGGCACCGCGGGACGTTTCGGCCGACGCACACCGCGCGCGAGGGTGGACCAGATCCTGACTCGTACCCCGAGGAGCGCGGAGCATGCCTTCCTACCTGTCGCCCGGCGTCTACGTCGAGGAGGTGGCCAGCGGTTCTCGCCCGATCGAGGGAGTGGGTACCTCGGTGGCGGCCTTCGTGGGGCTCGCCCCGGCCGGACCGCTCAACGAGCCGACGCTGGTGACCAACTGGAGCCAGTACGTCGCGGCCTTCGGTGAGTTCACCGACGGGTACTACCTGGCGCACTCGGTCTACGGGTTCTTCCAGAACGGCGGCACCGCCGCCTATGTGGTGCGGGTCGGCGGCTCCGCCGAGGGCGCGGCCCTGGACGCGGACGCGTCGAGCGGCCGGTCCGCCAAGTCGCCTGCCGCGGTGGGCGCTTCCGCCGCCCCGGCCGCGCTGCCGGCCGCCGAGCCGACCCAGCTCGGCACGTTCGCGGTGACGGCCATCGCCTCCGCTCCCGGCGGCGGCTCGCTGAGCGTGGAGGTCGCCGACCCGGAGGGCGAGGGCCCGGCCGAGCGGTTCCGGCTGATCGTCAAGGACGGCGACAAGGCGGTGGAGACCTTCGACGTCACGGCGAAGAAGGGCGGCCGCAACTACGTCGTCACCCAGGTCAAGGAGCGGTCCAAGCTCATCACCGTGACCGAGACGGTGCCGGCCGCGCAGCTGGTCCGCCCGGACAACCAGACGGTGACCGTGGCCGCCCCGGCGCCCGTCCCCGCGGTGCCGGCCGCCGACCCGGCGCGCGACACGCACCCGGGGCCGGCCGAGTACCTCGGCGACAGCGCGGACCGCACCGGCTTCGGCGGCCTGGAGGCCGTCGACGAGGTGTCGATGGTCGCGGTGCCCGACCTGATGGCCGCCTACCAGCGCGGCGCGATCGACCTGGAGGCCGTCAAGGCGGTCCAGCTCGGTCTGATCGCGCACTGCGAGCTGATGGGCGACCGGGTCGCGGTCATCGACCCGCCGCCGGGGCTCAACGCCCGCCAGATCAGGGTCTGGCGGCAGGAGACGGCCGGCTACGACTCCAAGTACGCCGCTCTGTACTACCCGTGGATCAAGTCCTTCGACCCGAGCAGCGGCCAGACCCGGATGATCCCGCCGAGCGGACACATCGCCGGCATCTGGGCCCGCAACGACGCCGAGCGCGGCGTGCACAAGGCGCCCGCCAACGAGGTCGTGCGCGGTGCGGTCGACCTGGAGACCCAGATCACCCGCGGGGAGCAGGACCTGCTCAACCCGATCGGCGTCAACTGCATCCGCGCCTTCCCCGGCCGCGGCATCCGCGTCTGGGGCGCCCGCACCCTCTCCTCCGACCCGGCCTGGCGCTACCTGAACATCCGCCGGTACTTCAACTACCTGGAGGAGTCGATCCTGATCGGCACCCAGTGGGTGGTGTTCGAGCCCAACGACCACGCGCTGTGGGCCCGGATCCGGCGGAACATCTCGGCGTTCCTGGTCAACGAGTGGCGCAGCGGCGCCCTGTTCGGGCAGCGCCCCGAAGAGGCGTACTACGTCAAGTGCGACGAGGAGACCAACCCGCCGGAGTCCGTGGACGTCGGCCGCGTCGTCTGCGAGATCGGCATCGCGCCGGTCAAGCCGGCCGAGTTCGTGATCTTCCGGCTGGCCCAGTTCTCCAGCGGCAGCGGCGAGTTGGAGGAGTAGGCCCGAGCGCCGCTCCGCCCGTCGCCCTCAACACCCCTAGAAGGACAGCGAACTCATGAGTCTCCAGCCGGGTGACGCCCTCACCTCGCACAATTTCGGCCTCCAGATCGACGGTGTGATGGTCGAGTACCTGGCCGAGGTCAGCGGCCTCAGCATCGAGCAGGACGTCATCACCTACCAGCAGAACACCCCGGGCGGCCAGAACGTGGTCAAGAACCTGCCGGGTGTGAAGAAGAACGGCACGTGCACGGTGGTGCGCGGCATGACCCAGTCGGCGTCGTTCACCCAGTGGATCAACCAGTCGATCACCGGCCAGATGACCACGGCCCGCAAGAACGCCTCCATCATCATGATGGACTTCCAGAACAACCCGGTGAAGCGCTACCACCTGCGCAACGCCTGGTGCAGCAAGATCGACGCGAGCACGGTCAAGGCCGGCGAGGCCGCCGCCCTCACCGAGACCGTGACGATCACGTTCGAAGAACTGGTCATCGAGTAATGCGGCGTACGGCTGCCAGGGCCGGCGGCGCCGTCGCGTACGCCGGCCCGGACGCGGCGGAGGCGCAACCCGCGCCGGAGGCGGCGGAAGCGCCGGCGGCCCCGCCGCCCCAGCTCCCGGTCCAGCAGGAGGCGCTGCGCACCGAGTTCCCCTTCCAGCTGCCGCGCGGGTACGTCGACGAGTCGGGCGCCGTGCACCGGGACGGGACGATGCGGCTGTCGACCGCGCGGGACGAGCTGGTCCCGCTGCGCGACGTACGGGTGCAGGAGAACCCGGCGTACCTGTCGGTCGTGCTGCTCGGCCGGGTCATCACCCGGCTGGGCACGCTGCCCATGGTCCACGACGGGATCGTGGAGAACATGTTCGCCTCCGACCTGGCGTTCCTCCAGGACTTCTACCGCCAGATCAACGCGGAGGGACACACCCGCGCCGCCGTGCGGTGCCCGCACTGCGCGGAGCCCTTCGAGGTGGAACTCGGCGGGAGCCGCCTGGGGGAATCGTGACGTACGCGACCGACCGGCTGCACGAGGAGATCGCGTACGTGGCCTACCACTTCCACTGGAGCATGGACGAGATCCTGGACCTGGAACACCATGACCGCCGCCGCTACACGGGCGAGATCGCGTCCCTGGTGACGCGCGCCGGGGCGGAGGGCTGAGCGGTGGGGTTCCTGGACCGGTTCCGCGGACGGGCGGACGACGGGGGTGACGTGTCCCCGGGGGCGGTGTCCTCCGGGGGTGCTGAGGCGTCTTCGGGGTCGGTGTCCTCCGGTGGCGGTGAGGGGCCGGTGTCTGCCGGCGGCGAGGTGTCGTCCCCGGGAGCGGTGTCTTCCGGTGGTGAGGTGGCGGCGGGTGGCGGCCGTGCGGTGGTGCCCGCGGCCTGGTCCGCGCTGCCGCCGATCCAGCGGGCGCTCGCCCCGAGCCCGGCCGGCGTCGCCGACCGCGGGTTCGGCGGCCGGCTGCCCACCTGGCAGAACCCGGCCTTCATGGGCATGGCGTCGCATGCCGTCCTGGACGGCCGCTCCAGCGCCCTGCTCGGCGGCGGCACAGCACAGCAGCCGTTGCCGGGTCGGCCGGTGACGGGGCTGGAGCAGCCCGCGGCGGCCCTGCCGTCGGCATCGCTGCCGTCCGCCGCGGGCCAGGGTCCTGTGGTGCAGCGGGCGCCGGCCGTGCCGCTGCGGTGGCTTCCGCCGCGGGGGGCCGCGGCGTCGGGGACGCCGTCGCCGGGGGTGCGCACGTCCGCGCCGCCGGTGGTGGATACTTCTGCCGCGCCCGTGGCGGGCACGTCCGTGCCGCCCGTGGTGAGCAGGTCCGTGTCGTCGTCATCGTCGGCGTCGGGTACGCCGTCGGGCGGGGGTGGTGCCGTGCGGCCGTCCGGTGGTTCGGGCGCGTCGCTCACGAGGGCGACCGGCGGGACGGTTCGTCCGGTGGTCGCGGCGGGGGCCGTCCGGCCTTCGGCTGCGGCCGGATCATCTGCCGGTGCGGCTCAGGGTGCCGGGTCCGCGGGTGCTCCTGCCTCCGGGGGTGTCGCCCGGTCCGTTGGCACCTCTGGTCCTGGGGGCGTCGTCGCCAGAACCTCGGCCGCGTCTGCCGGTGGGGCTGCCCCGGCCGGTGCGGGCGGCGGCCCCGCTCGCTCCGGTGCGTCCGGCTCCGCCGCGGTGGGTTCGTCGTCGAGCGGTTCGTCCTCGGTCACTTCGTCGTCGGGCGGTTCGTCCTCGGTCACTTCGTCGTCGAGCGGTTCGTCCTCGGTCACTTCGTCGTCGGGCGGTTCGTCCTCGGTCACTTCGTCGTCGGGCGGTTCGTCCTCGGTGGGTTCGGGTGTGTCGTCGCCGGCTGCCTCGGCCGCCGGCCCGGGGGCGGCAGCCGGTGCGGGCCCTTCCGCTGCGGGGTCTGCTGCGGGGGCGGGCGTTGCGGCTGTGCCCGTCGTACCGGTGGTGTCCCCTCAGGGGTCGGCCGCCCGCCCGGTGCGTCCGGCTCCTCCCTCCTCCGGACTGCGGGTGAGTCCGGTCCGCACGGGACCGGCGGCTGCGGCTTCTCCCGCGTCGCTCACCCGGACGCACGGCCGGGTGCTTCCGGTGTCCCGGCGTATGGCCGCGTCCCCGGCCGCCGCCGCGCCCGGAACGGCGAGCGCGCGTAACTCCGGTGACACGGAGGGTGGTTCACCTGCGCCCGTCGCCGGAAGTGACGGTCGCGCCGTGCCTGCGGTGCAGCGGACCGAGCTGTCGCCCGGTGGGCCGAAGGCGCCGTCGGCGCACGCCGGGGGCGAGAACGCCGCTCCGGTGCCGCCGGTCCAGAGGTCGGTGGGTTCGGCAGGTCCTGCGGATTCGTCGGGTTCGGCAGGTTCAGTGGCTTCGGTGGGCCCGGACGGTGCCCCGCCGGTTTCCCGCTCGGTGGCCTCCGCGGAGTCCCCGCTCCGGCCTCCGGGCACGCCGCCCGCCTCCGCGCGCATGACGAGCGTGGGCGCGCCCGGTGCCGTACGGCGCCCGGGTACCGGTGCGGTCTCCAGGGCACCCGAGCGGCCGAGCGGGGGGGCGCCGGACAGTTCGGCGGGCTCCGCGCCCCGGCGTTCGGGAGCGTCGAGCGCCGGGAGTCCGCCCGCTGCTGGGGGTGCGACTGCCGAAGGGCCCCGGCCCGTCGTACAGCGTCGGGCGTCGGCCGAGAGCGGTCGTACGGCTCCGTCGGGTCCGGCCCCGGAGCCCGGCACCCCGGCCCGGCCCACGCCCACCCCTTCCGGTACGGCACCGGCCGCGCCCACCCCGGCCACTCCCGCGACCCCGGCCCGCACGGTCGACTCCACCCGCCGCAGCGCGAAGAGTTCGGCTGCGGACGTACCCGTACAGCGGGCGCAGTCCGGTACGGCACCGGTCCAGGCCGCTCCCCCGGCCACGCCCCCCGTCGCTCCGGTGAGCCCGGTACAGACGGCGCACTCGCCCAAGGCCGCGCCCACGCCGGGTGCCGACCTCCCCGTACAGCGGGCGCAGGCGGACCCCACCGCCGCTCAGGGACCCGTGACCGGCCCTGCGACCGCCGCCCCCGTGGCGCGTCCGGCGGCCCCCGCCGCCTCCGGGAAGTCCAGGCCCCCGGCCGCCCCCGCCACCGAAACCCTCCGGCCGGCCGCCTCCCCCGCGGCCGACGCCCCGGGCCCGGCAGCCCCCGCGAGCGCCCCCGCGCCCGCCGCCCCACCGGTGGTCCAGCGCAGCGCCGGCCGTCCCGCACCGCGTCTCGGACTCGGCGCGCCGGTGTCGGCACGGCCCACGGCACCAGCCACCCCGCAGCCCCCGGTGGTCGCGCCGGCCGCTCCGCAGCCCGGCCCGACCGCCCCGACGACCTCGCAGCCCGGCCCGACCGCCCCGGCGACCGGACCGGACGGATCCGGCCGGCCCGGCCCTCCCGTCCAGCGGACGACCGCCCCGGCGGTCCATACGGCGTCGGAACGACCCGCCCAGCGGCCGTTGCCGGGCGAGTCCCCGCGCCCGGCGACCCGGCAGACCTCGTCGGCGTCCTCCCCGAGCGCTCCGCACGCCACTCCGGAAGCGCCCTCGCAGCATCGGCCGATCCAGTCGGTCCAGTCGGTCCAACGGAGTACAGCACACACACCGCAGCCCGCCCCCCGGCCCACGCGCCCCACCGCTCCCACCTCGACCGCCCTGCCGACAGACCACGCCACCCCCGTACCGAACGCCCCTGCTCTCCAACCGACTTCACCCGCCGCTCCCCTCACCGCTCCCGTAGGCACACCCCCGCTGCCCGTTCAGCGCGAGGCCGCTCCGGAGGCCGCCGCTCCCGCCCGGCGTCGTTCACCCCTCGGAGCGCCGCTGCCAACGGTCCCGGCCGATGTCGCCCCTCTCATCACCCCGGCGGCTCCCGCCCTCCCCCGGGCGTCCACCCCGGTCGCCGTGCAACGGACCGCGGCCGGCCCGGCGGCTCCGGCTCCGGCCACCCCTCTCGCCCCGCTCCCGGTGGCCCGCCTCACCTCGCCCACCCCACCGCCCGTACCGACCACGCCCCCACCACCCCCCGCACAACTGCCCGTGCCCCTCCCCGTGGTCCAGCGCGCCCCGAAACCCGACAAACCCGCGCCCACCCCGCACCACCCCCCGGCCGCACCACCCCCCGCCCACACGGCAACCGCGCGCACCACCGCGCCCCCACCGCCTCCGCCGCCCCGGACCTCGAGCACGGCCACGCCTCCGCCGCCCAGAACACCCTCGCCCACACACGCGAGCGCGCCTCCCGAGTACACGGAGATCCCCCCGGGCGGTTTCGACCCGAGGGAGTTGACCGACTTCCAGCTCGACGAGCTGGTGCACCGGATCATCGGCCGCGTCACCCGGCTGATCCGCACCGAACTGCGCCTGGACCGCGAGCGGATCGGCAAGCTCCGCGATCCGCGCCGCTGAACACCCGACGCCACGCGCCCACCACGCACCGGACACGGCACACCGCAACGAACCGCCCACCGCCCGCACCCACCAGGAACGACGGCGACCGAAAGAAAGGCCCCTCCTCGATGTCCCGCCAGGACCCGGGCTCCACCATCTGGTTCACCCTCAGCATCGACGGCGAGAGCCTCGGCTACTTCAACGGCTGCGAGGGCCTGTCGTCGCAGGTGGAGGTCGAGCACCGCCAGGAGGGCGGCAACAACGGCTTCGTCTGGCATCTGCCGACACGTGTGACGTTCTCCACGATCCGGCTGACCCGCCCGCTCACCCCTGACACCGCCAAGGTCGCCAAGTGGATCTCGTCCGTGCAGACCGGCATCAAGCGGCCCACCGCGCAGATCGCGGCGCTGCGCGCGGACGGTTCGGAGGTGGCGCGCTGGGGACTGATCGACGTGCTGCCGGTGAGCTGGACGGGTCCCACGCTCGACCCCGCGAGCCCGGCCGTGGCGACCGAGGTGCTGGAGATCGCCCACCACGGGTTCACGGACTGAGCCGACCGAGCGGACTGAGGGGATACGGAGACATGGCGAAAGGCAGCAGGGGCGGTGCGGGCAAGAGCCTGGTGCGGGCCACGCTCGCGATCCATCAGCCGCCCAAGGGCAAGAGCAGGACGCCCGGCGGGATCATCAAGACGTTCGGCTTCGACTTCAACCCGGCGCAACTGTCGATGACGCGTCGTGCCAACTGGAAGGTCACCCCGGCCCAGATCGAACGCAAGGGGCCGCTACCGGAGTTCATGGGCGCGGAGCCGCGTGAGATGAGTCTGGAGATCTTCCTGGACTCCTCCGACGACCCGACGAGCAACTCCGTGCTGAAGAAGGTGGAGTCGCTGCTCGCCTGCTGCGAGGTGACGGCCCAGAGCGTCGCGGCCAAGCAGCCGTCGCCGCCGTGGGTGGTCTTCCAGTGGGGGTCGTTCTCGACGGCGCGCTTCACGGCGTACGTCAGCTCGGTGGAGGCCAGTTACACGCTGTTCGGGACGACGGGCGTGCCGATCCGGGCGACCTGCCGGATGCAGTTGCACGAGATCCCGAGCCGCACCAAGGGGCAGAACCCGACGTCGGGCGCGCTGACCGCGCAGCGGGTGCACCGGGTGGTGGCGGGCGATTCGCTCCAGTCGCTGGCCTGGCGGGAGTACGGCAACGCGGCCGCCTGGCGGGCCATCGCCGAGGTCAACGGCATCGACGACCCGCAGTCGCTGCCCACCGGCACCGAGCTGATCATGCCGGCCGCCGAGGAGGTGCGTGGCTGATGGTGCAGTCCGCGTTCTCCAATGTCATCGACGTGCGCGTCGGGGGCGCCAAACTGCCGCCCGAGTACGCCTCCGACCTGGTGGACTGCTATGTCGACCAGGGGGTGGGGGTGCCGGCGGCGTTCCGGCTGACCTTCCGCGACCCCTACCGGCTGCTGCTGGGCGAGCTGGGCATCACGTTCGGGACCAAGGTGGTGCTGGCGCCGGTGGCCGACGGCGACGGGTCCGGCGATCCGCTGCTGACCGGCGAGGTCACGGGCCTGGAGGCCGACTACGACGGCACCGGCAGCTTCACCGTCGTCCGGGGCTACGACCTCGGGCACCGGCTGCTGCGCCGGCGGCGGGTGGCGGCCTACCGCAACCAGAGCGCGTCCGACATCGCGCGCAAGCTGGCCGCGCAGGACGGGGTGCCGGTCGGGAAGATCGAGTCGACGCGGACGGTGTACGAGTTCATCAGCCAGTCCAATGTGACCGACTGGGACTTCCTGGCGCGGCTGGCCGACGAGAACGAGATGGTCATGTCGGTGGACGCGAAGGGCAAGTTCCAGTTCGTGAAGCCGAAGTCGGCCTCCGGGGCGCCCTCGCCGAGCACCGACGGCGAGAAGAGCCCGTTCGTGTTGCAGGCCGGGCACGACATCCTGCGGCTGCGGGCCGCGGTCACCGCCTCCGACCAGGTGGGCAAGGTCGAGGCGCGCGGCTGGGACGTGACGACGAAGAAGAAGCTGACGGCGACCGCGCCGGCCGTCGCCAACCCGGGCATCACCATCGGCACCACGCCGGGTGCGGCGGCCGGGAAGTTCGGGGCGGCGAAGCTGGTGGAGACGGGCACGCCCTACGACAAGCAGAACGAGGTGAAGTTCGCGGCCGACGCGCTCGCCGACGACGTGACCGGCTCGTTCGGCGAACTGGAGGTCGTGGCGCGCGGAAACCCCCTGCTGCGGCCGGGAGTGCCGGTGGCGCTGGCGGATGTCGGCGTGCCGTTCGAGGGCAAGTACACGGTGACGTCGGTCCGGCACGTCTTCGGTGACGGCAAGCACTACGAGGTGTGGGTGACGGTCAGCGGGCGGCAGTGGCGTTCGCTGTACGGGCTGGCGTCGGGCGGTTCGGACACCGCGCCGCGGCTGCCGAGTGTGGCCAACGCGCTGGTGACGGACGTGAACGACCCGCTGAAGCAGGGCCGGGTGCGGTTGCAGTTCCCGTGGCTGGACGACACGTACGTGAGCGACTGGACGCGGACCGTGCAGCTCGGCGGCCTGGACGGCGGCGGGATCTTCCCGCTGGACGTCAACGACGAGGTGCTGGTCGCCTTCGACCGGGGCGCGCTGGACCATCCGTTCGTCATCGGCGGGCTGTACAACGGCCGGGACAAGCCCACGGTGGTCAGCGATGTGCCGTTGCACGACACCGTGCGCAAGAAGGCGAGCCGGCACACCGTCTCCGACCGGGACGGCAACCGCATGGACCTGCTCAGCCAGAAGACCGGGGGCCGCAAGCAGGGGGTGCGGCTGGTGTCCGGCGACAAGCGGCTGACGATCAATCTCGACCGGACGAACACCGAGATCGTGGTGGACAGCAAGGGTTCGGTGACGATCAAGGGCACCCGGTCGGTGTCGGTGGAGGCGGGCGGCGACCTCTCGCTGAGCGCCGGGCGCAGCCTGACCCTCAAGAGCGGCGGCCCGCTGAACATCCAGAGCGCGAGCCTGGTGAACGTGCGGGCGGCGGGCGAGATAGGTGTGAACACCGTGGGCGCGCTGAACCTGACGGCGGGCGGCATCGCCAACCTGACCGGCGGGGGCACGGTGCAGATCACCTCGGCCGTCAACACGACGATCAAGGCGCCGACCACGCTGGTCGCCTCTCCCGTGTTCGGGGTGACCACGATCCCGGTGCCGATGGTGATCCCGTGAACCAGGCTTCTTCCAGCAGTAGTCGTCGTCGTGGCCGGTTCCGTGGAAGGCGGGTGGGGCGCTGATGGCCGAGCAGTTCGTCGGGTCCGGGTGGTCGTTCCCGTTGCGGATCGGGCCGACCGGCGGGATCGCGCTGGTCAGCGGGGAGCGGGAGATCGAGGAGGCGATCCGGCTGGTGCTGTCCACCGCGCCGGGCGAGCGGCCGATGCGGCCCGACTTCGGCTGCGCCATCCACGACCTGGTCTTCGCCCCGGTCAACGAGCAGACCGCGGGCCGTATCCAGCACGAGGTGCACGCCAGCCTGGACCGCTGGGAACCGCGGATCGAGGTGGACGACGTGGAGGTGACGGCGGGCGGCGACCGCAGCGTCCTCTACATCGACGTGCGCTACTCGATCCGCGGCACCAACAACCCGCGCAGCCTCGTCTTCCCCTTCTACGTCATTCCGTCCCACGACGAGCCCGAGGGCGGCCCCGGCCCCTCCGCGGCTCCGGAAAGCGATCGCTGATGGCACTGCCCTCCCCCAACCTCGACGACCGCCGCTTCCAGCAGTTCGTCGACGACGCCAAGCGCTACATCCAGCAGCGCGCGCCGGAGTGGACCGACCACAACGTCTCCGACCCGGGCGTCACCCTGGTCGAGACGGTCGCCCACATGGCCGACCAGATCGTCTACCGGCTCAACCGGGTGCCGGAGAAGAACCACCTGGCCTTCCTGGACCTGGTCGGGATCACGCTGTTCCCGCCGTCGGCGGCCCGCACCGACGTCACGTTCTGGCTGGCGGCGCCGCAGGAGGAGCCGGTCTCGGTGCCGGTGGGCACCGAGGTCGCCACGCTGCGCACCGAGAGCGAGGAGGCCGTCGTCTTCGCCACCGAGCGCGAACTGAGTGTGGTGCCCAGCGAGTTGCGGCACCTGCTGGTGCAGCACCGGGGCGAGGCGGCGATCGACCGCACGCACGACCTGGCCGAGGAGGGCAAGGACGTGCTGTGCTTCGCCGAGTCCCCCGACCCCGGCGACTGCATGCTGTTCGGCCTGTCGGCGGCGGTGCCGCACTGCGCCGTCGCGCTGGACCTGGACAGCCGGGTGGACGGCGTCGGCGTGGACCCGCGGCAGCCGCCGCTGGTGTGGGAGGCGTGGACGGCGGACGGCTGGCGGCCGTGCGAGGTGGACCGGGACGGCACGGGCGGCCTCAACCGGCCCGGCGAGGTGATCCTGCACGTCCCCGGCGGGCACGTGCTGTCCCGGAACGCCGGGCAGGAGGCGGGCTGGCTGCGCTGCCGGGTCACCGAGCCCCACTCCGGTCAGCCGTTCTACACCACCTCCCCGACGGTCCGGGCCGCCGAGGCGTTCACCGTGGGCGGCACCACCGCCGTCGTGCACGCCGAGACGGTGTACGACGAGGCGCTCGGCGAGTCCACCGGGCTGCCGGGGCAGCGGCTGCGCCTGGCGCACGCCCCCGTCGTCGGCGACGACCCGCCGCTGCTGCTGCAGACGGCCGAGCCCGAGGGCTGGCGGGACTGGCGGGTGGTGCCGAACTTCGCCGCCTCCGGGCCCGGCGACCGGCACATCACCCTCGACGCCACCACCGGCGAGATCGCCTTCGGTCCCGCGGTGCGCGAACCGGACGGCTCGCTGCGCCAGTTCGGTGCGGTCGCCCCCAAGGGCTCGCCGATCCGCGCCCACCGCTACCGCACCGGCGGCGGCCGCGCGGGCAACGTGGCCCGCGGGGCGGTGCAGATCCTGCGCACCTCGATCCCGTACGTCTCGGAGGTCGTCAACCGCGAGGCGGCGCGTGGCGGCGTCGACGGGGAGACCGTGGCGGAGGCGAAGGTCCGCGCGCCGATCACCCTGCGCGCCCAGGAGCGTGCCGTGACCCTGCGCGACTACGAGGAGCTGGCCCGCCGGGCCGCCCCGGAGACGGCGCGGATCACCTGCCTGGAGGGCGAGGAGGGCGAACACGGGGCCTATGCGGTACGGGTGTTGGTGGTGCCGCAGGCGGTCGCGGACCCGGGCGGCCGGCTGCGCTTCGAGCAACTGGTCCCCGGTGACGCCCTGCTGGACCGGATCACCCGGCACCTGGACGAACGACGCCTGATCGGCACCCGGTTGGCGGTGGGGCCGCCGTACTACCAGGGGGTGACGGTGGTGGCGACCGTGCACGCCTTCCGGGGCGTGGACACCGACCGGGTGCGCCGCGACGCGCACGACGCGCTGTACCGGCACCTCGACCCGCTCACCGGCGGTGCGGACGGGGCCGGCTGGCCGTTCGGGCGGCCGGTGCAGTCCGGTGAGGTGTTCGCGGTGCTCCAGCGGGTGCCGGGAGTGGAGCTGGTCGACCAGGTGGTGCTGCACCCGGCCGACCCGCTGACCGGCAAGCGCGGCGAGGCGACCGACCGTATCGACCTGTCCCGGCCCTCCCTGGTGTTCTCCTTCGACCACCGGGTGCGTGTGATCGGGGACGGTGCCTGATGCGGGGTTCCATCGACGGGCTCGGCTCGTCCGCGCCGATCGGCATGATGCTGCCGGCGGTGTTCGCCGACGACGACCTCGCGCAGCGCTTCGTCGGCGGTCTGGACGAGGTGATGGCGCCGATCCTGAGCGTCCTGGACTGCCTCGACACGTACTTCCGGCCCTCGGTCGCCCCGCTGGACTTCGTCCGGTGGCTCGGCGGCTGGGTCGGCGCGGAGACCGAGGGCGGTGAACCGGAGCCGCTGCTGCGTGCGGCGGTGGCCGCCGCGGCGTATCTGCACCGCATCCGCGGGACCCGGCGCGGGCTGTCGGAGACCGTACGGCTGGCCTTCGGCGTGGCGCCGGAGATCAGCGAGAGCGGGGCGGCCGACTGGAGCGCGCGACCGCTCGGTCCGGTGCCCGGCGAGCGGCGGCCCCGACTGCACGTCCATCTGCGGCTGCCTCACCCCACCACCGCGGACCGGCACCGCCTGGACACCCTGGTCGCCGCCGCCCGCCCCGCCCATATGCCGTACACGGTTCAGGTGACCGCCACGGAAGCCGCCGTCCCCGCCGAAAGGACCTCCGAGAGATGACGACCACCCAGAACTGCGCCGAATGCGGCACCCGCGCGGAACCGGGCCAGTCGTTCTGCGACGCCTGCGGGGCGGTGCTGAGCTGGACCGACCGGTCGGCCGCGCCGCGTGCGGCGGCCGCGGCGACGGCGGGCGCCGGGGCGTCGGGGTCTGCCGAGGCGTCGGGGTCCGCTGACGCCTCCGGATCCACCGGTGCGCCGGGTGCCCCGGGGACGCCGCGGTCTGCCGGTGGCCGGCCGGCCGACGGGCCGGTGGCCGCCGCCGGGAGCGCCGGGGCCTCCGTGACCGCCGGTGCGCCGGCGACCGGCGGGACGGCGGCTGCCGACGCGCGTCCGGGCGGCTCGGGCGAACCCGCCGGGGCGCACGCCGGGCCCCCGGGGGCGGCAGGCGGACCGTCGGCGCCGGCCTCCGGAACCGGCGGAACCCCGCCCCGGCCCACCGCCGCCGACGGCGGACCCGGCAGCGCCGCCGACCCCGCGCCGCACCGCACCGACAACGGCGACGCCGCCGACGCCGCGAACCCGGCGTCCCCGCCCCACCCCGCCCCCGGCACCTCGCCGTCGGCGGACACCGTCCCCCAGCCCCCCGTGCCCGCGCCGGGCGTCCCCGCCCCGGCCGTGGACGAGAACGCCGCCACCACCCCGCTCCCCACCACCGAGCCTCCCGGTGAGGACGAGGGGATGACGGACCGGGCGCGGCAGCTGCTCATCCCGGTCGCCGACCCGCAGCCGCAGGCCGCTCCGTCCCCCTCGGTGGCCCCGGTGCTGCCGGGCCGCCCGGTCGCGCAGCGTCCGCAGACCGTACGGGCGCCCGGCGAGGAGTTGGGCGCCGACGGCGGGACGCCGTGCCCGTGGTGCCAGACGCGCAACCGGCCCGACCGGCACTACTGCACGCGCTGCGCGATGCCGATGGCCGGCGGCGGCCAGACGCCGGGGCGGCTGCCCTGGTGGCGGCGGCTGACGGCGGCCGGCAACCGCGAGGCCCCGTGGGCCGGTGACCGGCCGCGCCTGCGCCGGGCCTTCGACCGGGTGCTGGCCTGGCTGGTCGCGGCCGTCGTCCTGACGCTGCTGATCGTGTTGGTGGTGCACATCCCGCAGGGCGTCCAGGCGACGCGCGACCACTTCGCCAAGCGGGCCCCGGTCGCGCCGGACCGGGTCACCGCGTCCCGCTCCTTCCCGGGACACAAGCCCGACCTGGCCTTCGACAAGCTCAGCAACACCTGGTGGGGTCCCGGGGTGTCCGAGTCGGGCCAGGGCCAGTGGATCGAGGCGCGGTTCTCCGAGCCGACCCGACTGCTGGACCTGATCATCACACCGGGGGTGTCCACGCGCCCCGACCAGCTCTCCCAGTCGGCGCTGCCGCACCGCGTGGAGGCGCTGATCACGCTGGCCGACGGCAAGACGACGAAGCGGGAACTCGTCCTCGACCAGGGCGCGGGCGGCCAGCGCCGCGCGTTCCGGGTGGGCAAGGTCTCGGCGGTGCGCTTCGTCCTGGAGACCGCGTACCAGCCCTCGGCCAGCAAGCAGGTCTCCATCGCCGAGATCGAGTTCTTCGGCCCGTCCAACGGCGGCTGAGCCGCCCCTGCGGCAGGACAGACGAAGGCCCCGCCGCCCGCGGGGCCTTCGGCCGCACCCGCGGCCTACAACCCCACGATCTTGTTCCACCGCCGGGCGAACTCCAGGCGTTCCGTGGACGTCATGTCGCGGGCGACGGCCAGGCGGCGGCGCATGGCGGCGTCGGGGAAGATCAGGGGGTTGCCGGCCAGGGCGGCCGTGTCCTCGTCCTTGGACCCGGCCAGCACCTCCTGGGCGGCCGGGACCGGGCACACGTAGTTCACCCAGGCGGCCAGCTCGGCGGCGACCTCGGGTTCGTAGTAGTAGTCGATCAGGCGTTCGGCGTTGGTCTTGTGGGCGGCCCGGTTGGGGATCATCAGGGAGTCGGACCACAGCTCGGCGCCCTCCTCGGGGACGACGAAGCGGATGTCCGGGTTGTCCGCCTGGAGCTGGATGACGTCGCCGGAGTAGGCCTGGCAGGCCAGGACGTCGCCGCTGACCAGGTCCTTGGTGTAGTCGTTGCCGGTGAAGCGGCGGATCTGGCCGCGCGCCACCTGCTTCTCGACCTGGTCGCACATCCGGTGGAAGTCCTCCGCCTTCCACCTGCGGATGTCGACGCCGTCGCCCTGCATCAGCAGCGCGAACGCCTCGTCGAGCCCGGACAGCAGGGTCACCCGGCCCTTCAGGTCGCTCGCCCACAGGTCGGAGACGGCTCGGATCTCGCGGCCGAGGCGGCGGCGGTCGTAGGCGATGCCGGTGATGCCCGACTGGTACGGCACGGTGAACCGCCGGCCGGGGTCGAAGGCCGGCGTGCGCAGCAGCGGGTCCAGTTCGGCGGCCACGTGGGGCTGGCGGGCGCGGTCCATCTCCTGCACCCAGCCGAGGCGGACGAACCGCGCGCACATCCAGTCGCTGATGACGATGAGGTCGCGGCCGGGCTTCTGGTGGTTCATCAGCGCGGGACTGATCTTTCCGAAGAACTCGTCGTTGTCGTTGATCTCCTCCGAGTAGTGCACGGAGATCCCGGTGCGCTTCTCGAAGGCCTCCAGGGTGGGCCGCCGGTCGGGGTTCTTGTCGTCGGTGTCGATGTAGAGCGGCCAGTTCGACCAGGACAGCTGCTTGTCGGTGGCGGAGGTGTCCGGGACCGCGCGCTCGCCGGGCCGGACGTAGGCGGCGGGCACCCCGCAGCCGGCGAGCGCGCCGAGCGCGGACGCGGCGCCGAGCGCGCGCAGCAGGGAACGGCGGGAGGGTGCGGGCGCGCTCGCGAGGGGCTTCGGGGGCGTCATCGGTGTCCGGGGCATTGGCGCAGCATGCCGCGACGGCCGGGACCGGGACAATCGACGCTCCGTCGAGCCCGCCGGTACACAGGCGACACGTTGTCGATCAGCGCCCGCCCCCTCGGTCCCGCCGGCGGGCCGGAGCGCGGTGCCGCTCGCCGGACGGCACGACGCGACCCCGGACGGTCCGTCCTCCGTCCGGGGTCGCGGGTCATACGGCGGGCGCCGGTCGTACACCGGGCGCCACGGGTGCCGGAGGGCCGCCGTTGCGACGGCGACTTCTCGCACCCGAGGACGGACCCGGCGGCCCCGCGGAGCGTTACGCGTCCAGCGACGTCATCACGTGCTTGATCCGCGTGTAGTCCTCGAAGCCGTACGCCGACAGGTCCTTGCCGTAGCCGGACTTCTTGAAGCCGCCGTGCGGCATCTCGGCGACCAGCGGGATGTGGGTGTTGATCCACACGCAGCCGAAGTCGAGCTTCTTGGACATCCGCATGGCGCGGGAGTGGTCCTTGGTCCACACCGAGGAGGCCAGCGCGTACTCGACGCCGTTGGCCCACTCGACGGCCTGGTCCTCGTCGGTGAAGGACTGGACGGTGATGACCGGGCCGAAGACCTCCTTCTGGATGATCTCGTCGTCCTGCTTGAGGCCCGAGACGACGGTCGCGGCGTAGAAGTAGCCCTTGTCGCCGACCTGGTGGCCGCCGGCCTCGACCTTGGCGTGGGCGGGCAGCCGCTCGATGAAGCCGGCGACCTGCTTGAGCTGGTTGGGGTTGTTCAGGGGGCCGAAGAGCACGTCCTCGTCGTCCGGCTGCCCGGTCTTGGCCTCCTCGGCTGCCTTGGCGAGCGCGGCGACGAACTCGTCGTGGATCGACTCGTGCACGAGCACGCGGGTGGCGGCCGTGCAGTCCTGGCCGGCGTTGAAGAAGCCCGCCACCGAGATGTCCTCGACGGCCTTCTCGATGTCGGTGTCCTCGAAGACGACGACCGGGGCCTTGCCGCCCAGCTCCAGGTGGACCCGCTTGAGGTCCTTGGAGGCGGACTCGGCGACCGACATGCCGGCGCGCACGGAGCCGGTGATGGAGGCCATCGCCGGGGTGGGGTGCTCCACCATCAGACGGCCGGTGTCGCGGTCGCCGCAGACGACGTTGAAGACGCCCTTGGGCAGGACCGAGCCGATGATGTCGGCGATCAGGACCGTGGAGGCGGGGGTGGTGTCCGAGGGCTTGAGGACGACCGTGTTGCCCGCGGCGAGGGCCGGGGCGAACTTCCACACGGCCATCATCATCGGGTAGTTCCACGGCGCGACCTGCGCGCAGACGCCGATCGGCTCGCGGCGCACGATGGAGGTCAGGCCCTCCATGTACTCGCCGGCCGAGCGGCCTTCCAGCATCCGCGCCGCGCCCGCGAAGAAGCGGATCTGGTCGACCATCGGCGGGATCTCCTCGGAGCGGGTGAGCCCGATGGGCTTGCCCGTGTTCTCCACCTCGGCCGCGATCAGTTCCTCGGCGCGCTCCTCGAAGGCGTCCGCGATCTTCAGCAGGGCCTTCTGGCGCTCGGCCGGGGTGGTGTCGCGCCAGGCCGGGAAGGCCGCCGCGGCGGCGGCCATGGCGGCGTCGACGTCCGCCTGGCCGGACAGGGGCGCGGTCGCGTACGCCTCGCCGGTCGCGGGGTTGACCACCTCGGTGGTCCGTCCGTCGGCGGCGTCCCGGAACTCACCGTCGATGTAGTTGCGCAGACGACGCAGCTCGGTGCTCACTGCCGGCCCTCCTTGGCTGGTGCAGGTGTCCAATCACTGAGACACCCACCCTAGTCGGCGCGGCCGCGTTTTCAACACCCCCGCCGCCACCAGTTCTGCGAAATCCGCAAACCGCGAGCACTCAAACAACGAATTTCATCGCCCAAGCCTTGCAAAACTGTCGAGACGTCGTGCACAGTGAGGTCGTGGCCAGTCGAAGCGCAGAGCAGAGGGACTCGTCCCGCGAGTCCCGCAACGGGAACGGCACCCCCCAGCTGGACGCCGTCTCCCTCGCCATCATCCAGCAGCTCCAGGAGGACGGCCGCCGGCCCTACGCCGCGATCGGCAAGGCGGTCGGCCTCTCCGAGGCGGCCGTGCGCCAGCGCGTCCAGAAACTGCTGGACCAGGGCGTCATGCAGATCGTCGCCGTCACGGACCCGCTCACCGTGGGCTTCCGCCGGCAGGCGATGGTCGGCATCAACGTCGAGGGCGATGTCGAGGCCATAGCGGACGCGCTGACTGACATGTCGGAAGTCGAGTACGTGGTGATGACCGCGGGCTCGTTCGACATCCTCGCCGAGATCGTCTGCGAGGACGACGACCACCTGCTGGACGTCATCAACAAACGCATCCGGGCCCTGCCCGGCGTGCGCTCCACCGAGAGCTTCGTTTACCTGAAGCTCAAGAAGCAGACCTACATGTGGGGAACCCGATAACCGTGAGCAAGGACCTCAGCCGAACCGCGTACGACCACCTGTGGATGCACTTCACCCGCATGTCCTCGTACGAGAACGCGCCCGTGCCGACCATCGTGCGCGGCGAGGGCACCTACATCTACGACGACAAGGGCAAGCGCTACCTCGACGGTCTCGCGGGTCTGTTCGTGGTCCAGGCCGGCCACGGCCGCACCGAGCTGGCCGAGACCGCCTTCAAGCAGGCGCAGGAGCTGGCGTTCTTCCCGGTGTGGTCGTACGCCCACCCCAAGGCCGTCGAGCTGGCGGAGCGGCTGGCCGACTACGCGCCGGGCGACCTGAACAAGGTCTTCTTCACCACCGGCGGCGGTGAGGCGGTGGAGACCGCCTGGAAGCTCGCCAAGCAGTACTTCAAGCTGGTCGGCAAGCCCACCAAGCACAAGGTCATATCCCGCGCGGTCGCCTACCACGGCACCCCGCAGGGCGCCCTGTCCATCACCGGCCTGCCGGGCCTGAAGGCCCCCTTCGAGCCGCTGGTGCCGGGCGCGCACAAGGTCCCGAACACCAACATCTACCGCGCCCCGCTCTTCGGCGACGACCCCGAGGCCTTCGGCCGCTGGGCCGCCGACCAGATCGAGCAGCAGATCCTCTTCGAGGGCCCCGACACCGTCGCGGCCGTCTTCCTGGAGCCGGTGCAGAACGCCGGCGGCTGCTTCCCGCCCCCGCCCGGCTACTTCCAGCGGGTGCGCGAGATCTGCGACCAGTACGACGTGCTGCTCGTCTCCGACGAGGTCATCTGCGCCTTCGGCCGCCTCGGCACCATGTTCGCCTGCGACAAGTTCGGCTACGTCCCGGACATGATCACCTGCGCCAAGGGCATGACCTCGGGCTACTCCCCGATCGGCGCGTGCATCATCTCCGACCGCCTGGCCGAGCCGTTCTACAAGGGCGACAACACCTTCCTGCACGGCTACACCTTCGGCGGCCACCCGGTCTCCGCCGCGGTCGGCCTCGCCAACCTCGACCTGTTCGAGCGCGAGGGCCTCAACCAGCACGTGCTGGACAACGAGGGCGCGTTCCTGTCCACCCTGCAGAAGCTGCACGACCTGCCGATCGTCGGCGACGTCCGCGGCAACGGCTTCTTCTACGGCATCGAGCTGGTGAAGGACAAGAACACCAAGGAGTCCTTCAACGACGAGGAGACCGAGCGCGTCCTGTACGGCTTCCTCTCCAAGGCGCTCTACGACAACGGCCTGTACTGCCGTGCCGACGACCGCGGCGACCCGGTCGTCCAGCTCGCCCCGCCGCTGATCTCCGACCAGGAGACCTTCGACGAGATCGAGCAGATCCTGCGCGCCACGCTGACGGAGGCCTGGACCAAGCTGTGACCGACGCGTCACGGTGAACGCGCGCCCGGGGCGCCTGCCGCACGGTGGGCGCCCCGGGCGCGAGCCTGCGATCAGATGATCATCACCGGCCCCGGAGCCGTCCGTTCGAGTGGGAAACGGCGGCCCGGGGCCGTGTGCTGTCCGGGCTCCCGGCGTCGGCTGCCTAGCGTTCAGTGACCGATCGGCTTCGCCTTCGTTCCCTCGTACGGGGGATTCGTACGAAGGATCCCCGAACCCGTACGGCAACGCGCGGCATTTCTGATCCGAACCGAGGTGTACGCCATGGTGGACCCGCCGGACAACGACGTGCTCTGGGCACGCGCCCTGCACTACACCCACAAGGACGGCTCGCCCGCACTCGCCGGCGTCTCGCTCGGCGTCCGGCAGGGGGAGATCCTCGCCGTCGGCGGCCCGAGCGGGAGCGGCAAGACCACGCTGCTGCGCTGCCTGTCCGGCATGGCGCGGGTGCGCGAGGGCGAGGTCTGGTTCAACAGCTCCCCCGTGCACACCCTCGGCCCGCTCGCCCGCGAACGCCTGCGCCGCGAGCGGTTCGGCTGGATCGACCCGGCGCCCGCGCTCGTCCCGGAACTGAACGTCTGGGAGAACACCGCCCTGCCGCTGATGCTGCGCGGCTCCACCCGCCGCCGGGCCAAGGCGGCCGCCCTTGAGTGGCTGGAACGCCTGGACGCCGGCGAGCTCTCCGGCAAACGCCCGCACCAGCTGCGCCAGGCCGAACGGCAGCGCGTCTGCATCGCCCGCGCCCTCGCCTCCACGCCGACCGTGCTCTTCGCCGACGAGCCGACCGCCCCGCTGCACCGCGCCGACCGCGCCCACGCGCTGCGCACCCTCACCACCGCCGCCCGCTCGCACGGCATCACCGTCGTCCTGGCCACCCACGACGCGCAGACCGCGGCCCTGGCCGACCGCACGGTGAACCTGCTCGACGGCCGCTGTGTGAAGACCGTGCACCTGCCGCCGGCCGGTGACACCACGGAAGGCCGGGCGGCGTGCTCGCTCTCCGTCTGATCCGCGTCGCGCACCCCGCCGTCCAGCTGCGCCGGCTGACCGTCGTGGCGGCCTCGGCGGGCACCGGCTTCCTGCTGCTGTGCAGCCTCGGCCACGCCCTCGGCCACCCCGCCGACCCGTCCGCCGCGCTGCTGCGCCTGGCCTGGTGCGGGGTGCCGCTGGCCGCCACGGCCTATCTCGCCGTCGCGGTCGCCCGGTCCGACCCCGGCACCCGGCCGCGTGGCGGCCTGTCCGCGCTCGGCCTCGGCCCCGCCCGGATGATGGCCGTCTCGGCCGCCACGACCGCCCTGTCCTGCGCCTTCGGCGCGCTGCTCGCCCTGCTGCTGTTCCTCTCCCTGCGCGGTGACCTGCCGGGGCCGCCGTTCCCGCTCGACGGCGCGCCGCACGCGGTCCTCGCCGCGCGCGAACGGCTGCCGGTGCCCGGCACGCTGCTCCTGCTCGCCGCCGTCCCGGCGGCAGCCTCCGCCGCGGTCGCCGCCGCCCTGCGCCCGCGCGAGCCGAAGGCCCCGCCCGCGCGCGCCGCCGGAGCCGGGCGGGAGACGGCCGGCACCGGCCAGGAGACGCCCGCCGACGGGGCCGAGACGGCCACCGCCCCGGCCGTGGAAGACGATCCCGGCCGACCGCTCCCGCCCGACCGGTCCCCCACCGGCCTGCCCTGGGGCATCGCCGTGCTCGCCGCCGGCCTCACCGTCGAGACCTACGCCGGGGGCACGGGCGACGGCGCGCGCGCCGTCCTGCCCGGCGGGCTCAGCGCGGGCTCCGCGCCCGTGCTCGTCGGCTGGCTGCTCACCGCCGTCGGTCTCGCCCTCGCCGGTCCCGGCCTGACCCATCTGTGCGGCCGACTGCTCCAGGCGGTGCGGCCGGGCGCCGTACGCCTGCTGGCCGGGCGGGTCCTGATGGCGGAGGCGGGCCGGATCGGCGGTCCGCTCGGCGTCCTGTGCGCGGTCGCCTCGGCGGCGTTCGCCGTGATCGCGCTGCACGGCCGCGCCTCCGGCCGCTTCGGCCCGCTCACCGCGCTGGGCGCGCTGCTGGTGGCCGGCTGCGCGGTGGCCGCGCTGGTCACCGCCGCCGTCGAGGCCCGGCAGCTGCGGGTCGGCACCACCGCCGCGCTCCGGCGGCTGGGCGCACCCGCCACCGTGCTGCGCTCGGCGGCCGCCCTGCGCACCGCCACCCTGCTGGCCCTGTTCGCCCCGCTGACCTGGGCGATCGCCACGCTTGCCGCACTGCCCCTGTCCCGCTGAGGCAGCCGGCCACGGCGCTCCGGGAAAACCGACGGAAGAAGTCCGCCGGCCACCGATGAGTTGCGCGGGCCCGCTCCGTCTACCCCTGCGCACGGCACGCACGGCACCACCCACGACGGGAGCGACCCCACCATGTACCAGCAGATGATCTTCGTGAACCTGGCGACCGCCGACGTGGCCGCGGCGAAGAAGTTCTTCACCGCCCTCGGCTACCCGATCAACCCGCAGTTCTCCACCGACGACTGCGCCTGCGTCGTCATCAGCGACACGATCATCGCCATGCTGCTCGGCAAGAAGCGCTACGCCGACTTCACCGACAAGGAGATCGCGGACTCCACCCGCACCAGCGAGGTGCTGATCTGTCTGAGCGCCGAGAGCCGCGAGAAGGTGGACGAGCTGGTCGAGAAGGCGGTCGCGGCCGGCGGCACGGCGTCGGACAAGGTCCAGGACCACGGCCACATGTACGGCCGTGCCTTCGACGACCTCGACGGCCACACCTGGGAGGTCGTGTGGATGGACCCGGCGGCGGTGGAGGGCTGATCCTGATGTCGGGGGGTCGTTCCGACGGCGGTGGTCCTGCGGGGGCCGCCCCCGGACGGATTCGTTCCGGCCCGGGCGGGATGCGCCCGGGCGGGCCCAATCGGCCCCGCCGTCCGGATCGGACCGGTTCACAACGCGTCCAAACATGCGGACGGTTAATGAACGGGCAAAGTCAACGCCCATACAGGACGGACGCGTTGACACTGCTGACCGAGCGCCTATAGATGTGGGCCTCCTGGGGGTGCCGGGGCACTCCTCGTCGTCCGGTGGCCGCCCCAACACCCCCTTCACCCCCCGCAATCGCACCTCCCGTGAAGGGCAAAGTGGCCATCTTGTCGATATCCCGCCGCACCGCACGTCCCCTGCGCATCCTGGGGATCGCCGCCGCGTCCGCCGCAGTCGCCCTCGGCACGGCGGGCACCGCGCTCGCCTGCGACATCAGCGAGTTCTCCGCCGAGGCCAAGTGCCTCGATGGCAACGGTGTCATCGTCGTCACCGACAAGGACGCCTCCGGCACCCCGGCCGTCGTCACCGTCTTCCTGGAGAACAACGGCGCGGACGTGAAGCAGATCGGCAGCCCGCAGACGGTCAGGGGCACCGCCAAGGGCGCCACGGCCTCCTTCGCCGAGGCATGGGAACCGAACGCCGAGTACCGCGTCCACGTCAAGGCCGGCGGCAAGCTGGTCGACGCGGACATCAAGCCGAACCTCAGGACCCCGTCCGCCGCCTGCGCGCCCGCCACCCCGAGCGCGCCGGCCACCCCGTCCGCGCCGGCCACACCCTCGCAGCCGGCCACCGCGACCCCGTCGGCCCCGGAGACCTCCGCGGCGCCCTCGACGCCCCCGGCCGGGACTCCGGCCCCCTCGCAGAGCAGCACCGCCCCGGCGGGCACCACCGTGGACAACGCCCCCTCGCCCGCAGCCGGTGACTCCAACCTCGCGGAGACCGGGGCGAGTTCCAACACCGGACTGATCGCCGGCGTCGCCGTCGCCCTGGTCGCAGTCGGCGGTGGCGCCGTCTTCTACGGCATGCGCCGCCGTGGCGCCAACAGCGGTCGCTGACACCACCGCTCGACGTCCCGTCCGTGGCCCGCGTCCCGACCAGGGTGCGGGCCACGGGCATTGATCCGCGCTGCGGACGCCCTGGGGCGGAGCGGCGGCGCGCCGCCACGGCCGCCATCCGCCGCGCGGGATCAGCCCAGCAGGACGACGTCGGCCGGGTCGAACTCCACCCCCACCTCGGCGCCGACCTCCGGCGCCGACCGCAGTGCGCAGGCCGCCTCCAGTCGCGGCGCGTCCGCCGGCTGGAGGTGGACCGCGACATGAGTGCCCTTGAAGGCGCGGGCGGCGACCGTGCAGCGCAGGCCGTCCCCCGCGGGGACCAGGCGGACGCCGGCCGGCCGGACGAGGAGGGTGCGGGCGCCCACGGCGGAGCCTTCCGGGACCGGCACCTTGCCCCAGGGGGTGAGCGCGGCCTCCCCCTCGACGCTCGCCTCGACCACGTTCTCGAAGCCGAGGAAACGGGCCACGAAGGCGTCCGCCGGGCGCTGCCACACCTGAAGCGGGGTGCCGGACTGCGCGATCTCGCCGTCCCGCATCACCACGACCCGGTCGGCGAGCGCGAAGGCCTCGCCCTGGTCGTGGGTGACGGCGAGCACGGTGGTGCCCAACCGGCCGAACAGCTCCCGCAGTTCGACCACCAGGCGTTCGCGCAGGGTGCGGTCGAGCTGGCCGAGGGGCTCGTCCAGCATCAGCAGCCGGGGCCGGGGGGCGAGCGCGCGGGCCAGCGCGACACGCTGCTGCTCGCCGCCGGACAGGGCGGCGACGGCCCGGCCGCCGGCCCCGGGCAGCCCGACCAGGTCCAGCAACTCCTCGACGCGTGCGATCCGTTCGCCCTTCGCAGTGCCGTGCATCCGCAGTCCGAAGCCGACGTTCCCGGCCACGTCGCGCTGTGGGAAGAGCTGGTGGTCCTGGAACATCAGCCCGACCTCGCGCCGGTGCACCGGCACAACTGCCTGGTCCCGGCCGTCGAGCAGCACCCGTCCCGAGTCCAGCGGTTGCAGTCCGGCCACCGCGCGCAGCAGCGTGGACTTGCCGCTGCCGCTGGGGCCCAGCACGCACACGATCTCGTGCTCGGCCACCGCCAGATCGACGGCGTCGAGCACCGCCCGACCGCCGAAGCGGACGGTGGCGGCTTCCAGCCTCAGCAGCATCAGAACTCCCCGCTCCGGTCGGCGGTCCGCAGCCGCTCCAGCAGGAGCAGGGCCACGGCGCACACCACCATCAGAATCGTGGACAGGGCCATCGCCTGCCCGTAGTTGAGGTCGCCGGGGCGGCTCAGCAGCCGGGCCACGGCGACCGGCAGCGTGGGGTTGTCGGGCCGCGCGATGAACACGGTGGCCCCGAACTCGCCGAGCGAGACCGCGAAGGCGAACCCGGCGGCGACCAGCAGCGCCCGCCGCGCCATCGGCAGATCGACCTCCCGCCACACCCGCCACGGGGACGCGCCGAGCACGGCGGCCGCCTCCCGCAGGCGTACGTCGACCGCGCGCAGCACCGGCAGCATGGTCCGTACGACGAAAGGCACGCCGACCAGGGCCTGGGCGAGCGGGACCAGGATCCAGGACTGGCGCAGGTCCAGCGGCGGTTTGTCCAGGGCGATGAGGAAGCCGAAGCCGACGGTCACCGCGGAGACGCCGAGCGGCAGCATCAGCAGCGCGTCGAATCCGCGGACGAGGCGTCCGGCGTCCCTGCGGGTGAGCGCGGCGGCGGCCAGGGAGCCGATCACGACGGCGATGGCGGTGGCCGCGGCGGCGTAGGACAGGGAGGTGCCGATGGCGGTGATCGGGGCGACGAGGAAGACGCCGCCGTCGGGGTCGGTGAGCGCCCGGTAGTAGCCGAAGCCGGGTGCCGTCAGGGAGCGTTGCACGAGGACGGCGAGCGGCAGCAGGAGCAGCAGCGCGATGGTGGCGAGCACTGCGGCGAGCAGCGCCCACTGCCCGGCCCCGCGCGGCCGGCGGGCGGTCAGGGCGGCGTCCACCAGCTTCAGCGCGCCCTCCCGGCGCCGTACGGTCCAGGCGTGCACGGCGAGGATCGCCCCCACGGCCAGGAACTGGACGAGGGTGAGGACGGCGGCGGTGGACAGGTCGAAGATCTCGGAGGTCTGCCGGTAGATCTCCACTTCGAGGGTGGAGAAGGCGGGGCCGCCGAGGATCTGCACGATGCCGAAGGAGGTGAAGGTGAACAGGAACACCATGAGCGCGGCGGCGGCGACGGCGGGGGCCAGCGCGGGCAGGGTGACCTTGCGCCAGGCGGTCAGCGGCGAGGCGCCGAGCATCCGGGCGGCCTCCTCCTGCCGGGGATCGAGCTGGGCCCACAGGCCGCCCACCGTGCGGACGACGACGGCGTAGTTGAAGAAGACGTGGGCGAGGAGGATCGCCCACACGGTGGTGTCCAGGCGTACGCCCCACAGCTGGTCGAGGAGGCCGCCGTGCCCGAGCAGGGCGAGGAAGGCGGTGCCGACGACGACGGTGGGCAGCACGAACGGCACGGTGACCACGGCGCGCAGCACCTGGCGGCCGGGGAAGTCGAAGCGGGCCAGGACGTAGGCGCCGGGCAGCGCGATGAGCAGGGTGAGCGCGGTGGAGGCGAGGGCCTGCCAGGTGGTGAACCACAGCACGTGCCGGATGCCCTCGTCGCCGAGGACGTCGGCGAACCGGCCGAACTGCCAGGCGCCGCCGACCCGCAGGCCGCGGCGGACGATCGCGGCGACCGGGTAGGCGAAGAACACCGCGAAGAACGCGACGGGCAGGGCCATCAGGCCGAGCCGCGCCGCGTTCCGCGGACGGCGGCGTCGCCCGCCGGTCACTTCACCGCGAGCGAGGTCCACGACTTGACCCACTGGTCGCGGTTGGCGGCGATCTTCTCGGGTGCCATGGTCTCGGGGTTCTTGGCCTGGGGGCCGTACTGGGTGAACTCCGCGGGGACCCGGGCGTCTTGGCGCACCGGGTAGACGAACATGTTCAGCGGCATGTCCTCCTGGAACCGCTTGCCGATCAGGAAGTCGAGGAAGGCCTTGCCGCCCTCGGGGTTCCGGGCGCCCGCGAGCAGTCCGGCGTACTCGACCTGGCGGAAGCAGGTGCCCTCGGCGACGCCGGTGGGTGCGGTCCTGGGCTGCGGCTTGGCGTAGATGACCTCGGCGGGCGGCGAGGAGGCGTAGGAGACGACCAGCGGGCGGTCGGCCTTGGCCTTCTTACCGCCGGCCGAGCCGGAGAACTCCTGGTCGTAGGCCTGCTCCCAGCCGGAGACGACCTTGACGCCGTTGGCCCTGAGCTTCTTCCAGTACGCCTGCCAACCGGTGTCGCCGTACTTGGCCGCGGTGCCGAGCAGGAAGCCGAGGCCGGGCGAGGAGGCGGCGGCGTCCTCGGTGACGAGGAGGTTCTTGTACTGCGGCTTGACCAGGTCGTCGAAGGTGGCCGGCGGGGCCAGCTTGTGGTCGGCGAAGTACTTCTTGTCGTAGTTGACGCAGATGTCGCCGGTGTCGATCGGCGTCACCCGGTGCTTGGCCTCGTCCGCCCGGTACCGCGGCTGGATCCGGTCGGCGCCCTTCGGCTCGTAGGGCTGGAAGAGGCCGTTGTCCAGGGCGCGGGACAGAAGGGTGTTGTCGACGCCGAAGAAGACGTCGCCCTGCGGGTGGTCCTTGGTGAGGATGGCCTTGTTGACGGCCTGCCCGGCATCGCCGTCCATGAGGACCTTGACCTTGTAGCCGGAGGACTTCTCGAACTCCGTGATGACGCTCTGGGACGCCTTCCACGAGTCATGGCTGACCAGGGTCACGGTCTTGGAGTCGGCGGCGCTCTTCTGCCCGCCGGACGATCCGCACGCGGACAGCGTGACCAGTCCCAGCCCGACCGCGGCTGCGACGAACGTCTTGGTGTGCACTGGATTTTCCTCCTGGATGGTGGCCAGGAAGAGACGCGGCCCTGCCCGGGCATCCGCGGGGATGCCCGGGCAGGGCGCAACAGCTCGAGTGATGACCGAACTTCCTACCCAGAATGACCTGGGCGAGGTTCAGAGGGTCTGCGGCCGGTGCCGCACTCTCAGCGCTGTGGCGCTCCCCTGTCGGAATATGAAGATGTGTACGGCCTCAGAGTACCGCCCGGCCGCCGTACGACGGCCTGCGGCCCACGGTCGTGGCCCTCCCCGGGGAGCTACCGCTCGGTGGCGGCCAGCTGACCGCAGGCGCCGTCGATCTCCTGGCCGCGGGTGTCGCGGATGGTGACGGGCACGCCGTGGGCGGCGATCGCCTCCACGAAGGCCTTCTCGTCCTCGGGCCGCGAGGCGGTCCACTTGGAGCCGGGGGTCGGGTTGAGCGGGATGCAGTTGACGTGCACGGGCCTGCCCTTGAGCAGCCGGCCGAGCCGGTCGCCGCGCCAGGCCTGGTCGTTGATGTCGCGGATCAGCGCGTACTCGATGGAGAGCCGGCGCCCGGACTTCGCGGCGTACTCGAAGCCCGCGTCCAGCACCTCGCGCACTTTCCACCGCGTGTTGACGGGCACGAGGGTGTCGCGCAGCTCGTCGTCGGGGGCGTGCAGGGAGATGGCGAGCCTGCACTTGAAGCCCTCGTCGGCGAACCGGTGGATCGCCGGGACCAGGCCCACGGTGGAGACGGTGATGCCGCGCTGCGACAGCCCGAGCCCGTCGGGCTCCGGGTCGGTGAGGGCGCGGATGGCGCCGACGACGCGCTTGTAGTTGGCGAGCGGCTCGCCCATGCCCATGAACACGATGTTGGACAGCCGCGCCGGCCCTCCGGGTACCTCGCCGTCGCGCAGGGCGCGCATGCCGTCCACGATCTGGTGCACGATCTCGGCGGTCGACAGATTGCGGTCCAGGCCCGCCTGCCCGGTGGCGCAGAACGGGCAGTTCATGCCACAGCCGGCCTGCGAGCTGATGCACATGGTCACCCGGTCCGGGTAGCGCATGAGCACGGACTCGACCAGCGTCCCGTCGAACAGCCGCCACAGCGTCTTGCGGGTGGTGCCCGCGTCGGTCGACAGATGCCGCACGACCGACATCAGCTCGGGCAGCAGCGCGTCGCGCAGCTTCTCCCGCGACCCGGCCGGGATGTCGGTCCACTGCTCGGGGTCGTGCGCGTACCGCGCGAAGTAGTGCTGCGAGAGCTGCTTGGCACGAAACGGCTTCTCACCGATCGCGGCGACGGCCTCCTTGCGCTCGGCAGGCGACAGATCGGCAAGGTGCCGCGGCGGCTTCTTGGCTCCGCGCGGGGCGACGAAAGTAAGTTCTCCGGGCTTGGGCATGGTGGTACCAGTGTCGCAGATCGACTTGGGTGGGCCGGCGCTGCCGCCTGTCGCGACCGTCACGAGCAGCCGCCGCCGGTCGCCGGCGGGCGTCCTCGGACGCCCGGGCCGGGAGAAGATGCCGAGGACCGCGGGGAAGGCGTCGGTGACGTATCACTTCGTGCGGTGCCGGCCGTTGCAGTAGCGGCGTGGTTTCCGGCGGCCGCCCCGGTCGATGAGCGCCTCGCACCGGCGGCACGCGAGGTCGCCCCGGTATGTGCCGTCCTTCTCCGGCCTCGCCCGCGCCGTGGAACGTGCCCCTGCCCGCCGGCCCCCGCCCGGGGGAAGGCGACCGGCGGACAGGGGGTCAGGCCGAGCCGACGAAGGCCACCAGGAGGAGCCAGGCGATCGGGGCCGTGGGGAGGAGGGAGTCGAGGCGGTCCATGATGCCGCCGTGGCCCGGCAGCAGCGTGCCCATGTCCTTGATGCCCAGGTCCCGCTTGATCATGGACTCGCCGAGGTCGCCGAGGGTGGCGCTGGCCGCGACCGCGAGGCCGAGGAGCAGACCCTGCCACCAGGCGCCGTCGTCGATCAGGAACTGCATGCACAGCGCGCCCGCCGCCATCGCGAAGGCGACCGCGCCGAACAGGCCCTCGCGGGTCTTGCCGGGGCTGATGCGCGGGGCGAGCTTGTGCTTGCCGAAGCGCCAGCCGACGGCGTACGCGCCGGTGTCGCTGACCACCGTGAGGATCAGGAAGGTCAGCACCCGGTACGGGCCGTCGTCCGCGGTGAGCATCATCGCCACGAACGTGGCCAGGAACGGCACGTAGAAGGCGGCGAAGACGCCCGCCGTGACGTCCCTGAGGTATCCCTCGGGGGGCTGGGTCATACGCCACACCAGGACCGCGAGCGTGGTCAGGGCCATCGCCACCCACGCGCCCTCGGCGTCGCGCACGTACCCGGCGACCACCATGGCGGCGCCGCCGACGGCCAGCGGCACCAGCGGCGCCCTGATCTCCTTGCGCTCCTGGAGACGGCTGGTCAGCTCCCACAGGCCCACGACGACCGCGACGGCGATCACGCCGACGAAGACCGCCTTGACGATGAACAGGGAGGCGACGATCACCACACCGAGCCCGAGACCGACTCCTATGGCAGCACCGAGGTCGCGGCCCGCGCTCTTCTTCTGCGGGGCGGGCGCCGGCTGCGGGGCGTCGGGCATGGGCTCCGGATTCTGCGACGCCGTCCGGTGGACGGGCGGCGTCTGCGGCGTGTCGTAGGGCCGCGGCTGCGGCGCTTCGTACGGCTGCGGGTGCGACCGCGACGGTGACTGCGGCCGCTGGTCGTGCTGCGGCTGGTGCTGCGGTATCTCGAACGGCTGCGGCTGGGCCGGTACGCCGTAGGCACCCGGGTGCCGCGTGTCGTACGACTGCGGCTGCGCGGCGAAGGGCTGCGGCTGTCGCGGGTCGTAGGACCGGGGCTGCGGGGGTCGGCCGCCCTGGTGCTGCGGGGCCTCGTCCCGGAACAGGGGGCCGCCCGTCCGGACGGCCCCCCGGTCGTCGTCCTCCTGGGTACCGCCGTGTGCGGGCACCCCGGGCACGATGGGCATGGGGCGAGTCTGCCGGGCGCCCGGCGGCGCATCGTGGGCGGGGCCTTCGGCAACGGGCCCCTGGGCGGGTGAACCGTCCGCGGGCTCCCAGTACCCGGCTTGCTGCGGCGCTCCCCAGGAAGAGTCGTTCATCAGACCTCGAGCAGCTCCGACTCCTTGTGCTTCAGGAGCTCGTCCACCTGCGCCACGTACTTGGCGGTGGTGTCGTCGAGCTCCTTCTCCGCACGGCGGCCCTCGTCCTCGCCGACCTCGCCGTCCTTGACGAGCTTGTCGATCGCGTCCTTGGCCTTGCGGCGCACCGAGCGGATGGAGACCTTGGCGTCCTCACCCTTGCCCTTGGCGACCTTGATGTACTCGCGGCGGCGTTCCTCGGTCAGCTCGGGGAAGACCACCCGGATGATGTTGCCGTCGTTGCTGGGGTTGACGCCCAGGTCGGAGTCCCGGATCGCCTGCTCGATGTTGCGCAGCGCGGTCTTGTCGAACGGGGTCACGACCGCCATCCGCGGCTCCGGCACGGAGAACGAAGCCAGCTGGTTGATCGGCGTCGGCGCGCCGTAGTAGTCGGCCACGATCTTGTTGAACATCGCCGGGTGCGCACGGCCGGTGCGGATCGCGGCGAAGTCCTCCTTGGCGACCACGACGGCCTTCTCCATCTTCTCCTCGGCCTCGAGGAGGGTCTCTTCGATCACCACTTGCTCCTGCGTGTCTTGAGTAGGCCCGGTCGCGGTTCCTTGTCGGGGCCGACGGCCGGCTGCGTCGCGTCTTCTTCCTGCACGGTTCCCGACCGGCAGGACATTGTCCATCCCCCGGCCCGGGTCCGTCCCGCCCGTCCCCCGGACAGGTGCCGGGCCGCGGGCGGGCCGAGCCGCCAGGTCGGGGCGATCTGCGCCGGGTCGGGTCAGCCCCGGCCGGCCTGGTCGCCCACAAGCGTGCCGATCTTCTCACCCTTGACGGCGCGGGCGATATTGCCCTCCTTCAGGAGTTCGAAGACGACGATCGGAAGCCGGTTGTCACGGCAGAGCGTGATCGCCGTGGCGTCGGCGACCTTCAGGTCGCGGGTGATGACCTCGCTGTAGCCGAGGGAGTCGAACTTCACGGCGTCCGGGTTGGTCTTCGGGTCGGAGTCGTAAACCCCGTCCACGCCGTTCTTGCCCATGAGCAGCGCCTCGGCGTCGATCTCCAGGGCGCGCTGGGCGGCGGTGGTGTCGGTGGAGAAGTACGGCATGCCCATACCCGCCCCGAAGATGACCACGCGGCCCTTCTCCAGGTGGCGCACGGCGCGCAGCGGGATGTACGGCTCGGCGACCTGGCCCATGGTGATGGCGGTCTGGACCCGGCTGTCGACGCCTTCCTTCTCGATGAAGTCCTGCAGGGCGAGGCAGTTCATCACGGTGCCGAGCATGCCCATGTAGTCGGAGCGGGCGCGGTCCATGCCGCGCTGCTGCAGCTCGGCGCCGCGGAAGAAGTTGCCGCCGCCGATCACGACCGCGATCTGCGCGCCGTCCCGGACGACGGCCGCGATCTCACGGGCGATGGCGTGCACCACGTCCGGGTCTACCCCCAGGCCCCCGCCGCCCGAGAATGCCTCTCCGGACAGCTTCAGCAGAAACCGGCCGGTCACTTTGCCGTCGTCGCTTTTCCGGGGCTTGCTGGTCATTGAGATCCCGCCTCTGTTACGTGGTGCACATGCGAAGAAGGCCATTGCCGGTGGGGCGTGTTTCGCATCCCATGCTCGGCAATGGCCTCCTCGTCAGATCTGCTGTCGTCCGTCACCCACGCGTGCGTGGCGCCATACGCGGGCGACGTGGACGACTGCTGTCGACCCTATCCGGGCCGGGTGTCCGTCGCGGTACGGACCGTGGACTCAGATGCCGACCTTGATGCGCGCGAAGCGCTTCAGGGTGACACCGGCCTCGTCCAGGACCTTCTGGACGGACTTCTTGTTGTCCAGCGCGTAGGGCTGGCCGAGCAGCGTGGCGTCCTTGAAGAAGCCGTTCAGACGACCCTCGACGATCTTGGCGATCGCGGCCTCGGGCTTGCCCTCGGCGCGGGTGGTCTCCTCGGCGATACGGCGCTCGGACTCGACGACGTCGGCCGGCACGTCCTCCTTGGAGAGGTACTTCGGCGCGAAGGCGGCGATGTGCTGGGCGATGCCCTTGGCGACCTCGGCGTTCGGCTTGTCCAGCTCGACGAGGACACCGATCTGCGGGGGCAGGTCGGGCATCGTGCGGTGCATGTACGCGGTGACGAAACCGTCGGTGAACTGCGCGAAGCGGTCCAGGACGATCTTCTCGCCGAGGTTGGCGTTGGCCTCGTCCACGAACGCCTGGACGGTCTTGCCGGGCTCGATCTCGGAGGCGAGCAGGGCCTCCAGGTCGGCCGGGGCGGTCTTGGCGACGTGCTCGGCGATGGCCTTGGCCACGGCCTGGAACTTGTCGCCCTTGGCGACGAAGTCCGTCTCGCACTTCAGCTCGACCAGGACACCGGAGGAGTTGTCGTCGGCGATGATCGAGACCACGGCGCCGTTCTCGGCGGAGCGGCCCTCGCGCTTGGCGACGCCCTTCTGGCCCTTGATGCGCAGCGCCTCGACGGCCTTCTCGACGTTGCCCTCGGCCTCGTCCAGCGCCTTCTTGCAGTCCATCATGCCGGCGCCCGTGAGCTCACGAAGCTTCTTGACGTCGGCGGCGGTGTAGTTCGCCATGAGTCTGTGAATCTTTCTCGAAGTCTGGAAGATCGAAGATCAGGGGGCCTGCGGTCCCCCGCCGCCCATGGAGCGGGAGCCCGCTGACGCGCCGCTGACCTACGGGTGAACGGCGGGAGCGGGGTTCACACCGCTCCCGCCGTCAACGCTGACGGGTCAGGCCTGCTGCTCGTCCTCGGCCTTGACCTCGGCGGCGGCCTCCTCGACGGCCTCGGAGACCGGGGCGTCGGGGGCCGGCGTCTCGGCGGCGGCCTCGACGGCCTCGGCGGACTCGTCCGCCTTCTTCTCGCCCTCGAGCAGGTCGCGCTCCCACTCGGCGAGCGGCTCGCCCGCGGCCTTCTCGCCCTTGTCACCGGCGTTGACGCCGGAGCGGGCGATGAGGCCCTCGGCGACGGCGTCGGCGATCACACGGGTGAGCAGGGTGACGGAGCGGATCGCGTCGTCGTTGCCCGGGATCTTGTAGTCGACCTCGTCGGGGTCGCAGTTGGTGTCGAGGATGGCGACGACCGGGATGTTGAGCTTGCGGGCCTCGCCGACCGCGATGTGCTCCTTCTTGGTGTCCACGATCCAGACGGCGCTGGGCACCTTCTGCATCTCGCGGATACCGCCGAGGGTCTTCTCCAGCTTGGCCTTCTCGCGGGAGAGGACCAGCAGCTCCTTCTTGGTGAGGCCGGAGGCGGCCACGTCCTCGAAGTCGATCTGCTCGAGCTCCTTCAGGCGCTGCAGGCGCTTGTAGACGGTCGAGAAGTTGGTGAGCATGCCGCCCAGCCAGCGCTGGTTGACGTAGGGCATGCCGACGCGGGTGGCCTGCTCGGCGATGGCCTCCTGCGCCTGCTTCTTCGTGCCGACGAACATGACCGTGCCGCCGTGGGCCACGGTCTCCTTGACGAACTCGTAGGCGCGGTCGATGTACGACAGCGACTGGAGCAGGTCGATGATGTAGATGCCGTTGCGCTCCGTGAAGATGAAGCGCTTCATCTTCGGGTTCCAACGACGGGTCTGGTGACCGAAGTGGACGCCGCTCTCCAGCAGCTCCCGCATCGTGACGACGGCCATGGCCGTATCTCCTCGAATTTCTCGGTTGTGCCGCGGGAACCGGACGGCTCCCGCGCCTGACGCCCGCGTGCGCCTGCCGCGAAGGACCGAGGGGCGCTGACACCGACCGTTGCCGGCCGGGGTGTCGGGGCGTGCGAAGTCGACCCGGTGACCCGGGTCGCCACCAGAAGTGTACGGGACACGGAAGGCCCCGGGTGACGCCGCTGTCCACAACCCGTCGGTTGTCCACAGGTCCCGGCGGCGGACGGCGGGAGTCGGCACCGTGGTGGCATGTCTGGGATGCGCGGGAAGCGCTGTGCGGAGGGGCGGCTCGGGCCGCTGGTGGGACTGGCGGGACTGCTGGCCCTGACCCTGACCCTGGTCTTGGGCGTGCCGGCGCTGATGCCGGGGGCGGGTGGTGCGGCGGAGGCCGCCGACGGGGCGCTCCCGGCCCGCACGACGGCGCCGGACGGTGGGCCGGCGGCGCCGGCTGGGGGCGGGGCGCGGGCCGAGGGGGCCGTGCCGGCCGCTGGGTCGGCACCCGCCGACGATGGGGCGCCCGCCGGCGGGTCCGTGCCGGCCGTGGGGCGGAACTGGCCCGTGGGGGCGCGGCCGCCGGTGCTGCGCGGCTGGGAGCCGCCGGCGACGCCGTACGGGCCCGGGCACCGGGGCGTGGACCTCGGGGCGCCGCCGGGCACTCCGGTACGGGCGGTGGCGGCGGGCCGGATCTCCTTCGCGGGTCCCGTGGCGGGGCGAGGCGTGGTCTCGGTGGAGCTGCCGGGGACGGGCGGGCCGCCGTTGCGGACGACGTACGAGCCGGTACGGGCCTCGGTGCGGGAGGGCGAGCGGGTGGCGGCCGGCCAGATCGTCGGGACGGTGCAGGGAGCAGGACCCGCGTCCGGGTCGCACTGCGGGAGCGGTTGCCTGCACTGGGGGCTGCGCAGGGGCGAGGTCTATCTCGATCCGCTGCTGCTCCTGCCGCCGTGGCTGCTGCGCGCCGGCCCGTCGAGACTGCTGCCGGTGCCGGGGACGCCGACGGCGTGACGGCCGTCCGGCGCCGCAGGGAGCGCTGCCGAGCCGTACCGGGGCGCCCCGCAAGGCCGGGCGTCGCCGCCCAGGAGCGTCAGCCGCGGACCCCTCGCAGGATCATCCCCACGGCCGCCTCGGCGATCACCGGCGGTTCCTCGGCCGCGCCCAGTTCGATGCGGCGCACGGCCGCGTCCACGACGCCCTGGAGCAGCATCGCCGCCAGGCGGGGCTGGCCGTGTCCCAGCTCTCCCAGCGCCTCGACGATCATGGCGACGAGTTCGCCGTGCGCGGCGCGGATCCGCTCCCGCGCACCCGCGTCCAGTTCGCTCGCCGAGATCGCCACGACGGCCCGGTGCCGCCGGTCGCCGACCAGCTCCAGCTGCTTGCGGACGTACGCCTCGACCCTGGCCTCCGGCCCGTCCACGGCCGCCATCGCCGCCGCGACCTCGGCGGCCCAGACCGGGAAGTCGACGGCGCACAGCTCCTCGACCACGGCGGCCCGGGACCGGAAGTACTCGTACACCGACGACCTCGCCAGCCCCGTCCGTTCGGCCAGGGCGGGGAAGGTCAGGGCCTCCGTCCCGCCCTCGGACAGCAGGGTCCGCGCCGCGTCCAGCAGGGCGGCTCGCTGCATCGACCGGTGCTCGGCCACGGAGGCCGCTCGAATCCTTGGCACGTCGACCACTGTACGGACGCCGGGCCCGGGACGGGAGTGACTCCCCCGGCACGGGCCCCGTCGGTCACCGTCCGAAACTGGCCAGCTTGGCCCGCAACTGCAGTACCGACTTGGTGTGGATCTGGCTGACCCGGCTCTCGGTCACACCGAGCACGTTGCCGATCTCGGCGAGGGTGAGGCCCTCGTAGTAGTACAGCGTGACGACGGTCTTCTCGCGCTCGGGCAGGGTGTTGATCGCGCGGGCCAGAAAGCGCCGCAGCTCGCGGTCCTCGGCCACCTCCACCGGGTTGTCGGCGGCGGTGTCCTCCAGGGTGTCCATGAAGCTGAGCCCGTCGCCGTCCTCGCCGCCGACGTGCAGCAGCTCCTCCAGGGCGACGACGTTGGCCAGCGACAACTGGCTGAAGACGGCGTGCAGTTCGTCCACAGCGATGCCCATCTCGCCGGCCACCTCGATCTCCGTCGGGGTGCGCCGCAGCCGGGCCTCCAGCGTCGCGTACGCCCGCTCGACGTTGCGCGCCTTCTGCCGCACCGAACGGGGGATCCAGTCCAGCGCGCGCAGTTCGTCGATCATCGCGCCCCGGATGCGGGTGATCGCGTACGTCTCGAACTTGATCTCCCGGTCGATGTCGAACTTCTCGATCGCGTCGATCAGCCCGAAGACGCCCGAGGAGACGAAGTCGGCCTGCTCCACGTTGGGGGGCAGACCGACGCTGACCCGTCCCGCCACGTACTTCACCAGCGGCGAGTAGTGCAGGATGAGCTGCTCCCGCAGCCGTTCGTCCCCCGTCGCCTTGTACGACCGCCACAGCTCGTCGAGCGTCGAGGGAGCGGGCGGCCGCACGCTGCCACCGTCGCGGGCGGCTGGGGGGAGCGCCGCCCGGTCGGACCCGGAGGTGTGCTGGGGCATTCGTCGCCTTGTGCCGTTCTGCCGTGGAGTGCGGGCTTGTGGATTCTTGGGGTTTCCGGTCGCCTGGGCGAGTCGTCGGTCTCGGTCGGTTCTGGTCCGGTTTTCGTCGGTCTCAGCGTCGGAACCCCGTGAGCGTAGCGTGACTGGAGTGTCGCGGTGCGCGAACGGCGAGGCGTGGGGCGTGCGCGGATTCGTTCCGCACCGCGCCCCAGCGGGTCACTTCGATTACCGTGAGTGACAGACGGGCCGCTCAACTGCTGGATTTTCCGCAGCCTTCGGCGTTCCCCCGGACGGCCGAACACGCTCGGTCAACAACCGTCCTGGCCCGCGCGCGCCGAGTTCACCGCCCGGCGTGTCAACTTCCATCCCTCGCCGTGTCGTTCGACGTAGCCAAGCGATCGGAGTTCGTACAGTCTCGCGATCGCGTCGTCCGGCGTCGTCCCGGCGCCCCGGGCGATGTCGGCCGCGGTCGCGACGCCGCGCGCGGGAAGTGCGGCCAGGACCTGCCGGGCGTCCGGTTCGAGCAGGTCGCGCGGGAGGACGGGGCCGTGCCGGGCCGGGGCCAGCTCGCCCATGTCTCCGACGAGTTCGACGACCTCCGCGGCGTCGGTGACCAGCGTCGCCCCGCCGCGCAGCAGCTCGTGGACGCCGGCCGAGCGCGCGCTCGTGGCCGGGCCCGGGACACCTGTTTCTCCGGGTGCCGCTTCTTCCTGGATACCCGGGCCGGTCAGCACGCGCGGGTCCACGCGGCCCTCGACCCGCAGCGGCGGCACCTGGGGCGGCGTCCACACCGGCTGACCCGCGTCAGGCAGGGCGGCCATGATCTCGTCCCAGACCCCACAGCTCCGCCACGCCTTGTAACGCGAATGGATGCCCTTCCACAGGCCGAACCGCTCGGGCAGCTCCTCCCAGCGGCACCCGGTGCGCGCCTTGTAGAACATCGCGTCGAGCATCACCCGGCCTGGTCGGCACTTGTGGTTCTTGGGTTCCCACGCCTTCACGATCGGCTCGACCAGTGCCCACGCCTCGTCGGTCAGCTCGTCCGGCACCAGCCGTCCGGCATCCTGGAACCACTCACGCAGCGAGCACCCAGAGCCGAGACGCGGCTTCGGGATCTCACCCGTGATAGTGACGTGGACATCAAGCAGGGCCAGCACCTCACCCTGTTCAGCCGGGGTCATGTCGGCCAGCCGCTCACTCGCCACGGTGGCCAGGGCTGCAAGGTCGTTTGCGCGCTGCTCGGCGGCCTCGGTCTCCTCCAGCCACGCGGCGGCCTCGTCACGCATCGCCCGGAGCTGCTCGATCTCGTCAGTCAGGGCACGGGTGGCCGCCTGCAATGCGACCGCCGGAAGCCCTGCCTTGGCGTAGTCGGTCATCACCTTGGTCACCGCCTGCTCGCGCTCGGCGATCTGGCGATCAAGGTCGGCGATCCGGTCCGCGTGGCTGGTCTGCTCACCAGCGGCCATGCCCACCCATTCGGTGGCCATCGCCTTCAGTCGGTCCGGGTCGCTCAGCAGCTTGACGACGTCGCGCCACACGGCGGCCTCAACGGCATCGGCGTCGACCATGTCGCACGAGCACATCGGGTCGCCTGGGTACTTCTGGGCCTTGCCCGTGCACCGGTACCACCGCCCCCTGCGGCCCGAGCGCTTCATGCCGACGTAGTGCGCGCCGCAGTGGCCGAACAGTCGCTTCGACAGCGGGTAGCCGTGCGGCTTCGGCTTCGGCTTGCCGTTGCCCAGCCTCCCCATGGCCCGGCTGAGGTCGGCGGCCTCCTCCGGCGCGAAGATCGGGTCGAGCTGGGTGGTGACGGTCTTGCCGTGCTTGGCGGTGCCGTCCTTATTGAGGGCCGCGCCATGCCCGGCGTGTGCCCGGTTCGGGTTCCGGAAGGTCCAGCGGGCGTTCAGCGTCGATTCGCTGATGAGCTTGCCCCGGAGGTTGCTGTGCGACCAAGGTTTACCCGATCGTGTGACCATCCCCAGTGCGTTGAGCCGGGCGGCCATCTGGCGCGTGTTCAGCCCCTCCTCTACGGCCATCTTCCAAGCCGCCTTGAGAATGGCGGCCTCGTGCTCGTCGATGACCAGGTACGACCCGCGCTTGCCCTTGCCCTCGATCCGGTAGCCGTAGGGCGGGGCACCGCCGGGCCACCCGCCCGCCTCGGCCTTCTTCTGCAACCCGCCTTGAGTGCGCTCGCGGATCAGGTTGTACTCCATCTCCGCGATGGCGGCGTACTGCTGCAACATGAACTTGCCGTGCGTGGTCGTCGTGTCGATCTCCTGGGTGACCGACACGATGGCGGTCTCAAGGTCTTCGAGCTGCCAGATCCATCGCCAGAAGGCACGACCGGTGCGGCCGACCCTGTCGAACTTGTGCACCACGACCACATCAACCAAGCCGGCCTTGACGTCGGCCATCAGCCGGTCGAAGCCGGGTCGCTTGGTCAGCGAGCCACTGACGCCCTCGTCCTTATAGACGTCGTGCAGCCGCCAGCCCTTGCGCTCGACATACGCCCGACACGCCTCGTCCTGGACATCGAGCCCATAGCCTCGCGTCTGCTCCTCGGTGCTGACCCGCTCCAGGATGGCGGCCCGCATGACCGCCGTGTTCTGCTTGTTCACGCTGGGGTTGTCCTCATCTCTCAGCGTCGGCCCGGCCGGGGCTGCATCCCCGGCCGGGCTCGTTCGTGTCGGTCAGGCGGCCTGGAACTTGAGGGTGCGGCGCTCCTTGCCCTTCACCTCGTAGACGAAGTGGTCGCCGTCCATGTGGCCCTGGTAGGTGACGCGGCCGACCTTGGCCTTGATGACCTCGGGCGCGGGGGCGGACTTCTTGGCGGCGCGGGCTGCGGCGCGCTCGGCCTTCTCGGCGGCCTTGGCCTCCGCGCGCTTCACACCGGCCGTGACCATGTGGGCGAAGGCGTACCGGGCGGCGTGCTTGGCCGGGCTGGCGCTCGTGGCCACGCCGCCCTCGTTGCGCCGGATCTCCAGGCCGAGGGCACCCCAGCGGATCAGCGCGCTCTTGAGCTTGGCGTCGTGGCCGGGAGCGAACTGGCGCTTCGTGGTCGCCGTGCACCCGGTGGTCAGGATCTCGAAGTCACCGCTGGCCACCTGCTCCTCGGTCAGGTCTGCCGGGAGGGCGTCGTACATCGAGCATTCACACTTCGTGGGCTCGGTGGTCTCGGTCTTCTTGGCGGCCATTTCTAGTCTCCCTAATTCCGAATTCCAACCCGGCGGAACCGCCGGGGAATTCAAGGAAATCACGGGATTTGCGCAGCGCACAATTTCTGAAATTTGACCAAAGCCAAGAGGGTGCGCGGCATGGGCGGGACCACACCCATTCGCACACCGCCATTCACGGCAAGTGACAACCGCCTTTTGTCACCGCCCGTAATTGTGACTGTGACTGTCACACCCCCGGCATACCCCCGTGCCCGGGCACGTAGCCGGTGAGAGGGGGTCTCTCCCGGCGTCACAGTCACAGTCACAGTTACGAGTCGTGACCGCCGGCTCAGGGTCGATTGACCTTCTCGCCTGGAATGTGCGCCTGCGGCGGCAGGCCCTCGCTGGCGAACTCGGCCACCTGCTGGCCGCCCCTGATCTGGCGGGCCTTGGTGGCGAAGTACGCCCACTCCCCCGCTGTCCAGCGCGCGACGCGGTAACCGGCCCACAGCGCACCGCAGATAACCAGGCCACCCGCCGCTGGTCCCAGCTCGGCCACCGCCCACGCACCGCCAAGGACTGCCGAATTGATGCCGAAGACCGCCCACGGCACCCAGCCACGCGGACGCCTCACGACTGTGCCCGCACCCACCGTTTCGACCTTCGGGCGACCGGCCTTGGTCAGCCCCGCCCTGCGCTTTGCCTTGGTGTCGTGGGTGTAATTCGCGCCGAAGCTGACACGCTTTCCGTCGCGCGTCTTGAATTCCGGCTGGAACACTTTGGTGGCGGTCATCGGTGGTCCCTTCCGGCCACCTGCCGCGCGTGCTTTCCTGGAGGTGCGGCGGTGGCCTCAGTCGGTCATTCGGTCGTGGAAGGTGAACCCCGGAATTCGCTTGGCGGTGAGGTCCGGGGTTCATCTGTGTCCGGGTCCGGCGGACCCGGCTTGCTGGGTCGACAAGGTCGGGCGGATCTGGTCCGGATCCCGTGAGCCGGCGGTTTGCTTGGTCGGCAAGATCCGGGGGTCTGGCTGGCCGATCCGGCGGACCCGGTCCGGACCGGACGAGCGTCATCCGGAACAGGAGGGCTGACGCCCATTCCGCGCACCGATCTGGCTGCGGCCACGGGCGGCTCTCCCCCGATCTCTCGTGGCCCGGCCCGACCCGGCGGACCCCGGCGGGAGGAGAGGCCGCCCGTGGCCCCGTCCCGCTACGCGGCGGGGTCGTCCCCGTACCAGACCCGGGGGTACTCCACCCGGTCCGGTCCGGCCTTGGTCGGCTCGGCGTCCAGGTCCACGACCCGGCCGTCGCCGTAGGTCCGGATCGTGTGGCCCGAGATCGGATCGCGGCGGTCCATGTAGGACTCGGCGGCCTGGAGGGCGTGCCGGTGGTCGGCCCCGATCCCGGCGGTCTTCCGGATCTCGTCGGCCTGGTCGTCGGTCATGGTGCCGTCGCCCTCGACCGGCTGGCCCTGGATCACCGCCGAGTCCCGCTCGGTCCGGCCGTCCCGGTAGAAGAACCGCCCGGCCACCTGACCGCCGTACATCTCCGCCCGGATCTCGTCCACGCTCGGGCCGTCCGTCGACCTCGGACCCTGCACGGCCTCGCTGAAATCACGGTTGCTCATCGGTGTTTTCCTCCTGGCGCATTCGGTTGAAAATCTCACGGGCCTCGTCGCTGTCGAGCGGCACGCCGTGTTCCTGCTCAAATTGGGCGCGCATCAGGCCAATTCCGGCATGTAGGTCCAACAGGAACTGCTTGGTCTCGTCGATTTCGTCCTGTTCGCTGACCTCAGGGGTCATGCGCTGGGCGGCCTGGGTGAGATCGCTGATCGCTTTTGCAGCGAACGCGAAATCGCGGTGCGTCGTCGCCATCCGCAGCAGCCCCCGCGCTGATGTGATGTCTTCGACCAAGCCCAGGGCGATTCCGGCTTGGCGCTGCTTCAGCTCGGCAATCCGAGCCTTCAACGCCACCTCGGTCTGTGAGCCGTCGAACTCGACGCCATGCGCGGCTGCGATTCGGGAAACCGAAGCGGTAGAAATGCCGGTGCGGCGTGAAATTTCATTTCGCCCGACACCTTGCTGCGCAAGCACAACAACCATTTCCGCGCGAGGGTGTACCGGAACGGCCGCGTCGGCTGCTGCCAGCTCCTTGCCGATGCTTTCCGGCGCTTCCCCCTCAAACTTCGGCACCTCGGGCCACCTCCTCCAGCCGGTCGAGCAGCCCCGAGATGGCCTCGGCCAGGTTCTCCGGAACCTGGATTCCGTAGGGTGCTTGGTTGGTGTAGATCAGGGGCGTGATGCCATCTCCGGCCACCCTCATCCCGACCACCTGCCCGGCGACGACCCCGTTTCCAGCCCGGCCGACGATGAAGGCATCAGCCATCGCCGACCGCCAGCCTCAGCCCCGGGTCACCCGGCTCCCAGTCGGCCAGCCACCTGGCGATCCGCCGCAGGTCGGCCCGCGCTTCGTCGGTGGTGCACCGCTCGGCCACGCCCACCAACTTGTGCATCCACGCCAGCTTGGCCGCGTGCAGCGGGTCCGTCTTGATGACCTCGACCGCGTGCGGGTCCGGCACCATCAGGCCGTCGGCGTTCTTGGTCAGCGCCGTTACGCCCTCCCCGGTCAGCTCGAACATCCGCACCGGCTTCACGCCGACGCGCCCCCTCTGGTCGCGGGTTATGGCCACCCACCCCGCGTCTGCGAATTCGATCTCAGGCGCGTTCATTCGGTCACCTCCTCCAATTCACATCCGAGTGCCCTCAGCAGAAGCACCATGTTCACGCCATTGGGCGCGTACCGGTTGTTTTCCCAGTAGCTGATGTAGAGCCCACTGAGACCCATGCGGGCGGCCACGGCTGCCTGACTCAGTCCCCGCTTGGTGCGAGCTTCCTTGAGCTTGTGCCCTGAGAACACCGGGCTTTTCGTCGCCCTGTCCATACCCCAATTAAAGCCCCCACAGGTGGGCCTCTGTAATACCAGTCGGGCATTGCGGTAACCGCAAATAGACGGGGGTCCATCGGAGTGTTTCACTGGCGGTGGGAACGCCCGAGGGGGACGAGGCCCCGGCCGAGTGCGGAAATTTGGCCGGGGCCTCGTCATGTCAGGTGACCCGGCAGCCGGCCATCACCTCTCGTGGTCGGCTGTCACCTCTCGTCGTTGGCGTCCTGGGCCAGCTCCGCCGGGGGCCACCTGCCGCCGCGCCCTGGTGTCGTCGTGGGGTCTTTCTGGCTCTCCCCGGGCCTCTGGGGGCCGCCCCGGTACTCGGTGCCGCCGGGCCGCTCTCGTGCCCTCCGGAGTACCGTCCCGGGCCTCAGCCCCTCTTGACCCGCCAACCGCGCCGTTCCCACACGTCAGGCGGGGTGTTCGCGCGGCGGGGGTGTGTGTTCTGGGGGTGTTCTCGCCCCTCCCTCATAGAGGGCGAGAACACCCCGAACACCCCCTGTTCGAACAGTGTTTGGAACACCCGAACACCCTCTCTGACCGGGGACGGAGCACTGTTCTGGGGGGTGTTCGGCCGGGTGTTCCGAACACCCCCTCTGGCGGCACCCGGCCAAACACCTACGCCGACCGTGCCAGCCGGTATTGCTTCGCACTCGGGCTGTCCGGGTGCTGCCGCTCCTCGACCTTTTCGCTCAGCGCCTTCAGCGCGTTGACGATGGTGGGCCGTTTGGCCCCGATGTCGGTTTCAAGCTCTGCCACCGTCATCCACGCGCGGCTGTTCCGCTGGAACGCGAGGATGATCCGATCAGACGCGTTGAGCTTCTTCTTGCCCGGGTCGATCGCGCTGCTGGCGGTTTCGCCGCCCGCCTGGCCCTTGACGCCTTCGTCGGTCCACTCGATATGGAACGGCTCGTCGTCCTGCCGGACGATCACGTTGCCGCGCCAGGTGTGGCCGGTGCTCTCGCCGTTCCGGTGCTTGTGCACCTTGACCTTGATCTGACCGTTGCGGTCCCGGGCGAACTTGGCGACCGACGACACCTGAAGCACGACCGACGACATCTGAGCCTTGCCGGTTGCGCCCCGGGCGTGGCCCCCACCGCTGTGACCCTGGTGGTCGATCAGCAGGACCGCCACCTGCGGGTACTTCGCCGCGAACCGCTCGAAGACGGTCCACAGCGCGACCGCCCCGGGGTTGTCCTCCTCCAGCCCGGCCAGCTTGGTGATCTTCATGATCGAGTCGACGATCAGAAGCGTGGTGCGCGGGTGACGCTCCATGAGCGCATCGAGCATCTCGGGCGTGGCCACCAGGTTCCAGCCCTGGTAGTTGTACGGCTGGAAGCGGTCTTCCTCCTCCTCCGTGAGGCAGAAGGCATCGAGCTTGCCCCACGTCTGGTCGGCGGCCTCGTCCTCCTGGATCACAACGACCTCTTCGCCCTTGCGCAGCCGGTCAGCCGCCAGCGAATAGGCCAACATGGTCTTACCGACCTCGTAGTCGGCCATGAACAGCGTGATCCAACCCGGTTGGATGAACAGACCCGGGGCGGTCGTGTCGTAGACCACCCCGGTGCAGTCCTTGCGGCGCGACGGCCGACCAAGCTCCTTGTTGCCGGGTGCGGCCAGGACCTTGGCTTTCTCCTCGGCCCGTGCGCGGTTGATCTGCCGAAGCAACTCGGTGCGTGCGAACGGGGTCGCGTCGAATGCCTCGGGGTCGGTCTCCGCCAGCTTCAGCAGCGGCCCGTAGTAGCGCTCCTGGGCGACATTGCTGATGTGGATGCCGGCGATGTCGTCGAAGACCCGCTCGTTGAAGTCGCTCCACGACTCCACCGCCTCGACCGGGTCGATCTCGCCCTTGGCAAGCTGGGCGGCCAGCGCGGTCTTGGAGCTGCTGTTCTTCCGGCCGTCCTCCTCCCACTTGTGTTCGAGGATCTCGAAGAACTGGTCTTCGTCGTGCAGCCGCCTCGGTGCGTCCGATGCGGCGTCGTGGCTGATCATCCGGGCGATGTAGTCGTGCTGGCTCGGGTTGGGCTTCATCCACTCGGTGCGCGACTCATGCCCGGCAACCCGCTGGAGCCAGTGCCAGCTGCTCCGGTCCTCGTGCTCAGGCGGCAGCGACAGCAGGTCGCCCAGCGTCCTGCACTCGGCCAGGCTGTCCGGCGCATCCGGCGCGGCCCACACGGCGGCCTCGTCCCGGGCTCCGGTGGGGGTCTCCCGGGCCTCCGGCAGCATCCGGGCCAGCTCTGCCGGGTCCCAGCCCGCGAAGCCCTCCGGGCAGGTCTCCAGGACCACGGGGCGGCTGGGGTCCGTCTTGTGGTTGAAGGTGCCGGGGAACCGCAGGACCGAGCTGGCGTTCTCCTTCGAGCTGTCGCCAGCGAACGCCGCCGTGAGCTGAGCATTCAGCCGGTCGATAATCTCGCGCGGCGTGTCCCGGTCGAGCTTCACGTAGGCGTGGAAGTTGCCGTTCGTGCCGGACTTCACCACTGCCGCCTTCAACCGGTCGAGCAGCGCCAAACGGGTGGCCTTCTCCTCAGGCGTCCACTCGTCGGTGTGGTCGGCGTCGACCTGGCAGATACGGCCGTTGGCGGTGGCGTTGTGCGCCTTGCGATCCTCCGAGTCAAGGAGAGCAGGCGTGAACCACACCTCGCGGCTGTTCATCACCATCTCGGCGTAGGCCGGGATCTTCTCCCGGTGCTCCGGCCACCGGTACCAGGCCGCGTTACGGAAGTCGCTCGACTTGCGTCCGGACTTGAGGTCACGGATGCGGTGGTCAGTAGCCAGGCAAATCCACCCGGGCCGGTCGTCCCACAGCCAGTCGAACAGGGTGAGCGCCGCGTCGAGCCCAGATTGCGGCGCGCTCAAATCGCGTGCTTCGCTGGGGGTGACGGGAAGTTCGTTCTCCTGGCAGCCCTCGGCCTGGTCCGCCGGGGGCTGCTGCGTGTTCGTGGTCACTTGGTCTCGTCACCGCCGCCCTGGTCCTTGGGCGTGCGGGTGCCGAACAGCAGCCGGAGCAGTCGCGCCCGCTCCGCGTCGGTCATCTTGCGAGCGTCCTTGGCGATCACGCCGACACCTCCTCGCGGTCGGCGCGGACCATGAAGTCGTCCATGGACGCGCCCAGGGCGTCGGCGATGGCGGCCAGCGTGACGAGCGACGGAGCACTACGGCCGTTCTCGTAGCCGCTCACGTTGGTGTGGGTGCGGTCGATCTGGCGGGCAAGCCGACGCTGGCCGATGCCGCGCTCAGTGCGGATTCGTCGGAGAGCAGCAGGGCTGAACTCGAAAGCAGACACGGGGGTTCCTCATCGGGAACGTTCGCACCTCGGTGGGTGGCAGGTAAGGCCCCGCCCTGTCGGCGGTCCGAACCCCGCAAGCTGCCGCGCTCATCGCGAACCTTGCCCCGGCTGTCCCCCCGCTCCCCGGTGTCAATCACCCGCTGAAGCGGGGGCCGGACGGCTACGAGCCTGCTGTGGTACCAGGAGAACACACCAGGACTAGGGGGCGGTATCACCAGTGCACGAGTCGTGATCCCCAAGCACGGGAGGTTATGGCCGGCTAATCCGGAGGCCGCTGACCTGACGACTGGCCGTCCGGCGCTCCGGCCAGCGGCACCGGCCATATATCGTCCCGGCCTCCCGTGGGGTCTCCGGCGGCCTCTCGTGCCCGCCCGGGGCGTCCGGCCGTATCCGCCCCCACGAGGCCCGGGGAGAGCCACGGAGAACCCGCTCCAAGTCGACTTCAGTGCAAGTCACTTGTTCTTCGCGCACTGCATATCAGCCTGCGCTACCATCGGTGCTGAGGGCTACGAAGACCCTCCGCACCTGGGCGACCCGGCATCGTCGGGAACCAGGACGCTGCACCGTTGGAGCTGGGCCCCCTAGTCCGACAGGGGACCTGACGCACAGGCTATGAAGACGGAGCAGCCGCCGAAAGGGATGTACTACTTTCACAACCTGGGCTGATCACCGGCCCACCCGAGAACATTTGCGCTGCTGTGCGTCGAGCGTAGGTGTCTCGGTCCGAACCGTAAGAGGGTTCGGATCGAGGCTGCCTGCGCGCAGACCCACCGATCCGGCCCATGACAGGGAAGGTAAGGATCGGTGGACGGCAACGCCATCACCATCATCATTCTCGCCGTCGCTGGCGTGGCCTCTGTGCTGCTCTTCGCGATAAAGGGCATCTCTGATCAGCTCCCCGACCTATTCGAGTCGTTCCGCCGTGCGCGCGACGCGTGGAAGCGCCTCAAGGAGGAGCAGGACGAGGCGGTCAGGCCCGACGACACCGAGGAGCCGCCGCCCCCGGTGACCGTCCCGGCGGACGACAAGGAGCCACCCGCCGCCGCATAAAGATCATCGTGGCCCGTCCTCGCCAACTCGACTGCGATGGGACCCAGTTATAGCCAGGTCGAGATGCGATCTTGTGGGGGCATGACCTAACATCGACTCGCGCGCCGGAGTGCAACCTCCTGCGCGCAGTCGAAGCCCTTTGCGTCGCTTCTTGATCTGCACCTTCGCGGGGAGCAGGGGAGGCACGAGACCGGGGCGGGGCACGCAGGGTCATATACCTGCAACTCCCTGCCCAATCGATGTCGGCTCGCAAAGTCGCTTGAGGAGCTTTCGACTCTTACGGTCCACCAGTCATACCCGTGTTTCGCCGGGCGCACCCGCCTCGGCCACTGAGACACCCAGCGTTGCGTCGAGCGCAGGGCTTCTCGGTTCGAGCCACTTGAGCAGTGGCCGAGCTGACGAATGCCCTGCGCATGAGCCCCGGCTCGGTCACCCGAATAGAAAGGTACCGAGTCAGTTGGACGGCGCAGTGACGCTCGCCATTCTTGCCGTCGCGGGGGTGGCCTCGATCTTCCTGTTCGCGCTCAAGGGCGTATTGGATCAGGTTCCGGACGTGATCGATTCGGCCAGCCGCGCGCGCGATGCTTGGCACCGCTTTAAGCGCAAGCCCGATGAGCCGCCCGTCGCCGCGACGGTGGCGGAGATCCCGCCCCGGGCCGATAACGAGTAGCCGCCCGCCGCCGCGTAGGCCCGTCCCGGGCTCCCGTGGGGTCTCCCGCCGCACGAGAGCCCGCCCGGGGGCGCGGGTGCCGGCCAGCGTGCGAAAGGCCATGGGGGGAGCCGTCCCTGGCCTCTCGCCGTCAGGCGGTCGGCTCCCCCGGCTCGATCTCCTTGGTCTGCGAGTCGGGAAGCAGTCGGTTGACCATGGTCTCGGGCTGCGCGTCCATACCCAGGGCCTTCAACGCGGCGGCCGAGTTCAAACGGTCCTTGGCCTGCGTGTCCTCGACGCGGTCGATGAAGGTCGTCGCGACTTCGAGCTTGTGGTCGATGTCGATCTTGCTCTCGTTGTCCTCGGCGGCCTTGGTGAGGTTGGCCATCGTGCGCTTCGAGTGCAGCGCCAACGCGCCACCGCCGGTGGTAATCAGCGCACCGGTAAGGGCTGTCACGTATGGCAGGTAGCTGAGGTCGGGGTTCCCCGCGTGAACCAGGGCCAGCACGCCGCCCGCAAGGATGATCAGCGCACCACCGGTCATGAACCACACGCTCAGCCGGAACGTCCACTCGGCCTGCTTCAGTGTGTGGTTCAGGAAGTCAAAGTGGAACTTCTGCCGCCGTTCGGCGAGGCTCCCTCCGTTGACGCGGTCTTCATCGGCGCCACGCGCATATTGATTAACAGTGAGACGATTGACACGGAGCGTGCCAGAACCCTCATTCGCTACCGTGATTCTTGGATACTCTGCCGGACCAGGCGCTTCATCGAGGTTGCCGCCATCGTCTGTCGTGTCTGTCATCTGGCCCCCCTCCCGCCACAGTTACTGACTCGACTCCATCCCCTCCAGGATAGTGGTGTGCATGCGGCACCGGGCCGTCTGTCGACACGTCACCGGAAACTCGGCCAGTCGCTGGCCGCGTCGACGTTAGCCGGCCTACTTCGAGTCGGCGACGAAGGTACCGAGACCCAGTTCGGTGCGGACCACTCCGGTGGTCCTGAGGTGCGCCAACGCCTTCTGCGCCGTCGACGCGGCGATGCCGAACTCGGCGCTCAGCTCGACGATGCCCGGCACCCGGCTGCCGGGCGGATAGGTCCCGTCGGCGATCCGCTTGCTGATGATCTCGGCCACCTGCCGCCACACCGGGCGGGATCGATCAAGGTCACTCACATCGCGAACGTATGACCACGCGGTACCCCGCGCTACCGCAGTCTTATGCGACACCGCGAGATCGCGATACCGTGATACCGCGATACCTAGTGGTCATAGCGTTGCGAGGGGGCCAGATGGCCGGGTTAAGCATCCGGGTCTACAAGATCGACGGTGAGACGGGAGAAACCGAGGAGGTCAGCGCGCGGGAGTGGTCGGTCGACAAGATGCCGAACCTGCCGCTCATCGACACGCGGTGGCCGCTGTGCCTCTGCTGGAAGTGCAACGGCAACGGCACCAAGGGTGAGCTGCGGCGGCGCTAGCCCCTCCCCTTGGCGATGGCCTCGCCGACGAGGTCTTCCCACCCCAGGTCGGCGGCCACCTTCAGCGCGTCCTTGACGACCACCGTGTCATGCGTGGTCTGGCGCACCTGGTGGCCGCCGACGCCTGCGGCGATGAGCAGGGACTTGAGTTTGGCGTCGTGCCCCGGTGCGAACGTGCTCTGGGTCGTCGCAGCGCAACCAGTGGTCTTCTGCTGCCACACCTTGTCGCCGCCGACGTTCTCGTGAATGAGCACCTCGAAGGCGTAACTGCCGCAGGCGCAAGGGTGGTTGGGGTTTTGAGTAGTCATGGCGAGGATCATAGGGGCGTAATGCGCCGGTCTGTACAGTGATCCACTGGAATGGCCGGATCGAGCCGGGGCATAGGCCGTCGTGGGGTCTCCGTGGCTCTCCCTGGACACAGAAGACCGCCCCGGGCACCGAGCGCCCGGGGCGGTCTTCTGGGCGGCGGGAGGGCCGTCCGTGGGCTCAGGCGGCGGTGGCCAGCCGGAACCTGATCGGAGCCAGAGCGGTGCGCCCGGAAAGAGGTGTGGGCACCCCCATGGTGTGGCGGCCCAGCCGTTGCGCCGCGCGGGCGGTGGCCAGCGATCCGCTGCGGTAGGCGGCCTCCACGACCACGGTGCCCCGGGTGAGCGCCGCGATGACCCGGTTGCGGACGACGAACCTGCTCGGCGTCGGGTGATCGCCCGGCGGCAGTTCGCCGACGACCAGGCCCTGCTCGGCGATCCGGTCGATCAGGGCGGCGTGCCCGCGCGGGTAGGGCCGGTCGACGCCGCAGGCCAGGACGGCGACGGTCGCTCCGGAACTGCCCAGCGCGCCGCGGTGGGCGGCGCCGTCGACCCCGTAGGCGCCGCCGGACACCACCACCCAGCCGCGGTCGGCGAGACCGGCGGCGAGGTGGGCGGCCATATGGGCGCCGTACTCGGTGCAGGCCCGCGCGCCGACCACGGCGACCGAGCGCAGCGCCCACAGCCGCAGGCTGGGTCTGCCGCGCACCCACAGGCCGAGCGGGCGGGCGTCCCCCAGGTCGTCGAGCTGGGCCGGCCACTCGGGCGTGCCGGGGCACACGAACCGCACTCCGGCCGCGCGGGCGGCGGCGAGGTCCCGTGCGGGGTCGGACTGCGCGGCCCGGGCGCACAGTCCGGCCCATCGTTTGTCCGAGAACCCGGCGAGGCGCGGCCCGCCGTCACGCAGCCGCCGGGCCACCGCCACGGCCCCCAGTTCCCGCACCCACCGGCCGCCGGACGCGTCCCCCGGTTCGAGGACGCGGGTGAGTAAGACCCGGGCCGACAGCTCGCAGCCCGCCGCCGCGCGTCCGCTCCCGCCCGGGCACCCCGAGGGCTCGAGCGGCTCGGGAAGCTGCGACCGCTCCGAGAGGTCCGGGAGATCCGAGAACTGCCCGGACTCGGGCGGGACCGGAAGCCGGGGGCGCTCGGTACGGCCTGGCCATCCCGAAAGCCCGGCGCGCTCCGCACAGTCCCGGCGCTCCGGGAATTCGGTGCCTTCCGCGCGGCCCCGGCGCTCCGGAAGCTCGGCGCGCACCGGGCAGTCCTCGTGCTCCGGGGGATTCGGGCGCCGCCCGGAGCCCTGACGCACCAGGGGCTCGGCGCGTTCCCCGTTCATGCCGGTGCCCCGATGGCCATCGGCACGCCCCTCGGCACGCCCGTGCGCAGTTGCAGCGCCAGCGTCACGTCGCCCGCGTCGGGGCGGGTGTGGCCGCCCAGGTCCGCGATCGTCCAGGCGACCCGGAGCACGCGGTCGAGTCCGCGGGCGGTCAGCACCCCGCGTTCCAGGCTGCGCTCGGCTTCGTCCATCGCGCCGGGCGCGGCGTGCCAGCGGGTGCGCAGCTCGTGTCCGGGCACCTCGGCGTTGGTCCGCCAGGGGGTGTCAGCGAGCCGGGCCGCCGCGCGCTCCCTGGCGGCCCGCACCCGCCCGGCCACGGCGGCCGTGGACTCGCCTCGGGCGCCGCGCAGCGCCAGTTCGGCCCGGGTGACCGGTTCGGCCTCCACCCGCAGGTCCACCCGGTCCAGGAGCGGGCCGGAGATGCGGGCCTGGTAGCGGCGGATCGCCGAGGACGGGCACTCGCACTGGTTGTCGCGGCGCGGCGAGAACCGGCCGCAGGGGCAGGGGTTGGCCGCCAGGACCATCAGGAACTTCGCCGGGAACCGCACCACCCCGGCGCTGCGGGCGATCACCACATGGCCGGCCTCCAGGGGCTGGCGCAGGGCGTCCAGGGCATGGCTGCTGAACTCGGGGGTCTCGTCCAGGAAGAGCACGCCTCGATGGGCGAGGGAGACGGCGCCGGGGCGGGCGATGCCCTGGCCGCCGCCGACGAGCGCCTGCATCGTCGCCGAGTGGTGCGGGGCGCAGTAGGGGGCGAGGTCGATCAGGGGCTTGCCCGGCGGCAGCAGTCCGGCCACCGAGTGGATCGCGGTGACCTCCAGCGACTCCTGCCGGGCGAGCGGGGGCAGGACGGCGGGCAGCCGCTCGGCGAGCATGGTCTTGCCCGCGCCGGGCGGCCCCTCCAGGAACAGGTGGTGGCCGCCGGCCGCGGCGACCTCCAACGCGGTGCGCGCGGAGGCCTGGCCGATCACGTCGGCGAGGTCGTGTCCCTCGCCGTGCTGGGCGGCGCCCACGCCGTGCATGCCGGTGGCCGAGCCGGCGCCGGGCAGGCGCAGTCCGGCCAGCAACGGGTCCGGGCGGCCCTGCTCGTCCGGTTCCTCCTCGGGCACGGGTTCGTCGGTGAGCACGGCGATCAGCTGGCGCAGGCTGCGTACGCCGAGCACGGAGACGCCGGGCACGAGCGAGGCCTCGGCGGCGGCGCACTCGGGGACGACCACCTGTTCGTAGCCGGCGTCGGCGGCGGCGAGCACGGCGGGCAGGATGCCCCGCACGGGGCGCACCCGGCCGTCCAGGCCGAGTTCCCCGATCATGACGATGTCGGCGAGGACCCGGGGATCGATCCGTTCGGCCGCGCCGAGCACCGCGCAGGCGACGGCGAGGTCGAAGCCGCTGCCGGCCTTGGGCACCGAGGCGGGGCTGAGTCCGACCGTGAGTTTCTTCTGCGGCCATTCGCCGCCGGAGTTGACCACGGCGGCCCGGACCCGGTCCCGGCTCTCGGTCAGGCTCTTGTCGGGCAGGCCCACCAGGGTGAAGGCGGCGACGCCCGGTTCCAGATCGGCCTGGACCTCGACGACCACGCCTTCCACCCCGACGAGGGCCACAGAGCACGTGCGTGCGAATCCCATCAGGCCGCCCCTCGCACATGCTCGACCACCGGCGCTCCACGCCGGGGCAGCAGGACGCCGACGAGGTCGATGCGGACGCCGCCGGGCGGCGCTCCGCCGTGGGTCTGGATCCAGCGTTGCGCGAGGCCGCGCAGCCGCTCGGCCTTCTCGGCCGTGATCGCGGCCATCGGGTGCTGGAAGCCGGCCGCCCTGCGGGTCTTCACCTCGCAGACGACCAGGACGTCGCCGTCCCGGGCCACGATGTCGATCTCACCGGTCCTGCCGTCGCGCCAGTTGCGCGCCAGGACCGTCAGCCCGGCCGTGGCCAGCCGGCGCGCGGCCAGCCCCTCGCCGTACCTGCCGAGTGCGCTGCGTGCCTGATGGGTGTTCATGTCGGCACCACCTCCGGCGCCCACCGTCACGCATCCGCGCCCACCGAGTGGATCTTGGTGGGTTACTCAGCGGTTGTGGACAACTCCGTCACCCACACGGGTGCACCTCACCCGCCCGGCAGCTCCAGCTCGCTCTTGCTCAGCTCCTCGATGTTCACGTCCTTGAACGTGAGGACACGCACCTGCTTGACGAACCGGGCCGGCCGGTACATGTCCCACACCCAGGCGTCAGCCATCGACACCTCGAAGAACACCTCACCCTGGACCGAATGGACCTGCATCTCGTAGTCGTTGGTGAGGTAGAAACGCCGCTCGGTCTCGATCACGTATTTGAACAGACCGACGACATCGCGGTACTCCCGGTAGAGCTTCAGCTCCATCTCGGTCTCGTACTTCTCGAGGTCCTCGGCGCTCATGGCATGTTCCCCTTCAGCCGTACGGTCCCCCCATTGTGCGCCAGTCCCGTGCGCCCCTAGACGATTTCGGTGTCCAGGGTCACGGGTTCGGCCGGAGGACCTTCGTCGAGCAGAGTGCGCAGCAGCCCGGCGAGTCTGGTCGGGTACACGGTCTCATGCGTGCGGGCCAGTTCCCGACAGGTCCACCAGCGTGCGCCCGCCACGCTGCGCCGTTCCAGCTCGGTCAGGGCCGTGGCGGCGGTCGCCGTCTGGGTGGTGCGGGCCAGGTAGTACCACTCGTCCTGGTCCCACCGGCGGCCGGCGAACGGGAAGGAGCACCGGCGCCGCCACAGGACCGGGCCGAGCGCGACGTCGGTGATGCCGGTCTCCTCGGCGAGTTCCCGCAGGGCGGCGTCCTCACGGCTCTCGTCGCCCTCCAGGCCGCCGCCGGGCGTGAACCACCAGTCGTCGGCGGGGTCGTCCGGCTCGTGGCCGTGCAGCAGCAGGACGCGGTCGACCGGGTCGAGCAGCACCACCCGGGCCACCTTGCGCAGCCCGCCCGCGTACGTGTCCCCGCCCGCGTCCCGGGCCTCAGCGGGCACCGGCCGGCTCCGTCCGGGCACGGGTGCGGGAGCGGCCCAGCAGCTTGGCGAGGGGACCGTAGGCGCCGCCGGCCAGGACGAGCACGGCGCCGGCGACGATCAGGGCGACGACGGTGCGCAGCGGGCCCGGCTGCGAGAGGGCGCCGAGCGCCTCGAAGCCGGTGGGGCGCTCCAGCATGCCCTTGGCGGGCCAGATCACGGCGTCCACACGCGCGCTCACGTCGCTGCGGGAGACGGTGCCCTTGGCGGCGTCGGTGAGGTGGGCGGTGGAGTCCAGGGAGCCCTCGCGTTCGTCGCCGAGCAGGAACAGCCGGCCCTCGGGCACCTTCACGGTGGGGAAGCCCTGGACCTCGGCGACGTCGCCCTTGAGGTAGGGCTCGTCGATCTTCTTGCCGTTGACGGTCAGCTTGCCGTCGGTGCAGCAGGCGACGGTGTCGCCACCGACGGCCACCACGCGCTTGACCACGGGGGCGTCGGCCACCCAGGTGCTGTCGCGGAAGACGACGACGTCGCCGCGGCGCACCTCGTCGCCGTCCACGCGCTGGGCCAGCACCCGGTCGCCCATGCCGATCGTCGGCGACATCGAACTGGTCGGCACGGTGTACGGGCGGTAGACGACGGCCGCCCACGCGAAGCCGCCGAGGAACAGCACCAGTCCCAGCGCCACGGCCAGCCCGGACAGCCGCTGTCCCGTCCTGCCACCCGCCGGGGCCCTGCCTGTGCCGCCGCTCAGCGGGGCCGTACGCGTCGTGCTCTCGCCACCCATGGACCCGCACCCTACCCGGCGGTACCGGAACGGGGCAGCCCCCTTCCGCACGCAACCGCGTACGCCCCCGAGGGCCCCGGACGGGACCCTCGGGGGCGCGTCGGACGGCTCAGCGGCCGCCGGTGGGCGTCGTGGGGACGCCCGTGCCGTTCAGGGACTCCATGGAGCGCCTGCGGCGCCACACCGCCACCGGCACGACCGCGCTGAGGGCCACGCCGGTCGGCGCGACCGTCAGGGCGCCCGCCGCGGAGGAATGCTCACCGAGACCCGGCTGGTCGAAGGTGTCCGGGACCGGCAGCGTGCCCCAGCGGTTGATCGGCCAGGCACGCACGATGGCACGGCCGACGACGTCCTTGACCGGCACCATGCCGTGGTGCTCGTCGGTCTGGTTGTAGCGCGAGTCGCGGGAGTTCTGCCGGTGGTCGCCCATGACCCAGATGTAGCCCTTGGGCACCGTCACCTTGAACTGGCCGCCCTGGTCGTCCACGCTGCACGGGGTGTTGCCCGGGTAGACGTACGGCTCGTTCAGCGCCTTGCCGTTGACCAGCAGGGGGCCGGAGTTCTTGCATTCGACGGTGTCGCCGCCGACGCCGATGACGCGCTTGATCAGGTCCTTCTCCTCGGCGGACGGCATCAGGCCGATCCAGCTGAGGACCTTCTGCAGGGGGTTGGGCTTGGCCGTGGGCTCACCGGCCAGCCAGTCGTCCGGGTCGTGGAAGACGACGACCTCGCCGCGCTCGGGCTCCGAGCCGAACCACGGGGTCAGCTTGTCGACCAGGACCCGGTCGCCCCGCTGGAGGGTGTTCTGCATCGAGTCCGACGGGATGGAGAACGCCTGCACGAGGAAGGTCTTGATCAGCAGCGCCAGCACCAGCGCGATACCGATGAGGATCGGCAGCTCCTTCCAGAAGGAGCGGGGCTTCTTCGCTTCCGGGGAGCCGCCGCCGGCCCCCTGCTCTTCGCTCTGACTGTGCTCCGTCACCGTGCCGTCCTCGGCTGTATCGCTGTCACTCCCGGAGGGCACGGCACCGTCCGCGGCGGGGGCCGCCGCTCCCACCGGGCGCCGGCGGTGCTCCTCGCCGTCGCCTCCGGTCCGTGCGCCAACCGCCACATCCCCCACGCCAACTCCTCACTCCGTGCCGCCGCCTGCGCCAGGTGCGGTGCAGGCCCACCACTCCCATAACGAGCGGGAGTTCCGCAGGGCTCGGGAGTCGAACCGATCTCTTGGGATCGTAGGGGGCAACCCTATGCGACAGCGGGGCGGCGGCGGTCGACCCGGCCGCCGCGTCGGACACGGAGGCGAAGGTCGTGGGCTCCTTCAGCGTGCTCCAGTGACCGAACGGCCAGCCGATCACCATGGCCCGGCCGACCACCGAGTCCAGCGAGACGGTCCCCTTGTAGGCCGAGTCCTGGTGGAAGCGGGAGTCCGCGGAGTTGCCGCGGTGGTCGCCCATCACCCACAGCCGGCCCTGCGGGACGGTGATGTCGAACGGCTCGTCGGAGGGGGCGTCACCCGGGAAGATGTAGTCCCGCTCGTTCAGGGGAACGCCGTTGACGGTGATCCGGCCCTGCGCGTCGCAGCACTTGACGTGGTCGCCGCCGACGCCGACGACCCGCTTGATGAGGTCCTTCTCGTTGTCGGAGGGCAGCAGGCCGATGAAGGTGAGCCCTTCCTTGAGCTGCTTGACGACGACGGGGTCGTTCTTCTTGGCCGGCTGCTCGTCCTTGAGCCAGCCGCCCGGGTCGTGGAAGACCACCACGTCCCCGCGCTGCGGCATCGAGCCGAACCACGGGGTGAACTTGTCGACCAGGACCCGGTCGCCGATCCGGATCGTCTGCTCCATGGAGCCCGACGGGATCACGAAGGCCTGTACGAGGAACGTCTTCAGCACCAGCGCGATGAGCACGGCGACGCCGACCAGCAGCGGGATCTCCCGCACGGCGGAGCGCCTGCGCTTGCGCTTGACCTTGCGCTGCAGCTTGCGCCGCTCGGCGCGGGTGCGCCCGCCGGCCGGGCTGGAGGCGCGCCGGGCCCCCGTGGGCAGCAGGCCCGCGGTGCCGTCGGACGCCGGGACACCGCGCGGTCGGCCGCGGCTACCCATGGACGCCGCCGTCCGGAGCGGGGACGCCGCCGTCCCAGGCGCCGCCCGCGTCCACACGCGCGTGGACACCGGCCACGGGCACGCGCGCACAGGCGCCCGCCTCGGGCACGCGCGCGTACGCGTCGGGCCGGGTGATGCGCGTCCAGTGCCCGGGGGGCCAGGCGATCCAGTCGGCGCGGCCGACGACGGCGCCGACCGGGATCATGCCGCCGCCAGGCGAGCCGAGGTGGTCGCGGGAGTCGCTGGAGTCGTCGCGGTGGTCGCCGAGCAGGAACAGGGTCCCCTCGGGCACGACGACGTCGAACGGCACCGCCGAGGGGCGGTCGCCGGGGTGCAGGAACGTCGATTCGTCGACCGGTCGGCCGTTCACCTCGATCCTGCCCTCCTTGTCACAGCAGACCACGTGGTCTCCCCCCACGCCCACGACGCGTTTGACGTAGTCGGAGTCCCCGAAGTACCCGGTGCCGTCGAAGACGACGACGTCGCCGCGGCGCGGCCCGGCTCCGAAACGGTACGCCAACTTGTTTACGAGAACGCGGTCGCCGATCCTCAATCCCGGCTCCATGGACCCGCTCGGGATCTGGAACGGCTGGGCCACGAACGTGTTGAGCAGGAACAGCAGGGCCAGGCAGAGCAGCGCGGCCAGGGTGATCCGCCCGCCCGGAAGCCGTCCGGTGAGCCGCGCCGGCAACGACGAACGCGACCGCCCCTGTCGGCCCTGTGCGTCCGGAGCCTCGTCGGGTCCGGCGTCGCAGGGGCGGCAGGAGCGGTCGCGCTCCATCGACTGTGCTTCGGTGTCCATCGGGGCGGAATGCTATCCGCCCCGGCCATGAACCCCGGAGGGCGCTCAGTTCTCGCGCTTCTCCTTGATCTTCGCGGCCTTGCCGCGCAGCTCACGGAGGTAGTACAGCTTGGCGCGGCGCACGTCACCGCGGGTGACGAGCTCGATCTTCTCCACGATCGGGGTGTGCACCGGGAAGGTGCGCTCGACGCCGACGGAGAAGGAGACCTTGCGGACCGTGAAGGTCTCGCGCACGCCCGAGCCCTGGCGGCGGATCACGACGCCCTTGAACTGCTGCACACGGGAGCGGTTGCCCTCGATGACGCGGACGTGCACGTTGACCGTGTCGCCCGGGCGGAAGGCGGGGATGTCGTCGCGGACCGACGCGGCGTCGACGGTGTCGAGCAGGTGAGACATTTCGTCTGCTTTCCTCGTTGATGCCACAGGTCATCAACGGAACTAGAGGTTCTGGGATGGTGTCGCGCGGATCGGGGCGGGCGTCGTGTCCCCCTGTGGCAGGGGCGCACGCCGGACGGCGCACAACAGCGGCCTATTCTTCCACGTCGTCGGCCCTGCGCCAAAATCGCCCGTACGGCTCGCCCTCGGGGTCCGGTGCCCAGCCCAGGATGGAGAGCATCTCGCGGTCCTTCTTGTCGAACGCCTCGGGCTCGCAGCGCTCGATGAGGTCGGGCCGGTGGGCGGTGGTGCGCCGCAGGGCCTCGTCGCGGCGCCAGCGGGCGATCTTCCCGTGGTGGCCGCTGAGCAGCACGTCCGGGATGTCCCGGCCGCGCCAGACGGGCGGCTTGGTGTAGACGGGGCCCTCCAGCAGGCTGGCCATGGCGCCGGGGGCGAAGGAGTCGTCGCGGTGGGACTCGGCGTTGCCGAGGACGCCGGGCAGCAGGCGGGCCACCGCCTCGGTGACGACCAGGACGGCCGCCTCGCCGCCGGCCAGGACGTAGTCGCCGATGGAGACCTCGTAGACGGGCATCCGGGTCGCGTACTCGTCCATGACACGGCGGTCGATGCCCTCGTAGCGGGCCGGGGTGAAGATCAGCCAGGGGCGCTCGGAGAGTTCGACGGCGAGTTCCTGGGTGAACGGCCGGCCGCTGGGGGTCGGGACGATCAGCGCGGGCGCGTGCGCGCCGCCCTCGTAGCCGTCGGCGAGGACGGTGTCCAGGGCGTCGCCCCAGGGCCCGGTCTTCATGACCATGCCGGGGCCGCCGCCGTAGGGCGTGTCGTCGACGGTGTTGTGCCGGTCGTAGGTCCACTCGCGCAGGTCGTGCACCCGCACGTCCAGCTGCCCGCGCGCGCGTGCCTTGCCGACGAGGGAGACGTTCAGCGGTTCGAGGTACTCGGGGAAGATCGTGACGACGTCGAGGCGCATCAGGACGCGTCCCCGGACCCGCGCGACTCCGGCTCGGCCTCGCCTGCCTCCTGCCCGGCATCGCGCGACTCCTGCCCGGCGTCGCGCGCGGAGGCGATCTCGGCGCGATCGTCGATCAGGCCGGGCGGCGGGGCGATGACGGCCCGCTGCTCCTCCAGGTCGATCTCGGTGACGATCTCCTGGACGAACGGGATCATCACCTCGCTGCCGTCGGGGCGCTCCACGATGAACAGGTCCTGCGAGGGCAGGTGCGAGATCTCGGTGATCCGCCCGACCTCCGTACCGTCCTCGGTGACCACGTCGAGGTCGATCAGCTGGTGGTCGTAGTACTCGTCCTCGTCCTCGGGCAGTTCCTCCGGGTCCACCTCGGCGATGAGCAGGGTGTTGCGCAGCGCCTCGGCGGCGGTGCGGTCGCCGACGCCCTCGAAACGCAGCAGGAGGCGGCCGCTGTGGACCCGGCCGGTCTCGATGGTGAGCGGGCCCGTGGATGCGGGATCGGTGGCGAGTACGGCGCCGGGCGCGAGCCTCAGCTCCGGCTCGTCGGTACGCACCTCGACGGTGACCTCGCCCTTGATGCCATGGGCACGGCCGATCCGTGCGACTACCAGCTGCACGTGTCCAATTCTCCTGTCGTCATCCTGCTCGTGCGACTTTCCCACTGATACGGCTCGGGCCGGGGACGGCCGTGTGGCCCTCCCCGGCCCGAGCCGGTTGCGATAAGCGTCAGCGGACGTGGTCCACGTCGACGAGGTCGACGCGGACACCGCGGCCGCCGATGGCGCCCACGACGGTGCGCAGCGCGCGTGCGGTACGGCCGTTGCGACCGATCACCTTGCCGAGGTCCTCGGGGTGCACCCGGACCTCCAGCACGCGTCCGCGACGCAGGTTGCGCGAGGCGACCTGCACATCGTCAGGGTTGTCGACGATGCCCTTCACGAGGTGCTCAAGCGCCTCTTCGAGCATGCTGCTCAGGCCTCGGTCGACTCGGACGCGGCAGCGGCCTCGTCCTTCTTCTCAGCCTTCTTCTTCGGGGTGATCGCCTCACCCTTGCCCTCGTCGTCGCCGCCGAGAGCCTCGAACGCCGGACGCGCGGCCTTCTCCTGCGGCTGGAGCAGCGGAGCCGGGGCGGGCTCGCCCTTGAACTTCTGCCAGTCGCCGGTCTTCTTCAGGATGGCGAGCACGGGCTCGGTCGGCTGGGCGCCGACGGAGAGCCAGTACGCCACGCGCTCGGCGTTGACCTCGATGCGCGAGGGGTTCTGCACCGGGTGGTACAGACCGATCTCCTCGATGGCCCGGCCGTCACGGCGGGTACGGGAGTCGGCGACGACGATGCGGTAGTGAGGCGAACGGATCTTGCCCAGACGCTTCAGCTTGATCTTGACTGCCACGGGAGTGGGTTCTCCTGGATTTGACGTGGGTGGGCACGGCGAGACGCCGCGTGGGGTTGCGGTACCCGAGTGCCCGATGGACGCGTCAGCCGGAGGAGAGAGGGGTCCTGTGCGACTGTCGAGTACAGCTGGCCATTCTGCCACACCCCGCGGACCCGATCGGGCATGGGGTGCTGCGGCCGTATGCGGGCACGCCTCGGCGGCACCCGGCGCGACGGCTCCGCGGCAGAACTGCCCGCGGCCGCGCCGTCGCCCCGGCGCGCCGTGGCGCGTCCGGCACCCACGAGATGCCGGACGCGGTCAGCTCGCCGCCGCCCCCACCGTCTCCGGGATCCGGAACGGCTTGCCGCATCCCCCGCACACGATCGGGGCCTGCGCCAGGACCGAGGGCACCACCCGGACGTTGCGGCCGCAGTCGCAGACCGCCTTGACCCGGACGCCGCCGCCGGAGGAGCCGTGGCGGGCGGCCGGACCCCGGAAGGTGCGGCTGGTGTCGGCGGAGGTGGCCGCGGTGTGCGCCTTCAGGGCGCGCTGGAGGCGCTCCATGGTCGGGCGGTAGCGCCGCTTGGCCTCGGGGCTGAGCGTGACCAGGGAGAAGCCGCTGCTGGGATGCGGCTCGTCCGGGTGGTCCAGCCCCAGCTCCTCGGCGATGGCGAGGAACCGGCGGTTGTGGTACCGGCCGGCGCGGGAGGTGTCACGCACCCCGCGCGCGGCGGCGATGCCGTGGACTGCTTCGTGCAGCAGTCGCTCGAAGGAGAGTTCGTGCCCGCACGCGGACGACGACTCTCCGATCAGGGATTCCGGCGCGGCCAGATCCGGCAGTTCGGGGTGGTTCCGCTGAATGTCGGCCCACGCCTGCGCCAGTTCCGCTGCGAGAACAGGTGTTGTCTGTGTCGTGCTCACGTAATGACAACGAGCGTGGGTGCCGCCGTGTTCCTATTCCGGGGCATCCCAAATAATTTGCACGTACCCGTCAGTTGCCGCTGATGCGTCCTGACGAGGGCGGGTGCGCTGATCTGCGGAGAAGCCGCACAGCTCGGCACAAGCTGGTGCGTAGTCCCGGCTACGCACCAGCGGCCGCCGTCCGGTGGTCACGGGGTGCTGAACGGGGCAAGAGGCGTTTCGGCCGCTTCCGAGGGCGAACGCCGTCACTCGGTCAGCGCGCCCGGTGCCCCTGACGTTACCGGGCCCGCTCCCCCTGTCCCGCACCGGCCCGCTCCCGCCGTCCGGGGCGGCCGGGTCCATGTCCGGAAACAGCTTGTCGAGGCCCCGGTTACCGGCATGTGAAATATCGCGCCGCACGCCCGAAACCGGCAACCGAGAGCCCCTCGACCCCTGGACGCGATGCGGAGCGGGGAGTTACCTGACATACGGGAAGTGCGAGCGCGCGGCACGGGGGCCACGGAACCTGCACAGCGGCAACTCTCGGCGGATTGGGGCGCTTATCCATGACACCTACGCTCGTGCGTCAGCACGCCGCCCACGCGGGGCCGGCTCCCCGGGTGGACCAGCGTGCACGCGCGCGTGACTGGTCCGAGATCCAGGAGCGGATGCTGGTACCGCTCTACGAAGCCGTGTACGAACGACTGGAAGTGGGCGCCGGCACCCGGCTGCTGGCCCTGGGCTGCGGGTCCGGGCTCGCCCTGCTGATGGCGCACGCCCGGGGGGCGGCGGTCACCGGCGTCGGCCCCTCCTGCCCCGAACGGCTCGCCCTCGCGCGCCGCCGCCTGCTGCCGCAGACGGGGGGCACACAGGCGCGTGCGGCCGCCCGGATCGTCGACGGGCCGCTCTCGGCCCTCCTCGACGACGGCGAGCAGGGCGGAAAGACGGACGCCGGGGACGCGGACGGCGGCCTGAGGCCGCCGTACACCCTGATCACCGCGTTCGACCCGGTCGGGTGCCTGACCGGCGACGGCGAACGGCTGAGCGAACTGCTCTCCGCGGCAGCGCCGCTCGCCGGGCGCGGGGCCCCGGTCGTGCTGGCCGGCTGGGGACCGCCCGAGCGGTGCGCGACCTCCTCGGTGCTGCGGGTGGCGACCGGGCCGGACGCCCCGCGCCCCGCCGCGCGCGACGGCCTGGAGGACGTCGCCCGGCGCGCCGGACTGCGGCCCGACGGCTCCGGGCGGGTGGCCTGCCCGTTCGGATACGCCGGTCTCGACAGCGCGGTGCGCGGCATGCTCTCCACCGGACTGTTCGACGCCGCGATCGAGGCGGGCGACCCCGCCCAGGTCGCCAAGGAGCTGGCGGAGACCCTGCACGCCCACCAGCGGGCCGACGGCACGGTGTGGATGCCGAACGTGTTCCGCTACCTGATCGCGCTGACGCCCTGAGCGGACGACGCACCGGCCCGCCCCACGGGCCCCGGGCCGGCCGCCCCGCACGTGAACGCTCACGCCGCGTCCGCCCGCCCGCGTGGCGGCCGGTCAGGCCCGGTGGGCGCCGCGGCCGTCGTCGCCGCCCCCGTCCTCCGGGCGCCGGGAGTGCGCCTCCGGCTCGGGCTTCGGCTCCGGTTCGGCCTCCGCCTCCAGGTCCTTCTTCAGACGCGTGATGCCGGCGACCCGGTAGGCGTCGGCCTCCTCCAGGGTCTCGCTCTCCAGCAGGGCCGCCGCCAGCGCGTCCAGCTGCGGCCGGTGGTCGCGCAGCTTGCGGCACGCCTCCTCGTAGCACTCGTCCACGATCCGCCGCATCTCGGTGTCGATGGCGTCCAGGGTCTGCGGGGCGGCGGCGAGCCCGTAGGCCTGCTGGGAGTCGTTCGGCAGCGCCGACAGCCGTCCCAGGTGCTCGCTCATGCCCCACCGGGCCACCATCCCGCGCGCGATGTTGGTCACCTGCTCCAGGTCGCTCTCCGAACCGGTGGTGATGACGTCGTAGACCACGTGTTCGGCCGCCATGCCGCCGAGCGCGCCGATGATCCGGCCGCGCAGATACTCCTCGGTGTACGCGTACTTGTCCGACTCCGGCGTCGAGAGGGTGACGCCGAGCGCCCGTCCGCGCGGCACGATGGTGATCTTGCGGACCGGGTCGGCGCCGGGCTGGAGCATGCCGAGCAGCGCGTGCCCGCTCTCGTGGTACGCGGTGCGTCGGCGCTCCTCCTGCGGCATGACCAGGGCGCGTTCGGCGCCCAGCTGCACTTTCTCCAGCGCCTGGGAGAAGTCGGTCTGCGTCACCTGCCGCTGACGCCGCTTGACCGCGAGCAGCGCGGCCTCGTTGGCGAGATTGGCCAGTTCCGCGCCGGTCATGCCCGGCGTGGTGCGGGCCACCCGGTTGAGGTCCACGTCTGGGGCCAGCGGGATCTCCCGGGTGTGGATCCGCAGGATCGCCTCGCGGCCGCCCCGGTCCGGCGGCGCCACCTGCACCAGCCGGTCGAACCGGCCCGGCCGGGTCAGCGCCGGGTCCAGCACGTCGGCCCGGTTGGTGGCGGCCAGCACGATCACGCCCTCGGAGCCCGAGAAGCCGTCCATCTCGGTCAGGATCTGGTTCAGCGTCTGCTCGCGCTCGTCATGGCCGCCCATCGACGCGCCGCCGCCCCGCGCCCGCCCGATGGTGTCGATCTCGTCGATGAAGATGATCGACGGGGCCACCTTACGGGCCTCGGCGAACAGCTCGCGCACCCGGGAGGCGCCCACGCCGACGATCATCTCGATGAACTCCGACGCGGACGCCGAGAAGAACGGCACCCCGGCCTCGCCCGCCACGGCCCGCGCCAGCAGCGTCTTGCCGGTGCCCGGCGGTCCCGTGAGCAGCACACCGCGCGGCATCTTGGCGCCCATGCGCCGGTAGTCGTCGGGGTGCTTCAGGAAGTCCACCACGTCGTCCAGCTCGCCCTTGACCTCGTCGATCCCGGCGACGTCGGCGAACGTGGTGCGCTGGGTGCCCGGCTGGAGCTCGACCGGCCGGGGCGGCGTCTTGCGGCCCAGCAGGCCGCCGGGACCGCCCAGGCCCGAGCCGATCCGCCGGGCGAAGAAGACCCACAGGACGGCCAGCACCGCGATCGGGGCGAGCGACAGCAGCAGATTGGACAGGAAGCTGCGCTCCTGCACGACCGGCTGCGCGGTCACCGTGACCCTGTGGCTGCTCAGGCTCTGCCAGAGCCGGTCGTCGGCGAACGACGGCCGCTGGGTGCGGAACTTCGTGTACGTGCCATGACCGCCGGGCTTGGTCCGCGCCGTCTTCAGCTGGCCCTGGATCGCGTCGCCCTTGGCGTAGATCTTGCCGACGTTGCCGGCGTCGACCTGCCGGCTGAACTCCGTGTACGAGATCGTCGGCTCGCCGCCGCTGCTGTAGTAGCTCAGCCCGCCGTAGGCCAGCAGGAAGACGATCACCGCCGTGACCAGCAGGCCCCACCATCTGCCGCGCGTCCTCCGGCCGCCGGGCCGCCCCGGCGGCTGGTCCGGCGTGCCCTCGGTGCGCCACGGCTGGTCAGGGGCCTTTCGTGGTGGCGCGGCATCGCTCATATCTGGACGTTACGGCAGATGCCGTGCCCCGGCACGCGCTGAGGGCGTCCCCTCCGCACGGAAGGGGACGCCCTCTACGGCCTCTGCGCCGCCGGTGCGCGGACCGGGGCCCGCCGGTCGGGAGCGGGGCCCGTCGGTCGGGAGCGGGGCCCGTCGGTCCGGGAACCGTCAGCCCATGAACTTCTTGAACTCGTCCGGCAGCTCGAAGTCCTGCGCGCCCTGCTGCGGCAGGCCCAGCGCGCCGCCCGCCTGGGCCGCCGCGGCGCGCCGCGCGGCCTCCTCCTGCTCCTGCTGCTTGCGCTTCATCGGGTTGCCCGAGCGCTGCTTGCCCTTGGCCTTCTTCGGCTGCTTCCTGGAGCGGCCGGGGCCGCCGCCCATGCCCGGGATGCCCGGCATACCGGGCATCCCGCCGCCCTGCGCCATGCGGGACATCATCTTGCGGGCCTCGAAGAACCGCTCGACCAGGTTCTTCACGGCGCTGACCTCGACGCCGGAACCCTTGGCGATGCGGGCGCGGCGCGAGCCGTTGATGATCGTGGGGTCCTGGCGCTCACCCGGGGTCATCGACTTGATGATCGCGGCGGTGCGGTCCACGTCGCGCTCGTCGATGTTGTTGATCTGGTCCTTGATCTGACCCATGCCCGGGAGCATGCCGAGCAGCTTGGAGATGGACCCCATCTTCCTGACCTGTTCCATCTGGGACAGGAAGTCGTCCAGGGTGAAGTCCTGGCCCTTCTTCGACGCCAGCTTGGAGGCCATCTTCTCGGCCTCTTCCTGGCTGAACGTCTTCTCCGCCTGCTCGATCAGGGTGAGCAGGTCGCCCATGTCGAGGATGCGGGAGGCCATCCGGTCCGGGTGGAAGGCGTCGAAGTCGTCGAGCTTCTCACCGTTGGACGCGAACATGATCGGCTTGCCGGTGATCTGCCGGATCGACAGGGCCGCACCGCCGCGGGCGTCGCCGTCGAGCTTGGAGAGCACCACGCCGTCGAAGCCGACGCCGTCGCGGAAGGCCTCGGCGGTGTTGACCGCGTCCTGGCCGATCATGGCGTCGACGACGAAGAGGATCTCGTCCGGGGAGACGGCGTCGCGGATGTCCGCGGCCTGCTGCATCATCTCCTGGTCGATGCCGAGGCGGCCGGCGGTGTCCACGATCACGATGTCGTGGACCTTGGCCTTGGCGAACTCGATGGAGTCCTTGGCGACCTTGACCGGGTCGCCGACGCCGTTGCCCGGCTCGGGGGCGTAGACGGCCACGCCGGCGCGGTCGGCGACGACGCTGAGCTGGTTGACGGCGTTGGGGCGCTGCAGGTCGCAGGCGACCAGGAGCGGGGAGTGGCCCTGCTCCTTGAGCCACTTGCCGAGCTTGCCCGCGAGGGTGGTCTTGCCCGCGCCCTGGAGGCCGGCGAGCATGATCACGGTGGGGGGCTGCTTGGCGAAGCGGAGACGGCGGGTCTCGCCGCCGAGGATGGTCACCAGCTCGTCGTTGACGATCTTGAGGACCTGCTGGGCGGGGTTCAGCGCCCGGGAGACCTCGGCGCCGAGGGCGCGCTCCTTGACGTTCTTGATGAACGTGCGGACGACGGGCAGGGCCACGTCCGCCTCGAGCAGGGCGATACGGATCTCGCGCGCCGTGGCGTCGATGTCCGCCTCGGACAACCGCCCCTTGCCGCGCAGGTTCTTGAAGGTCGCTGAGAGGCGATCGGAGAGAGTATCGAACACGGCGGCGTCGGTCCTCGGGGTAGGAGTCGTCTTGGGCTGCCCTCCAGGGTATCCGCCCCCGCAAGCGAATCGTCCCCGCCCGCCGGCGGCGGGCGGGGCACGGTCGCCGGCGACGGATCATCCCCGCAGCGTCTCCGCCACCCGCCGGGTCAGCGACGCGGCCTCCTCGTCCGGCAGCGGGGTGCCGTCCAGGGCCGTGACGTAGAAGGCGTCCACCGCGTTCGCGCCGAGCGTCGAGACGTGGGCGCTGCGCACCCGTACCTTCGCGTCCTCCATCGCCTGCCCGAGCCGGAACAGCAGGCCGGGCGCGTCCTGGGCGCGGACCTCGATGACGGTGGCGTGCCGGGAGGCGGCCGGGGCGACCGTCACCCGCGGCGGGGGCGGCACGACGCCGCGGCGGCGCGGATAGGCGGCGTCGCGCTCGGCGAGGCGGCCGGCGACGTCGAGGCTGCCGTCGAGTGCCCGGACCAGGTCGGCGCGGAGCCGGGTGGCCTGCGGCAGTGAGCCGTACTCGGCGGCGACGCGCCAGTTCAGCAGCAGGACGGTGGCGTCACCGAAGCCGTCGGGCAGGTCCAGGGTGCGCAGTTCGGCCGTGCGGACGGTGAGCCGGTGCACGGCGAGGACGCCGGCGACCGCGGGAAGCACTCCGGGCTGGTCGGGGACGGCGAGCAGCAGTTCGACGCCGAGGGGTTCGGGCTCGCGTGCGGGGTCCTCGTCCAGGGGGTCGGCCTGGGGGCGCAGGGTGAGGACGGGGCCGCCGGTGCGGAAGGCCTCGACGGCGAGCCGTTCCTGCTCGGCGGTGGGCGCAGTGGCGGGTTCGGAGTCCTCGGGCTCCTCGCCGGCGAGGAGGGCGGAGACGCGGCGCACCAGGTCGGCGACGAGGGAGGCGCGCCAGGAGGACCAGGCGGCGGGGCCGGTGGCCAGGGCGTCCGCCTCGGTCAGGGCGTGCAGCAGTTCGAGGGTGCCCTGGGTGCCGACCGCCTCGGCGACGGCGCGGACGGTGGCGGGGTCGTCGAGGTCGCGGCGGGTGGCGGTCTCCACCAGCAGCAGGTGGTGGCGGACGAGGACGGCGAGGACGGCCGCGTCCGCCTGGTCGAAGCCGATGCGCCCGGCCACGTCGTGGGCGATGGTCTCGCCGGCGACGGAGTGGTCGCCTGGCCAGCCCTTGCCGATGTCGTGCAGCAGTGCGGCGGCGAGCAGGAGGTCGGGGCGGTGGACGCGGCGGGTGAAACCGGCGGCGCGTACGGCGGTCTCGATGAGGTGGCGGTCGACGGTCCACACGTGGACGGCGTTGCGCTGGGGGCGGCAGCGCACCCGTTCCCAGTCGGGCAGCAGCCGGCTGATGACGCCTTCCGCTTCGAGGGCTTCCCAGACCTGGACGGTGGGGCGGCCGGAGCCGAGCAGGGTGACGAGCTGTTCGCGGGCCTCGGCCGGCCAGGGCGTGGGCAGCGGGCCCGCGGCGGCGGCCAGGCGGCGCACGGCGTGCAGGGAGAGCGGGAGGCCGGCCTGGGCGGCGGCGGCCGCGGCGCGCAGCGGGAGCACGGGGTCGCGTTCGGGGCGGGCGGTGCGGGCGAGGACGACTTCTCCGTCCTGTTCCACGACGCCCTCGGCGAGCGGGGTCCGTTCGGCGAGGTGGGTCTTCCCACCGCCGAGGAGAGCGCGCAGCTTGGGGCGGGCGGCGCGGGACTTGAGCACGCGCCCCACTTCGCGCCAGGTGACGTCGCCGGCGTAGGAGATGACGCGGGCGGCCTCGTAGACCTGGCGCAGCAGGGTGTCGGCGTCGAGGAGGCCGAGGTGGGCGGCGACCTGGTCCTGTTCCTGGAGGGCGAGCCGGTCGGTGGCGCGGCCGGTGGTCAGATGGAGGGCGTCGCGTACGTCGAGGAGCCGTCGGCGGGCGTCGGCGAGGCCTTCGCGGGGGGCGTCGGCGAGCCAGGAGGCGGCGACGGCGCGCAGGGCGGTGGCGTCGCGCAGGCCGCCGCGGGCCTCCTTGAGGTCGGGTTCCAGGAGGTACTGGAGTTCGCCCTGGCGTTCGGCTCGCTCGGCGCACAGGTCGCGCAGTTCCGGCAGGCGCTTGGGGGCCTGGTTGCGCCAGTCGGCGAGGACCTGGGTGCGCAGTGCGGTGGTCAGGCCGCGGTCGCCCGCCAGGTGCCGGGCGTCGAGCAGGCCGAGCTGGGCCTTGAGGTCGTCGGCGGCCGTCCGGCGGGCCTCGGTAGGGGTGCGGACGGAGTGGTCGAGGGCGAGCCCGAGGTCCCAGACGGGGTACCAGAGGCGGTCGGCGAGGGCGGCGACCGCCTCGGGGGCGCTGCCGTCGTGCAGCAGGAGCAGGTCGAGGTCGCTTCGCGGGGAGAGTTCGCCGCGGCCGTAGCCGCCGACGGCGACGAGGGACGCGCCGGGCAGGTTCTGGGCCGCGGCGGCGAAGAGGCCGGCCAGCCAGTCGTCGGTGAGGGCGGAGAGGGCGGCACGGCGCGGCGGCCCGGGCCGCGTCTCCTCGGTGAGGAGGCGCAGCCGGGCCGCCGCGTAGCCGCTGGGTCCCGAGTCCTCTGCTTCGTTGCGCATGTCGGTGTCCGTCACCCGGCGACTCCCGTCCTCGTGGCTGTCAGAGCGCGTCCGGGCCGCGTTCGCCGGTGCGGACCCGTACGGCCGTCTCGACCGGCAGGGACCAGACCTTGCCGTCTCCGATCTTGCCCGTTCGGGCCGCCTTGACCACGACGTCGATGAGCTGTTCGGCGTCGTCGTCCTCGGCCAGCACCTCGATGCGGATCTTGGGGACCAGGTCGACGGTGTACTCGGCGCCGCGGTAGACCTCGGTGTGTCCGCGCTGGCGGCCGTAACCGCTGGCCTCGGTGACGGTGAGGCCGTGGACGCCGAAGGCCTGGAGGGCCTCCTTGATCTCGTCCAGCCGGTGCGGCTTCACGACGGCGGTGATGAGCTTCATGCGTCCACCTTCTTGCTCGGCTTGCTCTGCGTCGCGCCGCCCGCGGCGGCGGTGGGTCCGGCGGCGATGACGCCGCCGCCCGCGCCGGTGAAGTCGTACGCGGTCTCGGCGTGTTCGGCGCGGTCGATGCCGGAGATCTCCTCGTCCTCGCTGACCCGCATGCCGATCGTCCTGTCGATCAGGAAGGCTAGGACGGCGGAGGCGACGAGGGAGTAGGCGAGGACCGCGAAGACGCCGGCGCACTGCTTCCAGAACTGGTCGAGGCCGCCGCCGTAGAAGAGGCCCTTGACGTCGGACTGGCCGCTGCCGCTGGCGAACAGGCCGATCAGCAGGGAGCCGATGACGCCGCCGACCATGTGGACGCCGACGACGTCGAGGGAGTCGTCGTAGCCGAACCGGTACTTCAGGCCGACCGCCATGGCACAGAGGACACCGGCGATGGCGCCGACCGCGATGGCGCCGAGCGGGGAGACCGCGCCGCCGGAGGGCGTGATGGCGACGAGGCCGGCGACCGCGCCGGAGGCGGCGCCGAGCGTGGTGCACGCGCCGTGGCGGATCTTCTCGTAGCCGAGCCAGGCGAGCATGGCGGCGGCGGTGGCGATCTGGGTGTTGACGAACATCAGCGGGCCGACGCCGTCGTCGTTGCCGAGCCAGGAGCCGGCGTTGAAACCGAACCAGCCGAACCACAGCAGTCCGGCGCCGAGCATGACCAGCGGGAGGCTGTGCGGGCGCATCGGGTCCTTCTTGAAGCCGACGCGCTTGCCGATGACGAGGATGACGCCGAGCGCCGCCGCACCGGCGTTGATGTGGACGGCGGTGCCGCCGGCGAAGTCGATCACGCCGAGGTCGAAGGCCCAGCCGCCGGTGCCCCAGACCCAGTGGGCGACCGGGAAGTACACGATCGTGGCCCACAGCACCACGAACAGTGACCAGGCGGTGAACTTCACCCGGTCGGCGAGGGCGCCGCTGATCAGGGCCGGGGTGATGATCGCGAACATCAGCTGGAAGACGGCGAAGACGAAGACCGGGATGGTGTATCCGGGCCACAGGTCGGTCTTGCCGATCCCGCTGAAGCCGACGAAGTCGGAGGTCCAGCCGACGAGGGAGCCCTTGTCGGCGCCGAAGGCCATGGAGAAGCCGTAGAGGACCCAGAGGATGGTGATGATCCCCAGGCTGACGAAACTCATCATCAGCATGTTGAGGGTGCTCTTGACGCGGACCATGCCTCCGTAGAAGAAGGCCAGGCCCGGGGTCATCAGCATGACCAGGGCGGAACAGATGAGCATGAAGCCTGTGTTGGCGGACGACAGCTTGGGTGCGTCCGCCGCAAGCATGATGGCTGGTGCCATCGGCGTCTCCTCGTCTTGGGTACGGCCCCGTGCGGGCGAAGCCTTGCGCGGTCCGGGAAGCGATTCCCGGCCAGGAGGGGTGGGCCGGTTATGCGCCACGAGACTGGCGCAGCGCGGTTTCGGTGGGCGCCCCCCGTTGTTTCGCGGGGGTGACGAAGGCGCCCGCTGTGTTACGCGTCGGTGAATCGCGCGTGTGGTGGCGGCGCCGCGGGGCGGACGCGGGGACGAGGAGCCTCGTGGCGTGAAAGAACCGGCCGCGGCGGCCTTCCGATGACCTGGCGGGGGAGCCGAGTCGGGCAGTTCGGGAGGGCCGGCCGCGGCCGGGGTTCAGGGGTGCGCCGGTGTGTCCGGCCGGTGGTGTCTCAGCCGGCCTCGGCCGTCTCGGGCAGCTCGGCGGCGAGCTGCTCGGTGAGGTCGATGACCTCGGCGAGGTCGCCGAAGTCGCGTACGGCGTTGTCGACGGTCTTGCGGATACGAGTGTTGACGCGTTCGGAGCGGACCTTCTTGGCCACCTTCATGGCCTGCGTGACGTACTGGGTGCTCTGCTCGGGCTGGCGCTGGAGGAGGTGGACGGTGGCCATGCCGACGAGGTTGAGCGCGTAGGAGCGCTGGTGCTCGGAGTCGCCGGCGAACAGGTCCACGGCCCGCTCCATCAGTGGCTGGGCCAGCGAGGCGTAGGCGGGGCTGCGGCCGGCGACATAGGCGAGGTCGCGGAAGGAGTGGCTGTTCTCGCCGTGCAGTTCGGCCTCGGAGAAGAAGCGGATCCAGTCGGGATCCGGCTCGTCCCAGTCGTCGGCGTCGGCGAAGGCGTCCTCGGCCATCCGCACCGCGCGCTTGCAACGGCCGGGCTGGCCCATGTTGGCGTAGGCGCGGGCCTCCATCGCATACAGCATGGACTGGGTGCGCGGGCCGGCGCAGTCACGGCTGCCGTACTGGGCGAGGTGGATGAGTTCCAGGGCGTCGTCGGGCCGGCCGAGGTGGATCATCTGGCGGCTCATGCTGGACAGGACGTAGGAGCCGAGCGGCTTGTCGCCGGCCTCCTTGGCGGCGTGCAGGGCGAGCACGAAGTACTTCTGCGCGGTGGGCTGGAGCCCCACGTCGTAGCTCATCCAGCCGGCCAGCTCGGCCAGCTCGGCGGCGACCTTGAACAGGCGCTTGGTGGTGGCCTCGGGCTGGGGTTCCTGGAGGAGGTCGGTCACCTCGTGCAGCTGGCCGACGACGGCCTTGCGGCGCAGGCCGCCGCCGCACTGGGCGTCCCACTGGCGGAACATCTTCGTGGTGGTCTCCAGCAGCTCCAGCTCGGGGCGGGAGAGCCGGCCGGGGCGGCGGGAGGCGGCGGCCGGTTCCGGCTCGCGCGACGGCGAGGGGGGCGTGGGGACGAGCCAGCGCTGGAGCGGTTCGATCAGGGACGGGCCGGCGGAGAGCGCCAGCGAGGTGCCGAGGAAGCCGCGCCTGGCCAGCATCAGGTCGCTGCGGGAGAACTCGCTGAGCAGGGCCACCGTCTGCGGGCCGGTCCAGGGCAGGTCGACGCCGGTGACGGAGGGCGACTGGCGGGCGGCGCGCAGTCCGAGGTCCTCCACGGAGACCACGCAGCCGAAGCGCTCGGAGAACAGCTCGGACAGGATCCTGGGGATCGGCTCGCGCGGGTTCTCCCCGTCCAGCCAGCGGCGCACGCGGGAGGTGTCGGTGGAGATGTGGTGGGCGCCCAGCTGCCGGGCCCGGCGGTTGACCTGACGGGCCAGCTCGCCCTTGGACCAGCCGCTGCGGACGAACCACGAGGAGAGCAGTTCGTTCGGCCGCTTGTCACCGCTCGCAGTGTTCGTCCCGCCACCGCCGTTGCCGCTCACTGGAACGCCCCCATTCCTGAGACCACTTGTCGCTGAGTGCGCCAAGCCCTATCAGAATGCCGGTCGGCCCCGCTGTCCGTCCGTCGCTTCTCGGCCGCCGGACGGCAGCCGACTTGCCTCCGGCATACCCACGAGCGCATGGTCCCCCAGGACTCGTGCACTCACAGTAATCCCACGATCACCGTCACAGCCATGGTGAACCCGGAAACGCCACCATTCGCCACCCCTTCGAATGAACTCTGGGCGGCCATGACGCGATTCACTTGACATCACACGTCCACGACCGGGCGGAACGGTGCACGAGAGGGCGCGCATTCCCGGCCGCACCGCCCCGGACGCTCCAGTGCGCCGTCTGAACTCTGCGGCGCAGGGGATGGGACTGGAAGACACAGAGTTACCGGACGCATCCGCCGCGTGACCATCGAGGCGGCGGACCCGTTGGAGGGGGCATGGGGTTCACGATCGGCGGCATGCGCGAGATCCGTTCCGGCACGCGTCGGCGCGGCCGGCCGTTCCGCTCGTCGGAGTGCACGGCGGTGGCCGAGTACACCGGGCTGTGGGGCTGGGACGTGGCGCCCGGCGCGCGGGCCGTCGGCCGCACCTGCTCCTGCGGCCGCGCCGGCTGTCCGGCGCCGGGCGCGCATCCGCTGGACTTCGCCCCCCTCGTCCCGGCCGGCGCCACGCTGGACCAGGTGACCCGCGCGTGGGCCGAGGTGCCGGGCGCCGCGGTGATGCTGGCGGTCGGACGGGCGTTCGACGTGATCGAGGTGGCCGAGCCGACCGGGCGCTGCGCGCTGGCCCGGATGGAGCGGATGGGCCTCCCGCTCGGTCCGGTGACCGTCTCCCCCGACGGCCGCGCCCACTTCTTCGTCGCCCCGGGGGCCGCCGCCGAGCTGCCCGGCCTGCTCTACCGCATGGGCTGGGACGACCCCGCCGCCCTCGATCTGCGCGGCCTCGGCCCGGGCGCGTACCTGACGGCCCCGCCCTCCGACCGCGGCGGCCGCGGCCCGGTGCGCTGGCTGAGGCCGCCCGCCCTGGACACGGCGAACCCGCCGGAGGCCCGGCTGCTGCTCGGCACCCTGGCGTACGTGGCGCACCGCTCCCGGGCGTAGCCCGGCGGCCCGGCCGCACGCCTCTGCCCCTCGTCCGCGGTCGGTCCCGCACGCACCCCGGCCGCCTCCCGCGTCCCCGGCCGCACCCCCGGCCTCGGTCCATTCCTCACAGGGGCGTCGCCCGGCGCGGCAGGCGGTCGATGTTCTCCCGGCTGCACCTGTCGGTGGGGTCTGGACGGCCAGGCGGACGCCGGGGTGGTCGGTCAGTTCCATGCCGGACACGGCCGAATGCCGGCGTGGGTGCGCTGACGCGGTTCTCGTCGAACGCCCGTCACCTGCGAAAGCGCCCGTCCCCCGTGTTCCGGGGGACGGGCGCCGTCGTGGGCCGTGGGGGCCGGTCAGTCTCCGATGAGGGCGTCAACGAACGCCTCCGGCTCGAACGGCGCGAGGTCGTCCGCGCCCTCCCCGAGCCCGATCAGCTTGACCGGGACGCCCAGCTCGCGCTGGACCGCGATCACGATGCCGCCCTTGGCGGTGCCGTCCAGCTTGGTCAGCACGATGCCGCTGATGTCCACGACCTCGGCGAAGACCCGCGCCTGGACCAGGCCGTTCTGTCCGGTGGTGGCGTCGAGGACGAGCAGCACCTCGTCCAGCGGGGCGTGCTTCTCGACGACCCGCTTGACCTTGCCCAGCTCGTCCATGAGGCCGGTCTTGGTGTGCAGGCGGCCCGCGGTGTCGATGAGCACCACGTCGACGCCCATCTCCTTGCCCTCCTTCACCGCGTCGAAGGCGACGGAGGCGGGGTCGCCGGCCTCGGGGCCGCGCACGGTGTGGGCGCCGACGCGCTCGCCCCAGGTCTGGAGCTGGTCGGCGGCGGCGGCGCGGAAGGTGTCCGCGGCGCCGAGGACGACGGTGCGCCCGTCGGCGACCAGGACGCGGGCGAGCTTGCCGGTGGTGGTGGTCTTGCCGGTGCCGTTGACGCCGACGACCATCACGATGCCCGGCTTGCGGCCGTCCGGCTCGGTCCGCACGGTGCGGTCCACATCGGTGCCGACCAGGGTCAGCAGTTCCTCGCGCAGCAGGGCGCGCAGCTCGGCGGGGGTGCGGGTGCCGAGGACGCGGACCCGTTCGCGCAGCCGCTCGACCAGCTCCTGGGTGGGCTGGACGCCGACGTCGGCGGTCAGCAGGGTGTCCTCGACCTCCTCCCAGGTCTCCTCGTCCAGGTGTTCGCGGGACAGGAGGGTGAGCAGGCCCTTCCCCAGGGCGTTCTGCGACCGGGAGAGGCGGGCGCGCAGCCGGACCAGACGGCCGGCGGTCGGCTCCGGGACCTCGATCGCGGGAGCCGGGATCTCCTCGACGGCGGGCGGCTCCTCCACGACGACGGGAGAAGACGCGTCGGGCAGGTCCACCTCCTCGATCGTCCGCCGCGTTTCCTCGCGCGGCGTCTCGGCCTCTTCGCCGACGTGCGGCTCGGCCGGAGGAGCGGTGATGTCGGGGGGGCTGGGCGGCGGCGGGGGCAGCGGCCTGCGGCGCCGGCTGCCGACGACGAGCCCGCCGAGCGCGCCGAGCACCACCACGGCGATGACTACAGCAAGGATGATGGTTTCCATAACGCGTCCAGTATCAGCCATGGGTACCGGCCGCAGGCGGCTTGTGGCTTCCGCCAGAAGACAAAGGCCACCGAATGCCATGAGTCGGATCAAAGTACGATGGTGTGGCTCGCGTCCGTACGCGTAGAGTCCCGACGTCGCCGCCCGTTTCTGCCGGCGGCCCCTCTCCCCCACGAACGAGGCCGGACCCTTCTTCATGAGCAAGACCGCCGAGACCGAAGGCGCGCTGGAAACCCGTGGCATCGAACAGGTGCCCGATCACGAGCGCACCGCCAGGACCCGTGAGCTGTTCCCCACCTGGGTCGGCGCCAACATCAGCGTGCTGCTGCTCACCATGGGCGCCAGTCTGGTCGTGGCGTACCACCTGAACTTCTGGCAGGCACTCGTCGTCGCCGTGGCGGCGCCCGTCGTCTCCTACGGCCTGGTCGGGCTGATCGGGATCGCGGGCAAGCGCGGCGGGGCGCCCGGCATGGCGTTGTCGCGGGCGGTCTTCGGGCAGCGCGGCAACCTCCTGCCCGGGTCGCTGATCTGGGTGGCCCGCTGGGGCTGGGAGACGATCAACGCGGTGACCGGCGCGTACGCCGTGCTCACCATCCTGAAGATCCTCTTCGGCGTCCGCGGCAACGGCGTGCTGGACATGGTGACGCTGCTGGCGTTCGTCGTCGCCACCTTCGCGATCTCCGGGCTCGGCATCACCGCCGTGCAGAGGTGCAACAAGTACGCGACGTACCTCTTCGGCGTCTTCTCGGTCCTGGTGCTCGGCTATCTGGTCGTGGACACCGACTGGTCGGCGGTCTTCGGGCACTCCGCCGGGTCCACCGCCTCGGTGATCACCGGTGTCGGCATGATCGCGGCGGGCGGCGTGAGCTGGATCCCGACCGCGCCGGACTTCACCCGCTACCTGCCGCGCACCGCCTCCTCCAAGGCGATCGTGGGCCACTCGGTCGGCGGCGCCGGCATCGTGGTGCTGCCCATGGTGTTGATGGGCGCGGTGATGGCGGTCTCCACGCCCGATCTCGCCTCGGCGGCCGACCCGGTCTCCTTCCTCGGCGAGATCCTGCCGACCTGGATCGCGGTCCCGTATCTGCTGATCGCGCTGATCGGCATGCTGCTGATCAACTCGATGTCGATGTACTCGGCGGGCTTCACCGCGCAGACCCTCGGCTTCAAGGTGCCGCGGCACTGGGCGGTCTCGGTCAACGCGGTGATCTCGCTGGCGTTCGGCGGGGTGCTGATGCTGGTGGCGACGAGCTTCATGGGCTCGTTCATCGCCTTCCTGTCCCTGCTCGCGGTCGCCTTCTCCGCCTGGGTCGGCGTCTTCGGCGCGGACATGCTGCGGCGCACCGAGTACGACGGCCGCGCCCTGGCCGACACGACGCGCACCAGCGCGTACTGGTACCGGGGCGGCTTCTCCCCGGCCGCGGTGGCGGCGTGGGCGATCGGCCTGGCCGCGGGTCTGATGTTCACCACCTCCGACTGGTTCACCGGTCCGTTCGCTACGGGCAACGTCATCGGCGAGTACGGCCTCGGCTGGGTCGCCACGATCGTGGTCTCCGGCCTGCTGTATGTGGCGCTGCCCAAGCCGGCCGTGGTGACGCCGGTCGCCGCGGGCACCGCCGGGGAGCGCGTCACGGAGCAGCCCGAGACGCTGACCGTCTGAGCCCGCGCACCCGCCTTCGCCTACCGAAGAAGTCCCCCTCCGGCCCGGCCGGAGGGGGACTCCGGCGTGCTGGGGGCGTCGGAACTCAGCGCCCCGGGCGGGTGGCCGTTCGTACGCCCGCCGGCGCGCGGTTGCTGCCGGCGCCGTGGCCGAGGACGACATGGCGGGCGAGGAGCACCGGGACCGGATCGCCCGGCCTCCGAAGGCCTTGCGGGCGCCGTCCTCGACGCTCCCGGGCCGGACCGCCGGCCCGTGGAGAGCCTGCGGCCTCGTCCGGTGACCGGCGTCGGGGCCGCTGGGGCGAGACCGCTGCCCGCCGTATGCGAAACCGCCGCCCCCGGCCGGTCGGAACCGGGCGGGGGCGGCGGTGGATACGAGGAGCGGGCAGCGGGGATGGGCCCGTCTCCTCGGTCTCGGGGGCGCCGAGGGGGCTGCGGGTGCGCGGGGCTCCGTGCGGAGTCCGGGCGCGCCCCCTGCGGGCTCAGCCCATCTCCTCCAGTGCCTTGCCCTTCGTCTCCTTGACGAACTTGAGCACGAACGGGATGGAGAGCGCGGCGAAGACCGTGTAGATGATGTAGGTCCCCGACAGGTTCCAGTCGGCCAGCGACGGGAAGCTCGCGGTGATGGCCCAGTTGGCGATCCACTGCGCGGAGGCGGCCACGCCGAGGGCGGCGGCGCGGATCCGGTTCGGGAACATCTCGCCGAGGAAGACCCACACGACCACACCCCAGGACAGGGCGAAGAAGAGGACGAAGACGTGGGCGGCGATCAGGGCGACCCAGCCCTGGGTGGCGGGCAGCTTGCCGTCGACCAGCGGGTGCGAGAAGGCCCAGGCCTCCAGCGCCAGGCCGATCACCATGCCGACCGAGCCGACGAGGGCGAGCGGCTTGCGGCCGACGCGGTCCACGAAGATCATCGCGATAACGGTGCCGACGATGTTGATGATCGACGTCGTGAACGAGTAGAAGAACGACTGCGAGGGGTCGACGCCGACCGACTGCCACAGCGTCGAGGAGTAGTAGAACGCGACGTTGATGCCCACGAACTGCTGGAACACCGACAGGCCGATGCCGATCCAGACGATCGGCTTGAAGAAGAAGCCGCCGCCGAGCAGGTCCTTGAAGGTGGACTTGTGCTCGCGCTTCATCGCGGTCTCGATCTCGTGCACGCGCGCGTCGAGGTCGACGTCCCTGCCCTCGACCTCCGCGAGGATCTCGCGGGCCCGCTCACGGCGGCCGACGGAGATCAGGAAGCGCGGGGACTCGGGGATCGCGAAGGAGAGCAGGCCGTACAGGACGGCCGGGACGACCATGACGCCGAGCATGACCTGCCAGGCCTCCAGGCCCATCAGCTTGCCGCGCTGGTCGCCGCCGGCGGCGTTGAGCAGGCCCCAGTTGACCAGCTGCGAGATCGCGATGCCGACGACGATCGCGGCCTGCTGGAAGGAGCCGAGCCGGCCGCGGTAGGCGGGCGGGGAGACCTCGGCGATGTAGGCGGGGCCGATCACCGAGGCCATGCCGATGGCGAAGCCGCCGATGACGCGCCACATGGCGAGGTCCCACAGGGCGAACGGCAGGGCCGAGCCGATGGCGCTGACGGTGAACAGGACCGCGGCGATCTGCATGCAGCGGATGCGGCCGATGCGGTCGGCTATGCGGCCGGCGGTCGCGGCGCCGATGGCGCAGCCGATCAACGCGATGGCGATGACCTGCGCCAGCACGGCGGAGCCGACGTCGTAGCGGTCCCGGATGGCCTCGACGGCGCCGTTGATCACGGAGCTGTCGTAGCCGAAGAGGAAGCCGCCCATGGCCGCCGCCGCGGCGATGAAGATGACGTGCCCGAGATGATCGGGATGGGCCGTGGCTCCGGGCCTGGGTGCCTGCGCTGTGCTGGTCACGTGTACTCCTCGGGCACACCGGCAACGCTGCCGGGGTGGGGGTCAGCCCTCCGGGTCATGAGACCTGAAGGTAAAAGCAACGTTGCAGAGACTATGCCTTCATGTTTCGAAGTCAATAGGTCCTCTGCTGTGATTTAGACCCACCCGCGTGGCGAGCTTGCGTTCAAGTGTTGAAATCAAGTATCGGACAAGGTCCGTCTACCCCGAAGTCATGGGTACACGCGGGCGCCGATCACGAAACGGACAGAAGAGGGCAAGTGCCCTAGGAACGCGGCAGGAAGGGGCACCCACGGCCCGGTGAGCCGGTGCGGGCGTCCCCGGGGGGAGCCGGTGCTCGGTCAGCGCAGGCGCTGGCTGATGACCTTCGAGACGCCGTCGCCCTGCATGGAGACGCCGTACAGCGCGTCGGCCACCTCCATCGTGCGCTTCTGGTGCGTGATCACGATGAGCTGGGAGGCCTCCTGGAGCTCCTGCATGATCCGGATCAGCCGCTGGAGGTTGGTGTCGTCGAGCGCCGCCTCGACCTCGTCCATGACGTAGAACGGGCTCGGCCTGGCCTTGAAGATCGAGACCAGCAGGGCGACGGCGGTCAGCGAGCGCTCGCCGCCGGAGAGCAGGGACAACCGCTTGACCTTCTTGCCCGGCGGGCGCGCCTCGACGTCCACGCCGGTGGTGAGCATGTTGTCGGGGTCGGTCAGCACCAGCCGGCCCTCGCCGCCGGGGAAGAGACGGCTGAAGACGCCCTCGAACTCGCGTGCGGTGTCCCGGTAGGCGTCGGTGAAGACCTGCTCGACCCGCTCGTCCACCTCCTTGACGACCTGGAGGAGATCGGCGCGGGTCTTCTTGAGGTCGTCCAGCTGCTCGCTGAGGAACTTGTGGCGTTCCTCCAGGGCCGCGAACTCCTCCAGGGCCAGCGGATTGACCTTGCCGAGCTGCTGGTAGGCACGTTCGGCTGCCTTGAGCCGCTTCTCCTGCTCGGCCCGCACGAAGGGCCGGGGACGGTTACGGGGGTGGTCGGGGTCCTCGGGCAGTTCCTCGCCCTCGGCGGGCAGCGAGGGCGGCACGAGCTGGCTCGGCCCGTACTCCGCCACCAGAACCGCCGGCTCCACCCCCAGCTCCTCCAGCGCCCTGGCCTCCAGCTGCTCGATCCTGAGCCGCTTCTCCGCGCCGAGCACCTCCCCCCGGTGCACGGAGTCGGTCAGCTTGTCGAGTTCGCCCTTGAGATCGCGGCCCTGGGCGCGGGCGGCGGCCAGCTCCTGCTCGCGCAGGGCCTTGGCGGCCTCGGCGGCGGCGCGTTCCCGCTCGGCGCGGCCGAGGGAGACCTCCACATGGGCCAGCAGCTGCCGGGCGCCGGAGGCGACGGCCCCGGCGACGGCCGCCTCGTGGCGCAGCCGGGCGCGCCGCTGCTCGGCACGCGCGCGTGCCTCGCGTTCGGCGCGGGCGGCCCGGTCGAGGGAGTCGGCGCGGCCGGCCAGTGACTTGACGCGTTCCTCGTGGGTGCGGACCTGGAGGCGGGCCTCCATCTCGGTCTGGCGGGCGTTGGCGCCGTCGGCGGCGAGCCGGTCGCGCAGAGAGGTGTCGGGTTCCTCCTCGACGGGCGTCTCCTCGGCGACGGCGAGCCGCTCGGCGAGTTCCGCCACTTCCTGGAGGGCATTGTCCAGGGCCTGCTGGGCGCGTTGGGCGGCGGCCGTGGAGCGCTCGGCCTCGCCCGCGGCGCCGCGCGCCTGTCCGGCGAGGCGGCCGAGCTGCTGGGCGACCGCCGACTTCTCCCGGTCGGCGGCACGGCGCCGCTCCCCCAGTTCCTCGACCAGCGCCGCGCACTCGGTGCGCCGCCGACCGGCCAGCCGCTGGACCTCGGCCAGCTCCTCGCACCGTACGGCGAGCCGGTCCAGCTCGGCGGCGGCCTCGTCCACGGAGGCCTGCACCTCCAGCAGGCTCGGCGCGCCGGCCGAACCGCCGTGCGCGAAGTGCGCGCCGAGCAGATCGCCCTCGGCGGTGACGGCGGTGAGACGCGGATGCGTACGGACCAGGTCCTCGGCGTCCTCCAGGGTGGTGACGACGACGATGCCGCGCAGCAGGCGGCGTACGGCGGGCATGAGGTGGGCGGGGCCGCTGACCAGGTCGGCGGCGTAGGGACGACCGCAGGGGATGTCGTCCGGTTCCGCCGTCGCGGTCGCGGGGTCGTCGGGGGCGTCGGCCAGGAGGAGGGCGGCGCGGCCCGCGTCCTGTTTGCGCAGCAGGCGCAGGGCGTCGGCCGCGGCGGCGGGGCCGACGACGGCGAGGGCGTCGGCGGCGGGGCCGAAGGCGGTGGCGAGGGCGGTCTCGTGGCCGGGGGCGACGGCGAGGAGCCCGGCGGCCGGGCCGAGCAGTCCGGTGAGGCGGTCGGCGGCCTCGAGCAGGGCGCCGGTGCCGTCCTTGCGGCGCAGTCCCAGGGCGAGGGCGTCGTGCCGGGCCCGCATCGCCGCGCGTTCGCGTTCGGCGGCGGTGGCGGCCTCGCGGGCGGCGCCGAAGGCGGCCTCCGCCTCGGCCAGGGCGGTCCTGGCCGCCTCGTGCCGGTCGGCGAGTTCGTCCTCGTCCGCGTCGAGCCCGTCGACCTCGGCCTTGAGTGCCTCGTACTCCTCCTGGGCCTGTACGGCGCGTTCCCGGGCCTCGTCGCGGGCGGCGGCGAGGCGGTCGATCTCGGCCTGGGCGGAGGCGGCGCGGGAGCGGGCCGCGTTGACCTGCCCGGCGAGCCGGGCCAGTCCCTCGCGGCGGTCGGCGATGGCGCGGGCGGCGTCCCTGAGGCGGCGCTCCTCGGCGGAGAGTTCGCGTTCCAGTTCGGCGCGGTGGGCGACGGTGTCCTCCAGCGCCCGCTGGGCGGCCTCAAGAGCGGCCTCCAGCTCGGCCTCCTGTTCGCGGACCCGGGCGGCCTCGCGCTCCAGGTCCTCGGGGTCGCGGCCGCGCCGCTCCTCGTCGGGTGCGGAGGTGGCGCTCCTGACCCGGGCGTCGGCCAGGGAGATGGTGCCGCGGACGCGTTCGGCGAGTTGGGACAGCTCGTACCAGGTCTCCTGGGCGCGGGTCAGGCGCGGGGTGAGGCGGCGTACCTCGTCCTCCAGGCGGGCCTCGCGCTGGAGGGCGCGGGACAGTTCCCGTTCGGCGGCCTCCTTGCGTTCCTTGAGGGCGGCCTCGTCGGCGATCTCCGCCGCGAGGGCCTCACGCAGGCGTACCAGGTCGTCGGCGAGGAGGCGCAGCCGCGCGTCGCGCAGATCGGCCTGGATGACGGCGGCCCGCCGGGCGACGGCGGCCTGGCGGCCGAGCGGTTTGAGCTGGCGGCGCAGTTCGTCGGTGAGGTCCTGGACGCGGGCGAGGTTGGCCTGCATCGAGTCGAGCTTGCGGAGCGCCTTCTCCTTGCGCTTGCGGTGCTTGAGGACTCCGGCGGCCTCCTCGATGAAGGCGCGGCGGCCGGCCGGGTCGGCGTGCAGGACGGAGTCGAGCTGGCCCTGGCCGACGATGACGTGCATCTCGCGGCCGATGCCGGAGTCGGAGAGCAGCTCCTGGATGTCCAGCAGCCGGCAGGTGTCGCCGTTGATCTGGTACTCGCTGCCGCCGTTGCGGAACATGATCCGCGTGATGGTGACCTCGGCGTACTCGATGGGCAGGGCGCCGTCGGAGTTGTCGATGGTCAGGGACACCTCGGCGCGGCCGAGCGGCGGGCGGCCGGTGGTGCCGGCGAAGATGACGTCCTCCATCTTGCCGCCGCGCAGCGACTTGGCGCCCTGTTCGCCCATGACCCAGCTGAGCGCGTCCACCACGTTGGACTTGCCCGAGCCGTTCGGGCCGACGACGCACGTGATCCCCGGTTCAAAGCGGAGCGTGGTCGCCGAGGCGAACGACTTGAAGCCGCGGAGGGTCAGGGCCTTGAGGTGCACGCCGTCGGACTCTACCCGCCCGGGCTAGCGCACTCCACGAACCCTCGCAACCGCGCGGTTTCGCCCAGGGGCGGGCAGGGCACACCAGACGTTAAGACGCTGAAAGGATGCGCGGGAAACGGCGGGGGCCACGCGAGCGGGGGGCGGGAAAGAAGGAAGGGACGCCGAAGCGTCCCTTGCAACTCTGACGACGGAGCGGTTGACACGGGCGTCCCAACCACTGTGTCGTGGTGCTGTGCAGTGATCAGGTGAGCGCAGGCTCCGCCTGGTGTGCGTCGACACGCTCCATGATCCTGTCGTGAGAAGCGGCAGCCGTCAGCGCGTCGTTCTCCGCCTGGATCCGTACGAGCTCGGATTCAAGGTCCTGGACGCGCTGCTGCAGCCGTCGCATCTCGGCGAGGAGTCGAGGGTCGGAGCCACCGACGTAACCGAGAAGCGCCTTTGCCATGATGGATGGTCCTCCACACTGAGTGACCGACCGATGCGGTGTGGGTCGTGAGGGATTCGCACCCGCGGTGCTTGGCACTGTTGAGTTGTGCTGCCGTTCATCCATGCCAAACAGCTGAGGTGCGCGGGCTTTCAGCGTCTCACCAAAAAGTTTGACGGTCAACACGATCACACCCCGTGTCGGTGGGCGCCCCGGGGGCGCTCGGCCGGAAAGGCGGCGCGGCGGCTCCTGCGGGCCCCTCGGGGTGTGGCGGTCATCCTGCCCTGCGCGGCCCCGCACGGCAAGGTCCTTCCGGCGACCACCTGCTCTTTTCCCTCCGGGCAGATGCCAGGGGCAGGTGCGGCGGCCGGGGCCCGGCGAGGCGCGGCGACCACGTCAGCGGATCGCGAAGCCGTCGTAGCCTCCGCGCGGTGTGTCCCAGATCTCTGTGACACCGTCCACACGGCCGGGCGTGTCGTCCCCCTGGAGCCAGTCGAGGAGCTTCTGGCAGGCCTCGTGCGCCCCTTCGGCGACGACCTGCACGCGTCCGTCGCCGAGATTGAGGGCGAAACCGCTCAGACCGCCGATCTCCAGGGCACGCGCCCGGGTGAACCAGCGGAAACCCACGCCCTGGACGTGCCCACGCACCCAGGCGACCAGCCGAACATCCTCGCTCATGGGTGCAACCTAACCGGGCGATGTCCCAGAGGACACTTCCACCCCCTGCGCCATGCGGTACCGTCCCGACCCAATGAATCTCATATGAAACTCACTCGATCGAGTGAGTCGGGTTGACTGCGTCGGCTCAGGGCGCGCGTCGGCCCGGGGGACGAGGAAGGCCAGGACATGGGACGCCACCGACGTTCGGACGCCGGCCGCGCCACCACGGACCGTGCCACGGGGGCGACGGACACGCACGGCTCGTACCGGCAGGGCCACAGCTCACGGGACTTCTACGACCCGTTCCCGGACGACGACCGCATGGGCATCGCGCCCTATCTGAACCCGGAGCGGTACGCCGACGCCTACGCACGGGCCGAGGAGTACCTCTTCGCGACGGACGACGACTACGCCCGTACCGCGGACGCCTACGTCCGGAACCCTGACGCGTACTCCCGTGCCACCGACGCGTACGCCCGCGCCATGGACACGGCGGTCTTCCCGTCCGGGGGCTTCAGCCCCTCGCAGGGGCCGCTCGGCCGGGGCCGCCGCCGTAAGCGGAAGGCCGCCACTCCGGTCCGCACGGGTCTGCTCGGCGTCTCGGCGGCGGTCGCCCTCGGCACCGTCGCGGTGGCCACCGGCGCGGTGCCCGGGCTGGAGAACTACCGGCTGGGCGGAAACAGCAGCACCGGCTCGGACAGCGTGCAGGCGGCGGGCACGCCGACGAACAGCGCGAGCGGGCAGGGCGGCACCTCCGGTGGCGCGCTGCCGGGCGACCGGCGGGGAGCGCCCGGCGCCGGGCGCGGCGCGGGGCGGCCCGCCTCGCCGACGGACTCCGCCGCACGGCCCCCGGCGACGCCGAGCCCGTCCGCCCCGGCCGCGTCGCAGAGCCCGGCCGCCACCGCCCCGGCCACCCCGGCGAAGCCGCCCGCGGCCGAGCCGACGACCGGGCCGGCCGGCACCGCGGCTGCGCAGGAGACGGCGCCGGCCGCGCCCGCCACCAGGATCCCGCGTCAGCGCACCCGGCCCCCGGCGACGGTCTCCACGGAGGCCGCCGCCGCGGCGGAGGTGCTGAGCCTGGTCAACCAGGAGCGGGCGAAGGCGGGATGCAGCCCCGTCACGGCGGACGGCGCGCTGGGCTCACTGGCGGAGAAGTTCAGTCAGGCCATGGCCGACCAGGGCTTCTTCGACCACACCGACCCCAGCGGCGCGTCCCCCTGGGACCGGGCCGCCGAACTCGGCATCACCGGCCTCGGCGGCGAGAACATAGCCCGCGGCCAGGCCGACGCGGCGGCGGTCATGGACGCCTGGATGAACAGCCCCGGCCACCGCGCCAACATCCTGAACTGCGACTTCAGGACCCTCGGGGTCGGCGTCCATTTCGGGACGGGCGGGCCCTGGTGGACGCAGGACTTCGGGTACTGAGGCGGAGGCCGTCCGGCGCTGAAGGCCGGTCGCCGCTCGGGACCGGTCTGCCGCCGGGAGCGCTGTCGCCCGGTGAGTGCTGTCTGTCGGTGAGCGCTGTGCTCGCGTACGCTGCTCGTATGAGCGGCACGCAGGAACGCATCGAGGCGCTGGACCTCCCCTACGACGTGTTCGCCAAGGCGTGCCCCTCGCGCGGGACGCTGGAGCACGTCACCGGGCGCTGGGGCGCGCTGACCGTCGGAGCGCTGCACGAGGGCTCGCTGCGGTTCAACGAGTTGCGCCGCCGCGTCGACGGCGTGAGCGAGAAGATGCTGTCGCAGACGCTCCAGGCGCTGGAGCGGGACGGCCTGGTGCACCGCGAGGCGCAGCCGACGAACCCGCCGCGCGTCGACTACGAGCTGACCCCCCTCGGACACGCGGTGGCCGAGCGGCTGCTGGCCCTCATCCACTGCGTGGAGGGCCGGATGGACGAGGTGCTGGCCGCCCGCGAGCGCTACGACGCGCGCCGGGCCTGACGACGGCGCCACCACCGGCTGACGACAGCCGGGCCTGACGTCAGCGCCACCGTCTGGCGACCGCGCGGTCCGGGCCGTGTCCGCGGCGCGGGCCGAGCCGTCGTCTGCGGCCCGGCCCGTCGTCCGCGTCTGGGACCCGGTCGTCTCAGATACGGCCGCCCGCGGCCGGGCGGAGGCGGGGCGTGGGCTGGCACTTCGGGCAGTAGTGGCTGGAGCGGTTCATCCAGGGGCGCCGCCGCATCGGGGTGGCGCAGCGGCGGCAGGGCAGGCCCTCGCGGCCGTAGGCGTCGAGCGAGCGGTCGAAGTAGCCGGACTCGCCGTTGACGTTGACGTACAGGCTGTCGAAGCTGGTGCCGCCGACGGCGAGGGCCTCGTTCATCACATTCCGGACATGCCCGAGGAGTTCGGCGGTGCGGGGGCGGGTGAGGGTGGCGGTCGGGCGTTCGTAGTGCAGCCGGGCCCGCCACAGCGCCTCGTCGGCGTAGATGTTGCCGACGCCGCTGATCAGCGACTGGTCGAGCAGGGCGCGCTTGATGGTGGTGCGCTTGCGGCGCAGCGCCCGGTGGAAGGCCTCGTCGTCGAACAGCGGGTCGAGGGGGTCGCGGGCGATGTGCGCGATGACGTCGGGCAGCCCGTCGGGCCCGGTCTCGTGCAGCGAGAGGCCGCCGAAGGTGCGCTGGTCGACGAAGCGGAGTTCGGTGCCGTCCTCGTCGGCGAAGCGGACGCGGATGCGCAGGTGCTTCTCGGCGGCCGCCTCCCGAGGCTGGACCAGGAGCTGGCCGCTCATGCCGAGGTGGGCGAGGATCGCCTGTTCGCTGTCGGCCAGCGGCAGCCACAGGTACTTGCCGCGGCGGCTGGGCGTGCCGACGCGGTGGCCCGTGAGGCGGCGCGCGAAGTCGTCCGGGCCGGCCAGGTGCCGGCGCACGGCGCGCGGGTGCAGCACCGCGACCTCGGCGACGGTCCGCCGGGCGACCCACCGCTCCAGTCCGCGCCGTACGACCTCGACCTCGGGCAACTCGGGCATGACTCCCCCGCACTGACTCGACCTGTCGACTTCTCGACCTGTGGGCTTGATGGGACATACGCCGAGCGCCCGCCCCGGGTGCGGGACGGGCGCTCGGAACGTGCTCGCCGCTACGGCCCGGGGGCCGTGGCGGTCGCCGTGCCGCGCCGGACGGTGCCGGGCGCACGGTGTCAGGCGGAGGCCGGCGCCTCGTCGGCGCCACCCGCGCCGGCGGCGGACTCGGCCGCCTCGGCGCGTTCGTCCGCGGCGGCCTTGATGGCCCGCCAGGCGGACTCGGCGGCCTGCTGCTCCGCCTCCTTCTTGCTGCGGCCGGTGCCGGTGCCGTACGAGACGCCTCCGACGCGGGCGGCAGCAGTGAAGGTCTTCTCGTGGTCGGGGCCGGTCTCCGTGACCAGGTACTCGGGGACGCCGAGTCCTTCGGTCGCGGTGAGCTCCTGGAGGGACGTCTTCCAGTCCAGGCCGGCTCCGAGGTTCGAGGACTTCTCGATCAGCGGGTCGAACAGGCGGTGCACCAGTTCGGAGGCCGCGTCGAGGCCCTGGTCGAGATAGACCGCGCCGATCACCGCTTCAAGGGTGTCGGCGAGGATGGACGCCTTGTCCCGGCCGCCCGTGCCCTCTTCACCGCGGCCGAGCCGGATGAAGGCGCCCAGGTCGAGGCCGCGGCCCACTTCCGCCAGCGCACGCGAGTTGACCACCGCGGCCCGCAACTTGGCCAGCTGGCCTTCGGGCAGGTCGGGGTGGGTGCGGTACAGCGTGTCCGTGACGACGAGACCGAGGACGGAGTCACCGAGGAACTCCAGCCGCTCGTTCGTCGGCAGGCCGCCGTTCTCGTACGCGTAGGAACGGTGGGTCAGCGCACGCACCAGAAGGGCGGACTCGAGCCGGTAGCCGAGCCGCCCTTCCAGAAGCGTGTGGGACGAGGCGGTGTTGTCCGATGGGCCACTCCCGGCAGCGCGGGGAGAGTTCTTCTTCGCCGTGGACACGGTGCCTCTCACCAGCCGCTCAGACCTCGAGGACCTGGCGCTTGTTGTAGGTGCCGCAAGACGGGCACGCGATGTGCTGCAGCTTGGGCTCGTGGCAGCGCTCGCACGCCACCAGGGTGGGGACCGCAGCCTTCCACTGCGACCGGCGGTGGCGCGTGTTGCTGCGCGACATCTTCCGCTTCGGAACAGCCACGGCTACTTCTCCTGCTTCTCGTCGACGCGCGCTGATCGAGTCGCGTCGCCGCTCATCTCGTCCTTCTCGCCGTCTTCGAGTGAACCGGCGAGTCCCTGCAAAGCCGCCCAACGGATGTCGACGGCGTCGTGGTGGTGGTCCGGGTCGTCCGTGAGCCGCGCTCCGCACTCGGAGCACAGGCCCTGGCAGTCTTCCTGGCACACCGGCTGCATCGGCAGTGCGAGCACCACCGCATCGCGCAGCAGAGGTTCGAGGTCGAAGAGTCCGTCCTCGAGGAAGAACCTGTCCTCGTCGTCCTCGGCGTCGTCGCCCGGTTCCGCGATCACGCGGCCCCGGTCGTCGGCGTCAGGGTACGAGAACAGTTCCTGGAAGTCCGCTTCGAGCTCCAGCCCGACCGGCTCCAGACACCTTACGCACTCCCCCTCGGCCCGTGCACGGGCGGTGCCTGTGACGAGCACCCCTTCCATGACCGACTCGAGCCGGAGGTCCAGCTCGACGGGGGCGCCTTCCGGCACTCCGATCACGGACTGGATACCGAGGTCCCGGGGGGCCGGGACGGTGCGGGTCAGGCGCTGCAACGCACCAGGACGCCGACCCAGCTCATGTGTGTCGAACACGAGAGGGTCGCGGTGGTCGAGGCGGGCGTTCTGAGCCATTCCTGCTTTCGGTTTCCGAGCTAGGAGGGACGCGGCCTGGGTCGGTGTCTCCCGGGCAGCGCGGATCGCGGACGTACACGCGACCGAAGAGCCAGGATACTGGACCTTTCGCTCTCGTCCCAATCCGGCCCCGGCCGGCCGTGCGGCACCCGTGCCCGGCGGGTGCGCGCCCGGTGTGCGCGGCCCGTGTCCAAGCCGTGTCCGCCCGGTGCGCGTCTCCGCCGGCGGGTCAGAGACCGCGGCCCTGTTCGTACGCCCGCAGCTGCTCGGCGCTGATCATGCTGGTGTCGAAGAGGCTGGTCTCGTCGAGCGCGTAGCCCGGCTGGGAGTGCTGGGGCTGCTGCGCCTGGTGGTCCTGCTGCCCGTCGTGGCCCTGCTGGGCGTGCTGGGCCTGGTTCGGGTCGTACACGGGCTGCTGCCCGGTGTCGTACCCCTGGTACAGGTCGCCGGCCGCCGTCCCGTAGCCGGTGGCGGCGTAGGGGTCGGGCTGCTGGGGCTGCTGGTAGCCGTACGGGTCCTGCTGGGGGTCGTAGCCCTGGTAGCCGTACGTGTCCTGCTGGGGCTGCTGGTAGCCGTAGGCGGGCTGGGGCTCGTACTGCGGCTGGGGCGGGGCCGCCGGGCGCTCGGGGGCCGGGGCGGCGGCGGTCCGGGACGCGGGGGCGTCCGAGAGGTCGGCGAGGCCGGCCAGGTAGTCGGCGTCGCTGGAGTGCTGGACGGTGCTGGTGTCGTCGGCCAGCGCGCCGAGGTCGTCGGTGGCGATCCGGCCGTGCAGCTTCTGCCGGCCGCGGCCGACGGCCTCCAGGGTCTTGGCGAGGACCGCCTCGAAGGCGCCGAGCTTGGCGTCGACGTACTGGTCGGCGTCGCGCCGCAGGGTCTGCGGGTCGTGGCTGCGCTCGGGGGCGTCCTCGTCCTCGTAGCCGTTCTCGTCGAGGCCGGGGCCGGTGCCGAGCAGCTTCTCGCGGCCGCGGCCGACCGAGCCGAGCGTCTTGGTGAGGACGACCTCGAAGTTGGCCAGCTTGGAGTCGACGTAGTCGTCGGCCTCGGCGCGGATCTCCTCGGCCTCCTGGCGGGCCTCGGCGAGGATGCGGTCGGCCTCGGCCTGGGAGCGGCGGGCGATCTCGGTGCCGGAGACCAGGGAGCCGCGCTCGGCGTGCGCGGACTCGATGATCCGTTCGGCCTCGCGGCGGGCCTCCTCGACCATCTGTTCGCGATCGCCGATCAGTTCGCGGGCCTGCGCGAGCGAGCCGGGCAGCGCCTGGCGGACCTCTTCGAGCAGCGCGAGCAGCTCGGCGCGGTTGACCACGCAGGACGCCGACATGGGCATGGAACGGGCGCCCGAGACCGTGGCCACGATCTCGTCGAGCTTCTTCTGCACGTCCACGGTGTGCTCGCCTACTCCCTACCGATGCGCTGTTCCGGACGGGACGACTGTACGACCACGGCGTGGCCGCCGGACACCGGGTGACGGCACGTCAGCGGCTCAGTCCTTCCTCAGCCGGGCGGTCAGGGCCGCCAGGACCTGCGGGGGCACCAGGTGGGAGACGTCGCCGCCCCAGGTCGCGACCTCCTTGACCAGGGAGGAGGACAGGAAGCTGTAGGTGGGGTTGGTGGGCACGAACAGCGTCTCGACGCCGGAGAGGCCGTTGTTCATCTGGGCCATCTGGAGCTCGTAGTCGAAGTCGCTGACGGCGCGCAGGCCCTTGACGATGGCGGGGATGTCGCGCTGCTTGCAGAAGTCGACGAGGAGGCCGTGGAAGGCCTCGACGCGGACGTTGCCGTACTCGGAGGTGACGTCGCGGATCAGCTCGATCCGCTCGTCGATCTCGAACAGGCCCTTCTTGGACTGGTTGATCATCACCGCGACGTAGACCTCGTCGTACAGACGGGAGGCGCGGGCGATGATGTCGAGGTGCCCGTTGGTGATGGGGTCGAACGACCCGGGACAGACGGCACGGCGCACTTGAGTTCCCTCGCTCTCCGGTCCGGTCATCGTGCGTCTTCGCACGTAGAGGCGGCGCGACCGTACCAAAACGTTCCCTCGCCGTAGCGACGGGCCCGGAGTGCGTCGAAGCCCTCCGGCCATGCGAATTCGCCGCCTCTGGTGCTGCGCTCCACGGTGACGAGGGCTTCCGCCGCGAGCCACCCCTGCGAGCGGAGTGTGAGCAGGATCTCCCGAAGATCGTCGTCGGTGACGGCGTAGGGCGGGTCCAGGAAGACGATGTCGTACGGCCCGGCGGGCGGCGGCGACTGGACGATCTGTTCCGCTTTGCCCGTCCGGACCTCGGCGCCGGGCAGGCCGAGGCTCTTCACGTTCTCCCGGACGATCCGCGCGGCGCGGGCGTCGGCCTCCACGAGCAGGGTGTGGCCGGCGCCGCGGGAGAGCGCCTCCAGGCCGACGGCTCCGGAGCCGGCGTACAGGTCCAGGACCCGTTCGCCGTGGAGGGGGCCGCCGAGGAGGGACTGCCAGGTGGAGAACAGGCCCTCGCGCGCGCGGTCGGAGGTGGGGCGGGTGCCGGTCCCCGGCGGGACGGCTAGGCGACGTCCGCCGGCCTTGCCGGCGATCACGCGGGTCATCTGGGGTCCTTGGTCGTGGGCGGTGTCCCGTTCAGTGTGGCTGGTCGCGCGGCGGCTCGCGTCCCTGGGGCGGTGGCCCGCGGCCCCGGGGGACCTGTCCGGGCTCCGGCCGCCCGTGTGCGCGGCTCCCGCGTCTTCGGGGCGGCGGCGCTCACCCCTTCTCCAGGTACTGCTCCTTGTCGTCGTCCAGCAGGGCGTCCAGTGCCGTGCGCAGGCCGGGCAGGCCCGTCAGCTCCGGGTCCGCGGCGACCACCGCCGTCGCCTCCTCCCGCGCCTCGGCGATGATCTCCTCGTCCTCGATGACGGCGAGGACGCGCAGGCTGGAGCGCGCGCCGGACTGGGCCTGGCCGAGGACGTCGCCCTCCCGTCGCTGTTCCAGGTCGATGCGGGACAGCTCGAAGCCGTCGAGGGTGGCGGCCACCGCGTTCAGCCGCTGGCGGGCCGCGCTCGCCTCGGGCATCTCGGTGACCAGCAGGCACAGGCCGGGCGCGGAGCCGCGGCCGACGCGGCCGCGCAGCTGGTGCAGCTGGGAGACGCCGAAGCGGTCGGCGTCCGTGATCACCATGACGGTGGCGTTGGGGACGTTGACGCCGACCTCGATGACGGTGGTGGCGACGAGGACGTCGGTGTCGCCCGCGGCGAAGCGGCGCATGACCGCGTCCTTGTCGTCGGGGGCCATCCTGCCGTGCAGCACCTCCACGCTCAGCCCCTGGAGCGGGCCCCTGGCGAGCTGGTCGGCGACGTCGAGGACGGCGAGCGGGGGACGCCGGTCGGCGGTCGCGTCGGCGTCCGGGGACTTCTTGGCGGCCTTCTTCGGGTCGTCCTCCTCGTCGCCGATGCGCGGGCAGACGACGTACGCCTGGTGGCCCTTGGCGACCTCCTCGCGCACCCGCTCCCAGGCGCGGGCGAGGAAGTGCGGCTTGTCGGCGGCCGGGACGACATGGCTGGCGATGGGCGAGCGGCCGGCCGGGAGCTGGTCGAGGACCGAGGTCTCCAGGTCGCCGAAGACGGTCATCGCGACCGTGCGCGGGATGGGGGTGGCGGTCATGACCAGCAGGTGCGGGGGCTGTTTGCCCTTGCCGCGCAGGGCGTCGCGCTGTTCGACGCCGAAGCGGTGCTGTTCGTCGACGACGACCAGGCCGAGGTCGTGGAACTGGACCTTGTCCTCGATCAGAGCGTGGGTGCCGATCACGATGCCGGCCTCGCCGGTGACGAGGTCGAGCAGGGCCTGGCGGCGGGCGGCGGCGCCCATGGAGCCGGTGAGCAGCACCACCTTGGTGGCGTGCTCGGAGCCGCCGAGCATGCCCCCTTCGGCCAGTTCGCCCATCATCTCGGTGATCGACCGGTGGTGCTGCTGGGCCAGCACCTCGGTGGGCGCGAGCATCGCTGCCTGCCCGCCCGCGTCGACCACGGCGAGCATGGCCCGCAGGGCCACCATGGTCTTGCCCGATCCGACCTCGCCCTGGAGCAGGCGGTGCATGGGGTGGTCGGTGGCGAGGTCGGTGAAGATCTCGTGGGAGACCTTCTGCTGCCCCTCGGTGAGGGTGAACGGGAGGCGGTCGTCGAAGGCGGCCAGCAGGCCGTCGGGGCGGGGGACGCGCGGGACGGCGGGCAGCTGGGCGTCGGCGTGGCGGCGGCGGGCCAGGGCGACCTGGAGGACGAACGCCTCGTCCCACTTCAGGCGGGACTGGGCCTCGGCGATGTCGGCCTTGGTGTGCGGGCGGTGGATCTTGAGCAGGGCCTCGGGCAGGGGCAGCAGCCCGCGACCGGCGCGCAGCGCCTCGGGCAGCGGGTCCACCGCGTCCCGGGCGTCCGGCAGCACGGTCTGGACCGCCTTGGCGATCTTCCAGGACTCCATCTTGGCGGTGGCCGGGTAGAGCGGGATGAGGGCGCCGGCGAAGGACTCGACGCTCTCCCCGTCGTCGCCGTGGAGCAGTTCGTAGGCGGGGTGGGCCAGTTGGAGCTTGCGGTTGAAGACGGAGACCTTGCCCGCGAACATCGCGCGTGTGCCCGGCAGCAGGTCCTTGTGGGGCTTGTGCACGCCGTTGCCGAAGAAGACCAGCTGGAGCCGGCCGCTGCCGTCGGTGATCGTCACCTCCAGGCGCTGGCCCTTGCCGCGGGGCGCTCGCGAGGAGGCGAACGTGTGCAGCCGGGCGTCGGCGACCTGGGCGACCACCGTGACGTGCTCGTCCATCGGGAGGTCGGCCAGATGGGTGAGCCGGCCCCGCTCCTCGTACTTGCGCGGGTAGTGGTGGAGGAGATCGCCGACGGTGTGCAGGCCGAGGTGCTCGGCCATCACCTTCGCGGTGGCGGGGCCGAGCACCGACTTGAGCGGTCGACGCAGTGGTTCTTGCAGTGCGGGCACGAGATCCATTGCACACCACGCCACTGACATTGCCGTATACGTACCTCGAAACCCCTGGTCAGCCGGGTGGTGTGGGCTCTAGGATGACGCGCTCACGGACCTTCCCCCGCGGTCCACCGCCCCACCGGTGCCGCCCGACCCCGCGCCGTCGGCAAGCCCCCACCCGGCGGCGCTGCGACGATGGACTCCCAGACCCCACAGTCATCAGCCGAAGGCTCCCCGTCCGCCCACACGTTCCAGGTCGACCTGCGCGGTCTGGTGGACCTGCTGTCGCACCACCTGTACTCCAGTCCGCGGGTCTATCTGCGCGAGCTGCTCCAGAACTCCGTGGACGCCGTCACAGCCCGGCGCGCCGAGCAGCCGGACGCCCCCGCGCGGGTGCGGCTGGTCGCGGACGGCGGCTCGCTGCGGGTGGAGGACACCGGCATCGGCCTGACCGAGTCCGACGTGCACGAGCTGCTGGCGACGATCGGCCGCAGCTCCAAGCGGGCCGAGGGGCTCAGGGAAGCCCGTTCGGACTTCCTCGGCCAGTTCGGCATCGGTCTGCTGGCCTGCTTCCTGGTGGCCGAGCGGATCCGGGTGGTCAGCCGCAGCGCCCGTACGCCGGGGGCGCCCCCGGTGGAGTGGACGGCGCGCGAGGACGGCTCGTACACGGTGCGGACGCTGCCCGCCGACGCCCGCCCGGAGCCCGGCACCACCGTGCACCTGACGGCGCGGGCGGGTGCCGGCGAGTGGCTGACCGAGGAGCGGGTGCTCGCGCTGGCGCGGGACTTCGGATCGCTGCTGCCCTACGACGTGCGGGTGGGCGAGCGGGCGGTGAGCGAGCTGCCGGCGCCCTGGGACCGCCCCTTCCCCTCCCCCGCCGCGCGCCGGGTGGCGCTCGCCCGGCACTGCCACGAGCTGTTCGGCTTCACGCCGCTGGACTCGATCGACCTGGACGTGCCGCTGGCCGGGGTGCGCGGGGTGGCGTACGTGCTGCCGGCCGCGGTCAGTCCGGCGCAGCGGGCGGGTCACCGGGTGCACCTGAAGGGGATGCTGCTGACCGAGCGGGCCGAACAGCTGCTGCCCGACTGGGCGTTCTTCGTGCGCTGTGTGCTGGACACGGACAGTCTGCGGCCCACCGCCTCGCGCGAGTCGCTGTACGAGGACGAGACGCTGGCCGCCGTGCGCGACGCGCTCGGGGAGCGGATCCGGTCGTGGCTGACCGGGCTCGCGGCCGGTGATCCCGAGCGGCTGGCGGCGTTCCTGTCGGTGCACCACCTGGGGGTCAAGTCGCTGGCCCGGCACGATCCGGAGATGCTGCGCACGATGCTGCCGTGGCTGCCGTTCGAGACGAGCGACGGGCGGCTGTCCCTGGAGGAGTTCGCGCAGCGGCACCCGGTGGTGCACTTCACGCGGACGGTCGAGGAGTACCGGCAGGTCGCGGCGATCGCCTCCGCGCAGGGCGTCGGCGTCGTCAACGGCGGCTACACCTACGACAGCGAGCTGGTCGAGGCGCTGCCGTCGGTGCGGCCGGGCACGGTGGTCGCCGAGCTGGACGCGGACACCGTGACCGCCCACCTGGACGCCGTGGACCCGGCCGAGGAACTGGCCCTGGCTGGCTTCCTGGCCGCCGCGCGGGCGCGCCTGGACCCGCTGGGCTGCGATGTCGTGCTGCGCGCCTTCCATCCGCTGTCGGTGCCCGCGCTGCACCTGGACGACCGCTCGGCGCGGCACGAGCGGGCCCGCGCCGAGGCCGAGGAGCAGGCCGACGACCTGTGGGCGGGCATCCTCGGCTCGCTGCGGGGCGGCGCTCCGCGTGCGCGGCTGGTGCTCAACCATCTCAACCCGCTGATCCGCCGAATCGGTTCTCTCACGGACGGGGAGCTGATCGGCACGGCCACGGAGTCGCTGTACGGGCAGGCGCTGCTGATGGCGCAGCGCCCGCTGCGCCCGGCGGACTCGGCGCTGCTCAACCGCGCTTTCATCGGCCTGCTGGAGTGGGCCACCCACGGGGAGGACGGCCGCCGATGAGTTCGGTCACGGATCTCGACTCGCTGCGGCGGGCGATGGCGGAGAACGGCGAGCGGCCGGAGGGACCGGCCCGCAACGCGCGCGCGGAGGAGCTGCTCGCCGAGGCGGAGCGGCTGGACATGCCGCTGGCGGTGATCGAGGCGCTCGGGCACCAGCTGAAGGTCTACAACTACAGCTCCGAGAAGGACAAGATGTTCGTCCCCTTCGCGCGCCTGCTGCGCATGTGGGACGAGCGCCCCGAGGACTTCGACGCGTACGAGGCCCATTCGCTGCACTGGGTCTTCAAGTGGATGTCGGCGGGCATGGTGGACCAGCCGCACGTCCCGCTGGCCGCCATGGAGAAGTGGCTCGGTGAGATGGAGCACCGTTACCGCCTCGCCGGGTACAGCGAACGGGCGGTGCGCGGCGCGGAGTTCAGTGTGGCCGCGCATGTGGGCGACGTGGCGCGGGCGGAGCGGGCGTACACGGCGTGGCTGGCGGCCGACCGGGACCGGATGGCCGACTGCCACGCGTGCGAGCTGCACACGCAGGGCTGGTGGCAGGCCGAGCGCGGCCGGGACGAGGAAGCGGTGCGGCTGTGGCGGCCGGTGCTGGAGGGGGAGTTCTCCTGCGCCCACGAGCCGCACACCGTGCTCGCGTCGTCCCTGCTGCCGCTGCTGCGGCTGGGCCGGACCGAGGAGGCGCGCGCGCACCATCTGCGCGGGTTCCGGCTGGTGCGGCCGATGGAGAGCATGCGCGCCGCGTACGCCGACCACGTGGAGTTCTGCGCGCTCACCGGCAACGAGGCGCGCGCCCTGGAGCTGCTGGCCGAGCGGCCGGCGTACTTCACCGACTCCGGGCATCCGCGCAGCCGGCTGGACTTCCTGACGGTCGTGGCGCTGCTGATGGACCGCCTGGTGGAGCTGGGGCACGGCGGGCAGCCGGTGCCGGGCCCGGCGGGCAGGTCCTGGACGGCCGCCGGGCTGGCCGCCCACGCGCGCGGGGAGGCCGAGGCGCTGGCGGGCCGGTTCGACGCGCGCAACGGCACCTGTCACGTCGGCGAGCAGGCACGCGCGCGCATGGCGCGGCGACCGCTGCTGGACCGGCTGCCGCTGGGCGTGCGCACGGCGCGGCCGGTGTCCGCCCGGCCCGCAGCGGCGCCGCCCGCCGCCGGGGCCGTCGCTCTCGCCGAGCCGGAGCCGGCCGGCCTGGCCGAGCTGGTGGCGCGGGCGCGGCGGTTGTCGGACGCGCTGCGGCCGCACGCCATGGAGGCGTGGGCGGCGGTGGCGCGGGCCGCCGAGGGCGCCGCGGACGCCGGCCTGACCGACCGGGACCGGGCGGAGATCGCCGAGCACGAGGCGATGAGTCTGGGCGAGCAGGGCGCGCCGCTCTTCGACAAGGCCGCCGGCCTGTACGCGGCGGCGGGCGATCCGGGCGAGGCGCTGGCGGCACGCGCGCGCGGGGCGTACGTACGGGCCCTGGCGGGCGACCCGGAGGGCGCGCTCGCCGAGGTCTGCGGGCCGTACGAGGAGGTCCTCGCGCTGTACGCCGAGGAGGGCACCGGGCTGCGTCAGACCGCGTCCGTGCTGATGGCGCGGGCGCGGATCCTGATGCGGCCGGTGCACGAGGCCGACGGGCCGGTCGATCCGCGGGTCCTCGCCGCCGCCGAGGAGGCCGCGCGGGAGGTGCTGGCGCTCGTCGGGGGCCGCACCGGCGAGGACGTACGGCTGGCCGCGCGGTCGGCGGAGGCGCGGGCGATGCTCGCGGAGACCGCCGCGCGCACCGGGGACCTGCCGGGCGCGGCGGAGTCGTTCCAGCGGGCGGCCGCGGAGTACGTGGCCGCCGGCCTGCCGTGGTTCGCCGTGGAGTACGAGGCCCGGCTCGCCGCCCTGGCCCACCACCTGGGCGACGTCGCCGGGGCCGAGCGCGCGCTGCGGGCCGCCCTGGAGCACGGCGACACGGTCCTCGAGCCCCCCGGGCGGGCTCGGCTGCACCTCCAGCTGGCCGAGGTCCTCGGCGGCCTCGACCGGCCCGCCGAGGCGGCGGAGCACGCGCTGGAGGCCGCGCACTGGGCCGACGAGGCGGGCGAGGGCCCGGTGCTCGGCGCATGGGCGCGCCAGCAGCTCGGCGGTCTGCTGCTGCGGCTGGGGCGGTGGGCGGAGGCCGCGGAGGTGCTGGAGTCGGCGCTCGCGGACGTGACCGCCGAGACGCACGGCGACGGGGCGGTGGTGCAGACGCAGTGGTGGCTCGGCGACGCGCTGAGCGAGCTGGGCGAGCACCGAGCGGCGGCCGAACGGCGGCTTCAGGCCGCCGGGATCGCCCGGCACTGGCCCGAACAGCAGGACCACGCCACGCTCGCCCACCTCGCCGCGGAGTCGCTGAGCCGCGCGGGCCTGCTCGCGGAGGCGGACGCCGCGTACACGCGGGCGGGCGAGCTGTGGCGGACGGTGGGCAGCGTGCACGGGGTGGTCCGCGCACTACGCGCGCGCGCCTGGCTGGCGGTACGGGGGGATTCGGGGGGTGACCCGGGAGCGGGTGTCGGGGCGGGTGCGGATCCGGCCGTCGGTACGGACGCGGGCTCCGGCTCGGGCTCGGGCTCCGAGGTCGGCTCGGGCTCCGGTGCGGGTGCGGGCTCGGGCTCCGAGGTCGGCTCGGGCTCCGGCGCGGGGGCGGACTCGGGCTCCGAGGTCGGCTCGGGCTCCGGCGCGGGGGCGGACTCGGCTGCGGGTGATGAGGCCGGTTCGGGTGCCGGGTCGCGCGCGGGTGGTGGGGTGCGTGCGGATGCTGGGGTGCGTGCCGCGCGGGAGTTGATGGCGGGCGCCGTCGCGGAGTGCCGGGCCGCGCTGGACCGCGCCGCCGACGACGAGGAGCGGTTCCGGCTCACCGACGAACTCGGGAGCAGCCACCAGCAGTTCGGCGAGCTGCTGACCCGCTGCGCCGCCGACGAGGACGAGACCCTTCTCGCGGAGGCCCTGTCCCAGACGGAGCAGGCCGTCGCGGTCTTCGCCGGGCTCGGTCCGGCCGCCCGGCACGACCGCACCGGCGCACAGCTCACCGCCGCGCGGCTCGCCGCCGACTTGGGCCGCCTCGCCGACGCGACGGCACACGCGCGTGCCGTACTGACGGCCTGCGACGCCGCGCGGAGTTCGGGCGACGACGCCACCGCCGCTGGTGACGATCTGACCGCCGCCCGCCGCGCGGACGCCGCACGCCTGCTGCGGCTGCTGGAGGAACGGGCCGGGAAGTGAGCGGCCCGGCCGGGGCACGCGCCCCGGTCCGGCTGTCCGGCCGTCTCCCGTCCGGCCGTCCGCCTCGGACGCCACGGCGGGGCCGACGGGCCTCGCCCCGGTCGTTCCCCTGCGGCGCAGGGACTGAGCCACGCGAGGAGTGAGCGGGCGGTGCGGGCACGCGCCTCGGCCCCGCTGTTCGGCCGTCTCCCGTCCGGCTGTCCGCCTCGGACGCCACGGCGGCTCCGGCGGCCTTCGGTCGGGCCCGAGGAAAGCCGCCGCCGACGCCCGGCCCCCTGCCTCGAAGGCGGCTGCACCAAGCGCACGAGGAGTGAGCGGCGGGGCCGGCGCCCCGCCCGGCTGCCCGTCCGGCCCGGTCGGGCCGGAGGGGAACCGACGCCCCGGCCACCGCTCGCCGCGGCCCTGCCGGGGCGGGCGCTTGCACCGGGGCCCCCGCGTGCCGCGGCGGACGGACGGAACAGCTCTCGGTCGGCGGGAACGATCCCGCAGCGGCCGGGCTACTCCACGCCGATGAGGAGCAGCGCGCCCTGTCGGCCACCGCGGTAGGTCACCGTGTCCACGGCCAGGTAGGCGTCGCGGACGCGGCGCTCCAGATGGGCGGCGACGGTGTCGGGGGCGTCGTCGCCGAGGACGAGGGTGACCAGTTCGCCGCCGGCCGCGAGCATCCGGTCCAGGATCGTCCGGGCGGTGGCCACGACGTCCGAGCCGATCACGGCCACGTCGCCGTCGATGAGGCCGAGCACGTCGCCGGCCTGGCAGACGCCGGCCGAGGTCCAGGACTCGTGCTCGGCGACGACGACCTCCGCGTGGCGGGTGGCGCCGGCCGCCGAGGTCATGGCGACGACGTCCTCGTCGAACCGGCGGTCCGGCTCGTGCACGGCGAGGGCGGCGAGGCCCTGGACCGCCGAGCGGGTCGGGATGAGCGCCACCCGGACGCCCTCGCCGCGCGCCTGTTCGGCCGCCGCGGCGGCGGTGTCGCGCAGCTCGGCGTCGTTGGGCAGCAGGACCACCTCGCGCGCGTGCGCCCGCCGTACGGCCTCGACCAGCTCGCCACTGGCCGGGGGCTCGCCGGGGCGGGCCAGCACCGTGGTCGCGCCCGCCTCGGCGCACAGGCCGGCCAGGCCCTCGCCGGGAACGACGGCCACCACGGCGCGCTGGGCCCGCTCGCGGGGCGGCCGGCCGGGGCCGGCCGCGTGCACGTCGCCCGCCCCGAAGTGGGTGATGCGGATGCGGTGCGGCCGGCCGGCCTCGACGCCCGCCTCCACCGCCGCTCCGGCGTCGTCGACGTGGACGTGGACGTTCCACAGGCCGTCGCCGCCGACCACGACCAGGGAGTCGCCGAGCGCGTCCAGCCGCTGCCGCAGCCGGGCCACGGCGTCGTCGTCGGCCTCCAGGAGGTAGATCACCTCGAAGGCGGGGCCGCTGACCGGCGCTGCGGACGCGGACGACGCGCAGCCGCCCGGCCCAGCCGACTCCACCGCGCCGTCGATCCCCCCACCGGTCCCGCCGCCGGCGCCTTGAGGGGTCCCGGCCCCCCCACCGGTCCCGCCGCCGGCGCCTTGAGGGGTCCCGGCCCCGCCGTCGGTTCCGGCTCCGCCGTCCGTTCCGCCAGGGTTCCCGCCGTCGTTCCCGGCCCGCCCACCGGCCCCGGTTCGCGTACCGGCCCGTGCGGCCGTCCCGTTCCCGTCCGTCTCTCCGGCCGCGACCGCGACCACCGCTACGGTGTCCGCGCCCGTCCCGGACGCGGACTCGGAAGCAGGCTCGGCTCCGGCTCCGCCGACGCCTGCGTCCGCCTCGGCGCCCCGCACGCGCGCGTGCGGCACGGTCGGCCGGGCCGCGCCCGTACCGTCCGGTGCCGTGCCCGCCGCCGCGGCCGCCCCGGTCGCGGCCACCGCAACGGTCCCCGCGACCGCCTCCCCCGTGAACGTCTCGACGAGCGCGCCGAGCACCGCCACCAGTCCCCGGCCGCCCGCGTCCACCACGCCCGCGCGCCCCAGGGCCGCCAGCTGGCCGGGGGTCGCGGCCAGGGCCGTGCGGGCGCCCTCGTAGGCGGCGCGCGCGACCGTGCCGCAGTCGCCCTCGGCCCCGTCGGCCGCGTCGGCGGCGGCGGCGGCGACCGTGAGGACCGTGCCCTCCACCGGGCGCGCGACCGCCAGCCGGGCGGAGTCGGCGGCGCGCCGCAGGGCGGTCCGCAGACCGTGCCCGGCGGTGTGAGCACTGTGAGCACTGTCACCGTCGACGGCGAGCACGTCCGCCATGCCGCGCAGCAGCTGGGCGAGGATCGTCCCGGAGTTGCCGCGCGCGCCGATGAGCGCCCCGTGCGCCATCGCCCGCGCCGCCTCGGCCAGGGACGGGCCGCCGGGAGCGCCCGCGCCGGTCTCGTGGGCGGCGAACACGGCCTCCACCGCGGCGACGGCGGATTCCACGGTCAGATACAGGTTGGTGCCGGTGTCCCCGTCGGCGACGGGATAGACGTTGATCGCGTCGATCTCCTCGCGGGCGCGGCCGAGCGCCCGCAGAGCCAGCCCGCACCAGGTGCGCACCGCCGGCGCGTCGAACGTCTGCGCCACCTGCGCCTCCTCGAGCTGCTGGACTGGACGGCAGCGTAGACCCAGGGACGGTCCCGGCCGGAAGAGGGCCTGGGCGGGGTCCTCGGCCGCCATGGTAGTTTCGTGGCACGGAAGCAGTCGTTGTATGCTGCTCCGGTTGCCCGATCCTGATCGGGCTCTCCCCCTGGCACCGCCACTCAGATCAGAGTGCTCTTCGAGCCCCGGATCCCGGCATGCCGGGATCAACCGTAAGTGCATCTGAAGTCTTTGGAGTGACCCGTGGCTGCCAACTGCGACGTCTGCGGCAAGGGGCCGGGCTTCGGCAACAACATCTCGTTTTCGCACCGCCGTACGTCCCGTCGCTGGAACCCGAACATCCAGCGTGTGCGTACCGTGGTCGGCGGGACGCCGAAGCGCGTGAACGCTTGCACCTCGTGCATCAAGGCCGGCAAGGTCTCGCGCTGACGCACAGCAACAGCTAAGCGCGCGGCCACTGCTGGTTCGCTGCACTAAGCCGGTCCACCTCGGTGGGCCGGCTTTTTGCCGTACCCGACACCGGGACAGGCCCCCCGCCTGCCACAATCCGGGGAATGCGCTTCGGCATCCTGGGCCCGCTGGACATCCGCACCGACGACGGCACTCCCGTCGATCCCGGCGGCCCGCGCCCCCGCGCCCTGCTCACCCTGCTGCTGCTCGCCGCCGGGCGCGCCGTCACCACCGAGCAGCTGACCGACGGCCTGTACGGCGCCGAGCCGCCCGCGGGGGCCGCCAACGCGCTCCAGTCGCAGATCTCCCGCCTGCGCCGACGGCTCGGCCCGCACGCGCCGGTCGAGGCCGTCCCGGCCGGCTACCGCCTCGCCGTACCGCCGGACACGGTCGACGCCCACCGCTCCGCGCGGCTGGCCGGGCAGGGCCGTACCGCCCTCGCCGGGGGTGATCCCGCGCGGGCGGCCGACCGGCTGCGGGCGGCGCTCGCCCTGTGGCGCGGCCCGGCCCTGCCGGACCTGCCGGACGCGCACGCCGAGGCCGCCCGCCTCGCCGAGCTGCGGCTGACCGCCGTCCAGGACCGCGTCGAGGCGGACCTGGCCCTCGGCGGCGGTCCCGAGCTGGTGGCGGAGCTGCGGGCGCTGCTCGCCGGTCATCCGCTCGCCGAGCGGCTGTACGGCCAGCTGATGCGGGCCCTGCACGTGGCCGGGCGGCCCGCCGAGGCGCTCGCCGTGTACGAGGAGGCCCGGCGCGCCCTCGCCGACGAGCTGGGCGCGGACCCCTCCCCCGAGCTGTCGGCCCTGCACCTGGAACTGCTCCGGCGGACCCGGCCCGCGCCGCACCGGTCCCGGCTGCCCGCGCAGCTGACCGGCTTCGTCGGCCGGGACGGCGAACTCGCCCGCGTCGCCGCTCTCCTCACCGGCCCCGGCGGCGCGGGCAAGACCCGGCTGGCGGTCGAGGCCGCCCGCGCGCACCCGGACGCCTGCCTGGTCGAACTGGCCCCGCTGGCCGACGGCGCCCGCATCCCGTACGCGGTCCTCGCCGCGCTCGGGGTGCGCGAGGGCCTGCGCAGCACGGCCGCGGACGGCCTGGACCGGCTGTGCGGCGCGCTGGAGGACCGCGAGGCGCTGCTGGTGCTGGACAACTGCGAGCACCTGGTCGAGGACGCGGCCCGGGTCGCCGGACTGCTCCTCGGCAGCTGCCCCGGGTGCGGGTCCTGGCCACCAGCCGGGAGGCGCTGGGCATCACCGGCGAGGTGCTGGTGCCGGTGGAGCCGCTGCCGGCCGAGGCGGCGCAGCGGCTGTTCCTGGACCGGGCGCGTGCGGTGCGGCCCGGCTTCGCGGGGCACGCGTGCGTGCCCGACGTCTGCCGCGCCCTGGACGGGCTACCGCTGGCGATCGAGCTGGCGGCGGCCCGGCTGCGCACCCTGGAGCCCGAGGAGCTGGCCGCCGAGAAGGGCGCGCCGCGCCGCTTCGACCTGGTCGTCGGCGCGGACGGGCTGCACTCCACCACCCGCCGCCTGGTGTTCGGCGACGAGTCCCGCCACCTGCGCTTCCTCGACCACTACGTGGCCGGCTTCCCCGTCCCCAACCACCTGGGCCTGGACCGCCGGGGGCTGATGTACAGCGAGCCGGGGCGGTGCGTCGCCGTCGGCAACTACGACGGCGATCCGGACCACGCGGGCGCCATGCTGGTGTTCCGGTCCAAGGAGCTGACGTACGACCGGCGGGACCTGGCCGCGCAGAAGCGCATCCTGGCCGAGCGGTTCGCGGGCATGGGCTGGGAGACGGACCGGGTCCTGGCCGCGCTGGCGGACACCGACGACCTGTACTTCGACGCGATCGCGCAGATCCACGTGGACCGGCTCACCCGGGGCCGGGTGGCGCTCCTCGGCGACGCGGGCTACAGCGCCACCATGGGCGGCATGGGCACCGGCGTGGCCGTCGTCGACGCGTACGTGCTGGCCGGTGAACTCGCCCTGGCGGGCGGCGACCACCGCACGGCGTTCGCGGCGTACGAGAGCCGGATACGGGACTTCGCCAAGGGGTGCCAGAGGATCTCCGGGAACGCGGGGCCGTTCTTCGCGCCGCCGACCCGGCGGCGCATCCACAGCCGGGACCGCATGTACCGGCTGCTCGCCTCGCGGCCGCTGGCCGGCTTCTTCAGACGGCTCACGGAGAAGGCGGCCACCGCGATCGAACTGCCGGACTACCCGGCCGTCTCCGGCTCCCCCGCCGCGTGAGCGGTGCGGAAGGTCCAGGCGTGGTCCACCGGGCCGATGCCGCCGCCGAGCGCGAAGCCGTGGGCGATGGCCCCGGTGACGTACTCCTTGGCCGCCGTCACCGCCTCGGGCACCGACCGTCCCCGGGCGAGCTGCGCGGCGATCGCGGAGGCGAGGGTGCAGCCGGTGCCGTGGGTGTGCCGGTTGTCGTGCCGTGGGGCACGCAGCCAGTGCTCCTCGGCGCCGTCGGTGAGCAGGTCCACGGCCTCCCCGGTGAGGTGACCGCCCTTGACCAGCACCCATGTCGGCCCGAGGGCGAGGACGGCCGCCGCGGCCTCGCGCAGCTCTTCCTCGCGGGTGACGCGGACGCCGGTGAGCTGGGCCACCTCGTCCAGGTTGGGGGTGGCGACGGTGGCCGCGGGCAGCAGTTCGGTGCGCACCGAGTCCAGCGCGGAGGCGGCCAGCAGCGGGTCGCCGTGCTTGGAGACGCCGACCGGGTCCACGACCGCGGGGACGTCGGTCCCGGCGATCAACTCGGCGACCGCCCCGACCAGTTCCGCCGAGGACAGCATGCCGGTCTTGACCGCCTGGACGCCGATGTCGTCCACGACGCTGCGGTACTGCGCCCGGACGGCCTCGACGGGCAGCTCCCAGGCGCCCTGCACGCCGAGCGAGTTCTGCGCGGTGACCGCGGTGAGCACGCTCATGCCGTGCACGCCGAGGGCGAGCATCGTCTTCAGGTCGGCCTGGATGCCCGCGCCGCCGCCGGAGTCGGAGCCGGCGACGGTGAGGACCCTGGGCGGCGCGGGCCGGGACGCGGGTGCGGAAACGGATCCGGGGACGGGCGCGGTGCTCATGACTCGATGTCCCCGAAGTGGTCCCAGCCGCCTTTCTTGGTCCACGGCGCGCCGTCGACCGTGACCTGGGGCAGCGCCGAGAGGTTGAGCACCTCGCCGATCACCTTCCAGCGGGCCGGCAGCTTCACGTCCGGCGGGAAGGTCGCCACGATCGCGTGGTCCTCTCCCCCGGTCAGCACCCATTGCAGCGGGTCGACGCCGACGGCCTGCCCGATGTCGTTCATCTGCGAGGGGACGTCGATGGCGCCGGAACGGATGTCGATGCGGACCTTGCTGGCCTCGGCGATGTGCCCGAGGTCGGCGATGAGGCCGTCGCTGACGTCGCACATGGCGGTCGCGCCGAGCCCGGCGGCCGCGGGGCCTGCGTGGTACGGCGGTTCGGGGCGGCGATGGGCCTCGACGAAGGCGCGCGGGGAGCGGAAGCCGCGGGAGAGGACGGCGTATCCGGCCGCCGACCAGCCGAGCCAGCCGGTGACGGCGACGAGGTCGCCGGGCCGGGCGCCCGCACGGGTCACCGGCTCGTGGTTGCGCAGATCGCCGAGGGCGGTGATGGAGACCATGATGCTGTCGCCGCGGACCACGTCGCCGCCGACCACGCAGGCGCCGGCGACCTGGCACTCGTCGCGCAGGCCGTCCATCAGCTCGGTGGGCCAGGTGACCGGCAGTTCGGCGGGGACGACCAGTCCGAGCAGCAGCGCGGTCGGCACGGCGCCCATGGCGGCGATGTCCGCGAGGTTCTGCGCGGCGGCCTTGCGGCCCACGTCGTACGCCGTGGACCAGTCGCGGCGGAAGTGCCGGCCCTCCAGGAGTATGTCCGTGCTCGCCACGACCCGGCGGTCGGGGGCGGCCACCACCGCGGCGTCGTCGCCGGGGCCGACCCGGACCGCCGGGGTGGTGGTGAGACGGGAGGTCAGCTCCCTGATGAGCCCGAACTCACCTAGCTCACCCACAGTGCCCTTCATAGCCCTTACGCCCCTTCTGTCCCTGTGCGTTCCCCGGCGTGCGGCCCTGTGGCCCGCGCCACGGCCCCGACGGCCGTCAACTTCAGTCCTACCTGCACCCCGGCGCGCCGGTCACGTTCCGCGCGGGTCTCCCCGCGATGTGCGGCGACGCGATACCGTGGCGTTCCTTTTCCCCACATGATCCTCGTGGCCGCCCTGGAGGTTCCGTGGTACAGGCGTACATCCTGATCCAGACGGAGGTCGGCAAAGCGTCGACCGTCGCCGAGACGATCAGCAAACTCCCCGGAGTGGTCCAGGCCGAGGACGTGACAGGACCGTACGACGTCATCGTGCGCGCACAGGCCGACACCGTCGACGACCTGGGCCGCATGGTGGTGGCGAAGATCCAGCAGGTGGACGGCATCACCCGCACCCTGACCTGCCCGGTCGTGCATCTGTAGCCCCCGTCTACCCTTGGGCCGGTGAATTCCTCTCGTCACCGGCTCTACGGCCTGCCCGCCCTCGCCGTGCTGATCGCCGCCGCGGGCTGTTCCTCGAGCGACGACAGCACCGCCGCGGCGGTTCCCAGCCCGGACGCGGCGGCCGTCAAGCTGTGCCGGGATCTGGACGGGGCGCTGCCGGGGAAGCTGGCCGGACTGAGCCGCAAGGACCCCCGGCCCGCCTCGGCGCTGACCGCGGGCTGGGGAAGCCCGGTGATCATACTGCGCTGCGGTGTCCCCCGGCCGCCGAAGATGATCGACCCGAAGGTCGCCGAGGGCAGGGACCCGGACGCGGTGGCCGGCGGGGTGAACGGCGTGGACTGGCTGATGGAACGGCAGTCGAACGGCGGGTATCGCTTCACCACCGCCAACCGCAGGGCGTACGTCGAGGTCGTGGTGCCCGAGGGCCAGGACAGCTCCACGATCCTGGTGGGGCTGGCCCCGGCCGTCAAGAAGGCGATCCCCGAAGGGATCGCCGACTGACGCGAAGTGCCGACCGGCCCGAAGCGGAGGTGCCCCCGCTCAGCGCAGGCCGGTCGGGCGGCGCAGCGCCGCCTGGATGAGGCGGTCCACCAGCTCCTCGTAGGAGACGCCGGTGGCCTCCCACATCTTCGGGTACATCGAGATGGGCGTGAAGCCGGGCATGGTGTTGATCTCGTTGATGACGAACCCGCCGTCCTCGGCGAGGAAGAAGTCCGCGCGGACCAGGCCCTCGCAGGAGGCCGCCTCGAACGCCTCCACCGCGAGCCGCCGCACCTCGGCGGTCTGCTCCTCGGTGAGCGGGGCGGGCACGACGCCGGGCGTCGAGTCGATGTACTTCGCCTCGAAGTCGTAGTACGCGTGCTCCTGCGGCGGCGGGATCTCGGCCGGCACGGAGGCGCGCGGGCCGTCCTCGAACTCCAGGACGCCGCACTCGATCTCGCGGCCGCGCACCGCGGCCTCCACGAGCACCTTCGGGTCGTGCCGGCGGGCCTCCTCGATCGCCTCGTCCAGGCCGGCGAGGCCGTCCACCTTGGTGATGCCGATGGACGAGCCCGCGCGGGCGGGCTTCACGAACAGCGGCCAGCCGTGCTCGCCGGCGAAGCCGACGACCTTCTCGCGGGCGGCCGCCGGGTCCCGGTCCCACTCGCGCGGCCGGATCACCACGTACGGGCCGACCCGCAGCCCGAAGGAGGTGAACACCCGCTTCATGTACTCCTTGTCCTGGCCGACGGCCGAGGCGAGCACGCCCGAGCCGACGTAGGGCACGCCGGACAGCTCCAGCAGGCCCTGGAGGGTGCCGTCCTCCCCGTAGGGGCCGTGCAGCACCGGGAAGACCACGTCGACCTCGCCGAGCGCCTTGGGCACCGAACCGGGCTCGCTGTAGACGACTTCGCGGTTGTGCGGGTCGACCGGGAGCACCACGCCGCCCTCGGTGGACTCGGCCAGCTCGTCCACGCTCGGGGTGCGGCGGTCGGTGATCGCCATCCGCTCCGGGTCGTCCGCAGTCAGGGCCCAACGGCCGTCCGTGGTGATGCCGATCGGCAGGACCTCGTACTTGGACCGGTCGATGGCGCGCAGCACCGCACCCGCGGTGACCACGGAGATCCCGTGTTCGGAGCTGCGTCCGCCGCACACGACGGCCACGCGCGGCTTGCGGGGCGGCTGCTCGGGGCTCTGGGGGAGGTTCTCGGTGCTCATATCGCGATGAGAGTACCCGGTGGCCGTTCCCCGAGACAGCGTTGGCGGGGCGGGGTCGCTCAGCGTCGCTCGGGCTTCGCGCTGCGCGACATCAGCTCCTTGACGGCGGCCATCGGCGACTTGCCCTCGTGCACGATGGCGACGACCGTCTCGGTGATCGGCATGTCGACGCCGTGCCGGCGGGCCAGGTCGAGCACCGACTCGCAGGACTTGACGCCCTCGGCGGTCTGCCTGGTGACGGCGATGGTCTCCTGGAGCGTCATGCCCTTGCCGAGGTTGGCGCCGAAGGTGTGGTTGCGCGACAGCGGCGAGGAGCAGGTGGCCACCAGGTCGCCGAGGCCCGCCAGCCCGGAGAAGGTGAGCGGGTCGGCGCCGAGCGCCATGCCGAGGCGGGTGGTCTCGGCGAGGCCGCGGGTGATGAGCGAGCCCTTGGCGTTGTCGCCGAGCCCCATGCCGTCCGCGATGCCGACGGCCAGGCCGATCACGTTCTTCACGGCGCCGCCGAGTTCGCAGCCGACGACGTCGGTGTTGGTGTACGGCCGGAAGTACGGCGTGTGGCAGGCGGCCTGGAGCCGCCGGGCGACCGCCTCGTCGGTGCAGGCCACCACGGCGGCGGCCGGCATCCGCGCGGCGATCTCGCGGGCGAGGTTGGGTCCGGTGACCACGGCGACGCGGTCGGCGCCCACCTGGGCGACGTCCTCGATCACTTCGCTCATGCGCATGGCCGAACCGAGTTCGACGCCCTTCATCAGGGAGACGAGGACGGTGTCCGGGGCGAGCAGCGGCAGCCACTCGGCGAGGTTGTCGCGCATGGTCTGCGAGGGGATGGCGAGGACGGTGAAGTCCGCGTCGCGGGCGGCCTCGGCGGCGTCCGCGGTGGCCCGGACGGTGGTCGGGAGTTCGACGCCGGGCAGGTAGTCCGGGTTGGTCCGGGTGGAGTTGACCGCCTCGGCCACCTCCGCGCGCCGGGCCCACAAAGTGACGTCGCAGCCGGCGTCGGCGAGGACCATGGCGAAGGCCGTGCCCCACGATCCGGTGCCGAAGACGGCCGCCTTGACGGGTGTGCTCACGTGCCCTGCCCCTCTTCCCGTACGGCTTCGCGCGCCGTCGGCTCCTTGGGGGCGACGGCGGCGGCGCGGGCCTGGGAACGCAGCTGCGCCTGCGCCTGGGTCCGGCGGCGCTGTTCGATCCGCTCGCGGCGCGGGTCGTAGGGCACGGCGGGCGCCTTCTCACCGCGGATCTGCTCCAGCAGACCGGTGATGGCCGCCATGATGACCTCGGTCGCCTCCTTGAGCAGCTCCGGGGTCATCTCCTTGTCGTAGAAGCGCGACAGGTCCACCGGCGGCCCGGCCAGCACGTGGTGCGTCTTGCGCGGCAGCAGGTTGGGCTTCTTGGCGTAGGGGGGCAGGAGTTCGTTGGCGCCCCACTGGGCCACCGGGACGACCGGGCACTTGGTCTGGAGGGCGACGCGCGCGGCGCCCGTCTTGGCCGTCATCGGCCAGCCGTCCGGGTCGCGGGTGAGGGTGCCCTCGGGGTAGAAGGCGACGCACTCGCCGCGCTGGACGGCGTCGATGGCGGCGCGGAAGGCGCTCAGCGCGTCCGTGCTCTCGCGGTAGACCGGGATCTGGCCGGTGCCCCGCATGGCGGCACCCACCAGGCCCTTCTTGAAAAGGCCGCTCTTCGCGAGGAATCGCGGGACGCGCCCGGTGTTGTACTGAAAGTGGGCATAGGCGAAGGGGTCGATGTGCGAATTGTGATTCACCGCGGTGATGAATCCGCCATCGGCCGGAATGTTCTCCATTCCGCGCCAGTCCCGCTTGATCAGAACCACCAGCGGCGGTTTGCAGATCACCGCTGCGAAGCGGTACCAGAAGCCGATTCTGCGGCGGGGCACGCGGACACCTTCCTCTAGGTCTGCCCCCGGGGCCGGGAGCCGCACAAGTGTCGCCCCAGGCCGCCGGTCTGTCGAGAACACCGTACGCCCCGGCCCTGGCGAAGCCGACGGGCCGGGGAGAATGTCCGGGACGAAGAGAGGGACGAACGCTCGTGCAGTGGACCTTGGTGATCCCCCTGAAGCCCCTGGCGCGGGCCAAGAGCAGACTGGCGGACACCGCCGGGGACCGGGTCCGCCCCGGTCTGGCCCTCGCCTTCGCACAGGACACCGTGGCGGCGGCGCTGGTCTCGGCGGGGGTCGTGGATGTGGCGGTCGTCACGGACGACGCGGTGGCCGGGCGGGAGCTGGCGGCGCTGGGCGCGCGGATCGTCCCGGACGCGCCGGGCGCCGGGCTGAACGCAGCGCTCGCGCACGGTGCGGCAGCCGTCCGGGCGGGGCGGCCGGGAAGTGCGGTGGCCGCGCTCAACGCCGATCTGCCGGCGCTGCGGCCCCTCGAATTGGCACGTGTTCTGGCGGCTGCGGCCGAATTCCCGCGCGCTTTTCTCGCGGACGCGGCAGGAGTGGGCACGACTTTGCTGGCGGCGGCGCCGGCCCATGAATTGCGCCCGGCGTTCGGCGGCCCGTCCCGTGCCCGCCATCGCGCCACGGGCGCGCGCGAACTGGACCTCGACGCGGTGGACTCGGTCCGCCAGGACGTGGACACCGGCGCCGACCTGCGCACGGCCCTCGCCCTGGGCGTCGGTCCCCGCACGGCGGCGGCCGCGGCGCGTCTGCTGATCCCGGAACAGTGAGAGCGCCTGCGGTGAAAGGGCGCGGAGCGCCGGACGTCCCGCGCGCCGCTACGGTGCGGCGCGGGCGGCCAGCGAGGGCAGTAGGGTGGCGCCATGCAGGCGACCGCATACACGTACGACCCCGAAAGCCGTAGCGGGCAGGTGCTGCTGGACGACGGCACGCCGGTGCCCTTCGACGCCGCGGCGTTCGACGCGGGCGGGCTGCGGTTGCTGCGGCCGGGTCAGCGGGTGCGCATCGAGACGGCGGCGGACGCCGGGGACGCCGGCCCCCGGATCACGCTGGTGACACTCCAGACCTTCTGAGCGGTCGCTCGGGCCCGGCCCCGCCCGAACCCGCCCCAGCGGGCCGAACGACCCGCCTGAACAGGCCGGACGCACCGCGGGCCGGGCTCCCTGAGGAGTCCGGCCCGGCGCATGGGTACCGCGGTGCGCCTCACTTGCCGCGGGCGGTGGTCTTCTTGGCGGTGGTCTTGCGGGCGGTCGACTTCTTGGCCGGGGCCTTCTTGGCCGTCGCCTTCTTCGCGGGGGCCTTCTTGGCGGCGGTCTTCTTCGCGGCGCTCGCCGCCGTCGTCTTCTTGGCCGCCGGGGTGGCCTTCTTGGCGGCCGCCGTCGTCTTCTTGGCGGTGGTCTTCTTCGCCGCGGCCGCCGTCGTCTTCTTCGCGGTCGCCTTCTTCGCGGCGGCGGTGGTCTTCTTCGCGGCGGCCTTCTTGCCGACGGCCTTGGCGATGGTGGCCGGCGGGCCGGACAGGCTGCCCTTGGGCGCCTTCTTCACCGCGATGTCGTTCTTCGGGAGCTTCTTCGAGCCGCTCACCAGGTCCTTGAAGCCCTGGCCGGCCCGGAAGCGGGGAACGGAGGTCTTCTTGACCCGCACCCGCTCACCCGTCTGCGGGTTGCGGGCGTAACGGGCCGGGCGGTCGACCTTCTCGAAGGATCCGAAGCCGGTGACCGAGACCCGGTCTCCCGCGACGACCGCTCGGACGACGGCGTCCAGTACGGCGTCGACGGCGTCGGCGGCCTGCTGCCGGCCGCCCATCTTGTCGGCAATCGCTTCTACGAGCTGCGCCTTGTTCACGTCTTCCCCTTCGGAGACCTCGCCAGAACGAAGATGTTCAAGCTTTTTCGCACGTTAGGCAGATATATACCGCAAATCAAACACGAAACGGGCTAATCACCCTTGTGCCGCAACAGACTCGACGGCCTCGGGCTGTTCAGACTTCCCCGCCGGGGATTCGCCCCTCATCGAGGTCCGCCGTGAACCGCTCCAGACGCCTGGTCGCCCCGGCGAGATCGTGCTTGGCCGCAGCCGTAATGACCAGCAGCTTCCGGGTCAGCGCCATCCGTACGCCCTCCGGGACTTGCAGTGCGCGCACCCGTGAGTGCGCTTCCTTCAACTGGGCCGCGACCGCCGCGTAGAGCTGGAGTTGGCCGTCGTCGTCCATGCACAGATTGTGCCATCTGGGGCGAGTTGTCGCCTGCGCAGGGGGCAACTGCCGCCTCGGACAGCCGTCCGGGCGACGCCGCCGACCGGTCCCCGACGGCTCGCGTACCCCGGCAACCACCCCTCTAACCAGCACAGTTGGCCCATGGTGAGCCGATCCGCCGAGCGGGCCGACCCCGGAAACAGCTGTACCCCCGATCGTGGCGATCGGGGGTACAGCGGCGTTTCGCGGTGGCCGAAACTCTACTTGTCACAGCGCCGGAGCAGTGAGCCGGTCCGGGCGTCCGGCCGGGGCCCGGACGGTGTCCGGACTGCCGTCCGGCCGGGGCGGCGGACCACCCGTGGATCACATCCGGATCACCCGGGGATCACACGCGCCCCGGCGTCTGCTCACACCGGGAGCGTGCGCGGCTTGAACGACGGGCGCTTCGCCTCGTACGCGGCGATGTCCTCCTCGTTCTGGAGGGTGATGGAGATGTCGTCCAGGCCGTTCAGCAGCCGCCAGCGGGAGTTCTCGTCCAGCTCGAAGGGGGCGGTGACGCCCTCGGCGCGCACCTCGCGCGCGACCAGGTCGACGGTGATCTCGGCGCTCGGGTCGCTCTCGACGAGGTCCCACAGCGTGTCCACGACCTTCTGGTCCAGAACCACCGTGAGCAGGCCGTTCTTCAGCGAGTTGCCGCGGAAGATATCGGCGAAGCGGGCGGAGATCACGGTCTTGAAGCCGTAGTTCTGCAGCGCCCAGACCGCGTGCTCGCGGGAGGAGCCGGTGCCGAAGTCGGGGCCGGCCACCAGGACCGTGGCGCCCTGCCGCTCGGGGCGGTTGAGCACGAACTCGGGGTCCTTGCGCCAGGCCTCGAACAGCCCGTCCTCGAACCCGTCGCGGGTGACCTTCTTGAGCCAGTGAGCGGGGATGATCTGGTCGGTGTCGACGTTGCTGCGACGCAGCGGGACGGCCCGGCCGGTGTGGGTGGTGAAGGCTTCCATGATCTCTCAGACTCCAGCGGGCGTGGGGGCGGCGTCGGTCAGGTCGGCCGGGGAGGCCAGGTGGCCGAGGACCGCGGTGGCGGCGGCGACCTGCGGGGACACCAGGTGGGTGCGGCCGCCCTTGCCCTGCCGGCCCTCGAAGTTGCGGTTGGAGGTGGAGGCGGAGCGCTCGCCGGGGGCCAGCTGGTCGGGGTTCATGCCCAGGCACATGGAGCAGCCCGCGTGCCGCCATTCGGCGCCGGCCTCCTTGAAGACCACGTCCAGGCCCTCGGAGACGGCCTGGAGGCCGACCCGCGCGGAACCGGGGACGACCAGCATCCGTACGCCGTCGGCGACTTTGCGGCCCCGCACGATGTCGGCGGCGGCGCGCAGGTCCTCGATGCGGCCGTTGGTGCACGAGCCTACGAAGACGGTGTCCACCTTGATGGAGCGCAGCGGCTGTCCGGCGTCCAACCCCATGTACTCCAGGGCCTTTTCGGCAGCCAGGCGCTCCGAAGCGTCTTCGTACGAGGCCGGGTCGGGGACGGCGGCCGAAAGCGGCGCGCCCTGGCCGGGGTTGGTTCCCCAGGTGACGAACGGGGACAGCTCGGCGGCGTCGATGACGACCTCCGCGTCGAACACGGCGTCGTCGTCGGTCCGCAGCGTCTTCCAGTACGCGACGGCGGCGTCCCAGTCCTCGCCCTCGGGGGCGTGCGGGCGGCCCTGGAGATAGGCGAAGGTGGTCTCGTCGGGGGCGATCATGCCCGCGCGGGCGCCGGCCTCGATCGACATGTTGCAGATGGTCATGCGGGCCTCCATCGAGAGCTTCTCGATGGCGGGGCCGCGGTACTCCAGGACGTAGCCCTGGCCGCCGCCGGTGCCGATCCGGGCGATGATCGCCAGGATGAGGTCCTTGGCGGTGACGCCCTCGGGCAGTTCGCCCTCGACGGTGATGGCCATGGTCCTGGGGCGGGCCATCGGCAGCGTCTGGGTGGCCAGCACGTGCTCCACCTGGGAGGTGCCGATGCCGAACGCCAGCGCGCCGAAGGCGCCGTGCGTGGAGGTGTGCGAGTCGCCGCAGACGACGGTGGTGCCGGGCTGGGTCAGGCCCAGCTGGGGACCGACCACGTGCACGACGCCCTGCTCGACGTCGCCCAGCGGGTGCAGCCGTACGCCGAAGTCCGCGCAGTTCTTGCGCAGCGTCTCCAGCTGGGCGCGGGAGACCGGGTCCGCGATGGGCTTGTCGATGTCGAGGGTCGGGGTGTTGTGGTCCTCGGTGGCGATGGTCAGGTCGAGCCGGCGCACACCGCGCCCGCTCTTGCGGAGGCCGTCGAAGGCCTGGGGGCTGGTCACCTCGTGCAGCAGGTGCAGATCGATGAAGAGGAGGTCGGGCTCGCCCTCGGCGCGCCGGACGACGTGGTCGTCCCAGACCTTCTCCGCGAGTGTCCTACCCATCGCTTTCCCTCCGGCCGGGCGCACGAGTGCGCCGGCCCAACTAGAGATCTTGAGGAGGCGGCACCGCGCCCCCCTACGGGCAGCCGCCGCCGGGCCCGCCGGTCCACGGGCCGCTGTGCTTACCAGGGTGGCGTGTTCCACGGAAAATTGAACTTGCGTTTCACAGAGTGAGACGCGAGTATCGTTGCATGGACAACAGTAGCGGCGTCGGCGTCCTGGACAAGGCAGCCCTTGTCCTGAGCGCCCTGGAGTCCGGTCCGGCCACCCTCGCGGGTCTGGTCGCGGCCACCGGACTGGCACGACCCACGGCCCACCGGCTGGCCGTGGCCCTGGAACACCACCGCATGGTGGCACGCGACATGCAGGGCCGTTTCATTCTCGGCCCGCGGCTCGCGGAGCTGGCCGCGGCGGCCGGCGAGGACCGCCTCCTCGCCACCGCGGGCCCGGTGCTCACGCACCTCAGGGACGTCACCGGTGAGAGCGCGCAGCTCTATCGCCGCCAGGGCGACATGCGCATCTGCGTCGCCGCCGCCGAGCGCCTGTCCGGTCTGCGGGACACGGTCCCGGTCGGCTCCACGCTCACCATGAAGGCCGGCTCCTCCGCACAGGTCCTGATGGCCTGGGAGGAGCCGGAGCGCCTGCACCGGGGCCTCCAGGGGGCCCGCTTCACGGCGACGGCCCTGTCGGGCGTGCGGCGGCGCGGGTGGGCGCAGTCGATCGGCGAGCGCGAGCCGGGCGTGGCCTCCGTCTCCGCACCCGTGCGCGGCCCCTCCAACCGCGTGGTGGCCGCCGTCTCGGTCTCCGGGCCGATCGAGCGCCTGACCCGCCACCCCGGCCGGATGCACGCCCAGGCGGTCATCGACGCCGCCGCCCGCCTCTCCGAGGCGCTGCGCCGCTCCGCCTGACCCCTCCCCGCTCTCCCGGGCCCTGTCGGGCGGCGGCCTCAACGCCGCGGCGCCGCATCCGACGGACCGCACGACGACACCCACGCCCGTATCCAGCCGCACGAGGCGGCCCCCGAGTCCCTCGGCCGGACTCGGGGGCCGCCTCTCCCGTTCAGCGGCACGTCACCGCGGGCGCCGCACCGCGACCGGGCCGCGTCCGCCCGGAGCGGTGGCGAACCGGTCCTTGGCGTGCCGGCCCCGGCGGACGGCGGCGCCTGCCCGCGCGCCCCGGCCGGCCCGAAGGGCGGCATACCGTGGTGGATGTCGGCGCCCCTCGGATCGGTTCGGATAGCGGCGCTATCCCGGTGGTCGGTGTTTGGGTGGTGGCACTTACCGAGGAGGCGCGCAAGAGATGCGGCTGGCCGAGCTGAGCAGACGCAGCGGTGTGTCCACCGCGACGATCAAGTACTACCTGCGTGAGGGGCTGTTGCCGCCGGGCCGCCAGGTGGCCGCCACGAGCGCCGAGTACGACGAGGAGCATCTGCGCCGGCTGCGGCTGGTGCGGGCCATGATCCAGGTGGGCAAGGTGCCGGTGGCGACGGTCCGCGAGGTGCTGGCGCACGCGGACGACGACTCCCTGGGCCGCACGATCCGGCTGGGCGCGGCGCTGTGGGCGCTGCCGCAGGTCCCGGAGCCGGACCAGGACGACGAGTACGTGCAGACCGCGCGGCTGGAGGTGACCAAGCTGCTGGACCAGCTGGGCTGGGAGAACGCCAAGCAGCTCACCACCCTCTCCCCCGCCTACCGCTCGCTGGTGGTGGCGGTGGCCGCGTTCCGCCGGCTCGGCTACGACTGGGGGGCGGAACTGCTCGTGCCGTACGCCGAGTTGGTGCACCGGATGGCCGTACTGGACCTGGACGCCATGGAGCAGTACCCGTCGGAGGCGGAGCGGGTCGAGTTCGCGGTGCTGGGGGCGATCCTCAACGAGCCGGTCCTCCAGGCGCTGCACCGGATGGCGCAGGAGGAGGAGTCGGCACGGCGGTACGGCTTCGAGTAGCCGCCCCGGGACGCACCGGCCGTATGCGGCCGGCACGGGGAACGTCGAAGGCCCTCCGCCGAAGCGGAGGGCCTTCATCTGTACCCCCGACCGGATTCGAACCGGCGCTACCGCCTTGAGAGGGCGGCGTGCTAGGCCGCTACACAACGGGGGCGTGGACGCTGCGTTTCCGCAGGTCCGAGCTGGTCTACCTGGACTCGAACCAAGACTAACTGAACCAGAATCAGTCGTGCTGCCAATTACACCATAGACCAATGATGGTTTAGACCAGTCGTACCCCCGACCGGATTCGAACCGGCGCTACCGCCTTGAGAGGGCGGCGTGCTAGGCCGCTACACAACGGGGGCCCTAGCGATCCTGCATCGAGGTCAGTGGGAGCTACCCGGCCTGTCCTCGCGGGAAGGATCTGTACCCCCGACCGGATTCGAACCGGCGCTACTGCCTTGAGAGGGCAGCGTGCTAGGCCGCTACACAACGGGGGCTTGCGGATGTGATCCGCGGTTGCAGATTGAAGCATCTGCGAGCTGGCCTACCTGGACTCGAACCAAGACTAACTGAACCAGAATCAGTCGTGCTGCCAATTACACCATAGGCCACTGGAACGCAAGCCCCTGAGGGGTTCTTGTTCTAGTACTGCGCTCCGGGTTTCCGGCCTTCCGGCCCGTTCCCCGCGGCGCAGGAAGAACATTACCTGAAGGTGGACGGGGCTCCAAAACGACTATCCGTGCCGAGCGTCGCCGGGAGTTCGGCGAGGGAGGAGATCCGGCGCGGGCCGCCCTCGCCGTCACCGAGGGTGGGCACGCCGTCACGGTCGATCCAGACCGACAGCAGTCCCGCCTCGTGGGCGCCCCGGCCGTCGATCTCCGGGTGGTCGCCGACGTACGCGACCTGGTGCGGCGGGAGTTCCAGTGCCTCGCAGGCCGCGTGGAACGCCGCGGCGGCGGGCTTGGACACGCCCAGCTCCGCGGCGCACAGCACCGTCTCGAAGCGGTCGCGCACCCCGAGGACGGTCAGCTTGTGATCCTGGACGCGGAGGTTGGAGTTGGACAGCACGGCGTGCCGGTGACTGGTGGCGAGGGCGTCCAGGACGGGCAGCACGTCCGGGAAGAGCGCCCAGGCGGCCTCGTAGTGGCGCAGATAACGCCCGAACCACGCCTCGGCCTCGGCGTCGGTCAGCTCCGGCCGGCCGAGGAAGACCCGCACCCGGTCCCGGCGCTGCTCCTCGAAGGTCGCCTCGCCCGCCGAGAACCGGGCCCACTGCTCGTCGGTGATCCGCCGCCAGTGCGCGAGGGCCTCCTCCGCTCCGCCGTACCGCTCCAGCAGGCGCTCGGCCAGCAGATGCGCGCGCATCCCGGTCCGGTCGGCCGTGGTGTAGTCGAAGAGGGTGTCGTCGACGTCCCACAGGACGGCTCGGATCTCCGGCAGCACGGGCTGGGTGGTCATACGTCCGACCGTACCGCCGCACCCGGTCCCGGCGGGCGGTTCCGTCCGGACGGCGAAATCGCCCCGACAGCGCGGAGGGGCGGCCCCGGTGTCCGGGAGCCGCCCCTCGTGGGCGCGTGGGCACAGTGGCGTCAGGCCGCGAGCCTGGCCAGCGCCGCGTCGATGCGGGCCAGCGTCTTCTCCCGCCCCAGGACCTGCAGGGACTCGAAGAGGGGCAGGCCCACCGTGCGGCCGGTGACGGCGACGCGGACCGGGGCCTGCGCCTTGCCGAGCTTGAGGCCGTGCGCCTCGCCGGCGGCCAGGACGGCCTCCTTCAGCGACTCGGCCGACGTCCAGTCCGCGGCGGCCAGCTCCTCGCGGGCGGTGCGCAGCAGGGCGTCCGAACCCTCCTTCATCGCCTTCGTCCAGCTGGCCTCGTCGAAGACGGGCTCGGGCAGGAAGAGGAAGTCGACGTTGTCGGTGATCTCGGAGAGGACCTTCAGGCGGGTCTGCGCGTGCGGCGCGATCGCCTGCCACTTGGCCTCGTCGAAGTCCTCCGGCGCCCACGGCGCGAAGGGAGCCTTCAGCCAGGGCGCGCAGCGCTCGGTGAAGTCCTTCACGTCGAGCAGGCGGATGTGGTCGGCGTTGATCGCCTCGCACTTCTTGAGGTCGAAGCGCGCCGGGTTGGGGTTGACGTCCGCGATGTCGAAGGCCGCGACCATCTCCTCGATCGAGAAGATGTCCTGGTCGGCCGAGAGCGACCAGCCGAGCAGGGAGAGGTAGTTGAGCAGGCCCTCGGGCAGGAATCCGCGCTCGCGGTACAGGTTGAGCGAGGACTGCGGGTCGCGCTTGGAGAGCTTCTTGTTGCCCTCGCCCATCACGTACGGAAGGTGGCCGAAGGCGGGGATCTCCTTGGCGACGCCCAGCTCCATCAGCGCCTTGTACAGGGCGATCTGGCGCGGGGTGGAGGAGAGCAGGTCCTCGCCGCGCAGGATGTGGGTGATCTCCATCAGCGCGTCGTCGACCGGGTTGACGAGCGTGTACAGGGGGGCGCCGTTGGCGCGGACGATGCCGTAGTCCGGGACGTTCTCCGGGAGGTAGGTGATCTCGCCGCGGACCAGGTCCGTGAAGGTGATCGTCTCGTCGGGCATCCGGAAGCGGACGATGGGGGTGCGGCCCTGCGCCGTGTACTCGGCGACCTGCGCCTCGCTCAGCTCGCGGCAGTGGCCGTCGTAGCCGGAGGGCTTGCCGGCGGCGCGGGCGGCCTCGCGGCGGGCGTCCAGCTCCTCCTGCGAGCAGTAGCAGTGGTAGGCGTGGCCGGCGTCCAGCAGCTTCCGCGCGACGTCCCGGTAGATGTCCATGCGCTGCGACTGGCGGTAGGGCGCGTGCGGGCCGCCGACCTCGGGTCCCTCGTCCCAGTCGAAGCCCAGCCAGCGCATCGCGTCGAGCAGCTGGTTGTACGACTCCTCGGAGTCGCGGGCCGCGTCGGTGTCCTCGATGCGGAAGACGAGGGTGCCCTGGTGGTGCCGGGCGAACGCCCAGTTGAACAGGGCGGTGCGGACCAGCCCCACATGGGGGTTACCGGTGGGCGAGGGGCAGAAACGGACGCGAACGGGGGAGCCGGGTGCGCTAGCCACGCTTGACAACCTTGTTGGTGAGAGTGCCGATGCCTTCGATGGTGACGGCGACGTCGTCGCCGACGTTCAGCGGGCCGACCCCTGCCGGGGTGCCCGTGAGGATCACGTCGCCGGGAAGCAGCGTCATGGCCTCGGAGATGTTGACGATCAGATCCTCGACGGGGTGGATCATCTCGCTGGTGCGGCCCAGCTGCCGCTGCTCGCCGTTGACGGTGAGCTGGATGGTCAGGTCGCCCGCGGCGGCGAGGTCGATGCCGGTCTCCACCCAGGGGCCGAGCGGGCAGGAGCTGTCGAAGCCCTTCGCCCGGGCCCACTGCTTCTCGCGGCGCTGGACGTCGCGGGCGGTGACGTCGTTGGCGCAGGTGTAGCCGAAGATCACGTCCTTGACGCGGTCACGCGGGACCTCGCGGCACATGCGGCCGATGACGACGGCCAGCTCGGCCTCGTGGTGCAGTTCCTCGGAGAAGGAGGGGTACTGGATGGGGTCGCCGGGACCGATCACCGAGGTGGACGGCTTGAAGAAGGCGAACGGCGCGTCGGGGACCTCGTTGCCGAGTTCGCGGGCGTGCTCGGCGTAGTTGCGGCCGAAGGCCACGACCTTGTTGGGGAGCACCGGCGGCAGCAGCCGTACCTTGCTCAGCGGCACCTTGGTGCCGGAGAGCTCGAAGTCCGCGAACGGGATGCCCTTGATGATGTCGAGGACGAGCTGGTCCGGCTGGTCGCCCTCGACCGCGCCGAAGGCGACGTTCCCGTCGATGGAGAACCTGGCGATGCGCACGGGTTGCTTGGCCCCTTGACTGAGCTGGCTGGAGTCTGACGCTCCAGGCTAACGCGGCACGGGCCCCGCATCCCGCGCATTGCGCCGCCCGAGCAGCGGGTCAGGGGGGCGGAGGGCGCCGTGGGCGGACGCACGGGAGGGGCGCCCCCGGGTCGGGGGCGCCCCTCTCGCGGGTGCGCGGCGGGCCGGTTGAGCGGTTCGCCGTCCGGGCGCGTACTACTCCGCGACGGAGGCGGCGACCGGGGCCTCCATCAGGACGGTGCGCCGGGGATTGGCGGTCTGGGTGGGGAGGGTGACGGGGTGCTCCGGCAGTTCCGGGGTCTGCAGCGCTTCGGCGTCCTCGAGGTGCGCCAGCGTCGTGCGCCGGGGGTTGGCTATGGTGCGGAACATCATCGTCGTCTTCACGGTTGTCTCAGACCTTGTCGTCTACGGGCGCCGGGAGCGGTTCGGACGGCCCCCGCGCGCGGGGTTGGCAGAGTTACGCCTTATGTAAAGCGTCAGGCTAAACATGCAATTCCCGGCCGAAGACGTGAAGAGACCGCGATCTCCATGTGAGTTTGCTCACGGAGCTGTCGACAATCCGGACAATTGTCGGGCGATCACCACCCCGTCGAACCGGACATTCTCCCCCTGAACCAGTCATTCCGCTCCCGATCATGGCGACTGGGACACCTGCGGCCGCTCACCGGGTCGTAGGTATATGTCCGTAATGCTCGAGATCACTTTCCACCACCGGTAACCCGTCACTCACGCGGTGTCACAGAGGTCACAGCATGGCCCACATGCCTTGTTGGAGATCCTGCACTGTGCTGGAATGCCACGGACCGCCGCAGGATCGAGCCGGCGCGCAGGGGGCGCAACGCAGCGCCGAGTGGCGGCGGAACAGGGGGAGCAGCGCCGGTCACTCACGACCACCCGGGGAACGTTTTCAGGGCGTTCCCCACGACGCCGACACCGTCCTCCCGCCCACGCGGGAGGGCGCCTGGTCCAGAGGTTGCGACGCTAGTGCAGGGACGTTTCAAGAGGGATGGCAGCGCTTCGGCGGAGCCGGAGCCGCACGGCGGGACTGGCCCCATGGCCGTCAGCTCCTCGCCCCAGCACGCCCAGAACCAGGGCCCGGCTTCGTCCGGCGACAGCAAGGAACGCGGCGGTACGGCCGGCACGACTCCCCCGTCGGGCCCCGTTCCCACGGTGAAGCCCGCCAAGGGCGCGGCCCCCACCGGCCCGGGCTCGCGCATGGCGCTGCGCAACTGGCGCATCTCCACCCGACTGGTGTCGCTGCTCGCGCTCCCCGTGGTCGCGGCCACCACGCTCGGCGGCCTGCGCATCAACCAGAACCTGGACGACATCCAGCAGCTCGACAACATGAAGCTGCTGACGGACATGACCAAGCAGGCCACCGAGCTGGCCGCCGCGCTCCAGGAGGAGCGCGACCAGTCCGCCGGTCCGCTGGCCCACCCGTCCAGCGCGAGCGCGATCACCGTCAAGGGCTTCCGGGACAAGACGGACCGCGCCAAGGACAACTTCCTCAGCGCCTCCGAGGAGATCGACAGCGCCAGCAAGGACGGCAACCTCCAGGGTGTCCGCGACACCCTCGTCGGCCTCGCCAGCGAGCTGAACGGCCTCGCCAAGATCCGCAAGAGCGCCTACACCTCGGAGCGGAACTCCTCCCAGACGGTCGAGGCGTACCACCACCTCATCACCGAGCTGCTCGGCCTCTCCCAGGACATGGCCGAGGCGACCAGCAACCCGGAGATGATCCAGCGCACCCGCGCGCTGGCCGCCTTCTCCTCCGCCAAGGAGTACGCCTCCGTCCAGCGCGCCGTCATCGCGGCGGCCCTGCCGGCCAACAACACCAGCAAGGGCGACCTCTCCGAGAACGACCGCCTGTACGCGCAGTCGGCGCTGGACAGCCAGACCTCCGAGATCAACAGCTTCCGCAACATCTACGGCAGCGGGGCCGAGGAACTCCTCAAGCCGGTCGAGGAGGGCAACCCGACGATCCAGTCGGCCGACCAGTACGCCAAGCGCGCTCTGGACAGCGCGGAGGGCCTGCCCTCGCTCAACAAGCGTTCCTACCGCGACTGGGTGGACGACAGCTCGACCAAGATCGAGCAGATGCGGAAGATCGAGCACACACTGCTCGAGAACATGGAGCAGAAGGCGCGCGAGCTGCGCAGCTCCACCGAGCAGGACGCCATCATCTCCGGTGTGCTGATCCTGCTCGTGCTCGGCGTGTCGCTGGTCGGCGCGTTCGTCGTGGCGCGGTCCATGATCCGCTCGCTGCGCCGCCTCCAGGACACCGCCACCCGGGTCGCCCAGGACCGGCTGCCCGAGTTGGTCAAGCAGCTCTCGGAGTCCGACCCGCAGGACGTGGACACCACCGTGGAGTCGGTCGGTGTGCACTCGCGCGACGAGATCGGCCAGGTGGCCGCGGCCTTCGACGAGGTGCACCGCGAGGCGGTCCGCCTCGCCGCCGAGCAGGCCCTGCTGCGGGGCAACGTCAACGCGATGTTCACCAACCTCTCGCGCCGCTCCCAGGGCCTGATCCAGCGTCAGCTGTCGCTGATCTCCGAGCTGGAGTCCCGCGAGGCCGACCCGGACCAGCTGTCGTCTCTGTTCAAGCTCGACCACCTCGCCACCCGTATGCGCCGTAACGGCGAGAACCTCCTCGTCCTCGCGGGCGAGGAGCCCGGCCGCCGGTGGACCCGCCCGGTCCCGCTGGTCGACGTGCTGCGCGCCGCCGCCTCCGAGGTGGAGCAGTACGAGCGCATCGAGCTGGCCTCCGTGCCGACCACCGAGGTCGCCGGCCGCGTCGTCAACGACCTGGTGCACCTGCTCGCCGAGCTGCTGGAGAACGCGACCTCGTTCTCCTCGCCGCAGACCAAGGTCAAGGTCACCGGTCACGCGCTGCCCGACGGCCGGGTGCTGATCGAGATCCACGACACCGGCATCGGCCTCTCCCCCGAGGACCTGGCCGCGATCAACGAGCGGCTCGCCTCGCCGCCCACCGTGGACGTCTCCGTCTCCCGCCGCATGGGTCTGTTCGTGGTCGGCCGCCTGTCCCAGCGACACGGCATCCGCATCCAGCTGCGCCCGTCCGACTCGGGCGGCACGACGGCCCTCGTCATGCTGCCGGTGGACGTCGCCCAGGGCGGCAAGAAGCCGGCTCCCGGCAAGCCCGGCGCCTCCGCGGGCGGTCCGGCGGCGGCCGCTGCCGCCGCGGGCGCGGCCGCGGCCCGGCGCCAGAGCGGCCAGGCCGCCGGCGGCACGCTCGGTGCGGGCGGCACGGGCCGCCTCGGCCCCGGCGCCGCTCAGCGCGGCCAGGTCGGGGCCGGTCAGGGCCCGCGGGCCGCGCTGCCCGGCACGGGCGGCCGACCCGGCGGTCCCGGTGGCCCCGGTGGTCCGGGCGGCGCCCGTGGACCGCAGGGCGGCCCCGGTCAGCCGCAGCAGGGCCGGCCCGGCCAGAACGCTCCGAACGCTCCCGGCCAGAACCCCGCGGGCGCCGGCTTCGGCGGCCGGGCGCCGGGCGCCGCGCAGGGCCTCCAGGCCGCGGGTCCCGCCGCGCCGCAGGGGTTCGGCGACGGCCGCCGCGCCGACAACGCGAACCCCCGGCAGGGCTTCGGCGAGGGCGGCGTGCAGGACGCCTTCGGCGGCAACCGCCAGGACGGCTTCGGCAACGGCGCCCGCGGTGGCGTGCCCCCGCAGCGGGGCAACGGCGGCGAGCAGGGCCGTACCCCGCAGCTGCCGCCGCGCGGCGGGCCGCGCGCCGAGCTGCCCGGTGGCAGCCCGCAGCCGCGCACGCCGAGCTGGGGCAACGAGAACGCGGCCGGCCCCGGCCGGCCCGACGCCCCGCGCGGGCACGACGAGGCGGAGCGGACGCAGAACGCGCCGCGCTACGAGGACCACTCGGGTCCGGGCGGCACGGCGGAGATGCCGGCGCTGCCGGCGCCCGACCGGCAGGGCCAGGGCGGCCCGGCGGACACCTCGGCCTTCCCCCGCCCCGACTTCGACACCCCGCGGGGCGGCGGCCGGGACGCGGGCCGGTTCCCGGCCCCGGGCGCGCAGCAGAACACCGGCTCGTTCGTCCGCCCGGACATATTTGGCGGCGCGCAGGGCGGCCAGCAGTACGGGGAGCCGTCGGACACCGGCCAGTTCGCCGCGCCGCAGGGCTACGACAACGGCTCCACGGGCCAGTTCCAGCAGCCCGGGCACGACTCGACGGGCCAGTTCCCGGCCGTGCAGGGTTACAACGACGGCTCGACCGGCCAGTTCCCGGCCGTGCAGGGCTACGACAACGGCTCCACCGGGCAGTTCCAGCAGCCCGGGTACGACAACGGCTCCACGGGCCAGTTCCAGCAGCCCGGGCACGACAACGGCGCCACCGGCCAGTACGCCACCCCACAGGCGTACGACAACGGCGCCACCGGCCAGTTCCAGCAGCCGGCCCAGCACGACGGGAACTTCGGTCGGCCCCAGCTGCCGGGCCGTCAGGACCCGTCGGCCACCGGCCAGTTCGAGCAGCCGCAGGCCACCGGGGGTCCCGCCGGCTTCGGGGCCCCGCGGCCGACCGCGCCGCAGCAGCAGCGGCCCGTGGCCCGGGAGCCGGAGGCGCTGCCGCCGGCCGGTCCGGGCGACGGACGCACGCCGCTGTTCGACACGCTGGAGACCAACTGGTTCCGCGGTGAGCGGCAGCAGGCGGCGACGCCGGCTCCCGCCCCGCAGCAGCCGCAGGCTCCTGCGGCCCCCGAGCGTCCCGCCGCCTCCGCCTGGCGCAGCTCGCCGAACGACGAACTCGTCCGGCAGGCAGAGCGCGTACGGCAGCCGGCCGCGGGCGGCGTCACCACCTCCGGCCTGCCGCGCCGGGTGCCCAAGGCGAATCTCGTCCCGGGCACGGCTCAGCAGCAACAGCACCAGAGCGGTCCGCAGGTCTCGCGTGCGCCCGACGACGTACGCGGCCGACTGACCAATCTCCGTCGGGGCATCGCACAGGGTCGTCAGGCCGGCAACGGCCAGACGGGCAGTCACCCGAGCCCCACTCACCAGCAGGAGCGTTAGTTGAGCCCGATGAGCCAGGCGGCACAGAACCTCAACTGGTTGATCACCAACTTCGTGGACAACACCCCCGGGGTGTCCCACACCGTCGTGGTGTCCGCGGACGGACTCCTTCTGGCGATGTCCGAAGGGTTCCCGCGCGACCGCGCGGACCAGCTCGCGGCCGTCGCGTCCGGCCTGACCTCCCTGACCGCGGGGGCGTCCCGGATCTTCGAGGGCGGCAACGTGGCGCAGACGGTCGTGGAGATGGAGCGCGGCTTCCTCTTCCTGATGTCCGTCTCGGACGGGTCGTCCCTGGCCGTCCTGGCCCACCCGGAGTGCGACATCGGCCTCGTCGGCTACGAGATGGCGCTGCTGGTCGACCGGGCGGGCGCGGTGCTCACCCCCGACCTGCGCGCCGAACTACAGGGCAGTCTGCTCCACTGACCGGCCCCGGTACCACCCACGTCACCAAATCACCGTCCGGCCGCCACAATCCCCCCACCGGCCCCGTCAGACGGCTCGCCCGACCGACTTGCTGTCCCGCCCGGAGGATTCATGACCCCGCCCACCGCCCATCATGATCCGTACGCCGAGCCGTACGGGGACGAGGGCGACCAGCCGCTGGTCCGTCCGTACGCGATGACCGGCGGCCGGACCCGGCCGCGCTACCAGCTCGCCATCGAGGCGCTGATCAGCACCACGGCCGACCCGGCAGCGCTGATGGGACTGCTCCCGGAGCACCAGCGGATCTGCCATCTGTGCCGCGAGGTGAAGTCGGTCGCCGAGGTGTCGGCGCTCCTCGCCATGCCGCTCGGCGTGGCACGGATCCTCGTCGCGGACCTGGCCGAGGCCGGGCTGGTGGCCATCCACCAGCCGGGCGGTGACGAGAACAACGGCGGCGCGCCTGATGTGACGCTGCTCGAAAGGGTGCTCAGTGGACTTCGCAAGCTCTGACGGGGGCCGGGCCACCACCTCCGCCAAGATCGTGGTGGCGGGCGGCTTCGGTGTCGGCAAGACCACGTTCGTGGGCGCCGTCTCGGAGATCAACCCGCTGCGCACGGAGGCCGTCATGACCTCCGCGTCCGCGGGCATCGACGACCTCACCCACACCGGGGACAAGACCACCACCACGGTGGCCATGGACTTCGGCCGCATCACGCTCGACCAGGACCTGATCCTGTACCTGTTCGGCACCCCCGGCCAGGACCGCTTCTGGTTCATGTGGGACGACCTGGTCCGCGGCGCCATCGGCGCGGTGGTGCTGGTGGACACCCGGCGCCTGGCCGACTGCTTCCCCGCGGTGGACTACTTCGAGAACAGCGGACTGCCGTTCGTCATCGCCCTCAACGGCTTCGACGGCCAGCAGCCCTACAGCCCCGACGAGGTCCGCGAGGCGCTCCAGATCGGCCCCGACACCCCGATCATCACCACCGACGCCCGCCACCGCGCCGACGCCAAGTCCGCGCTCATCACGCTCGTGGAACACGCGCTGATGGCCCGCCTGCGGTAGTGGCGCGGACACGGACACATCTCACATAGCACCCAGACAGGGATCGCGATACACCAGTTGCCGTAGCAGCACCGGAGCCGGCTGTGTCCTTTGACACGGTCGGCCCCGGTGTTCATAACGTTTCGGCAGAGGAATCGGATGGCACCGCAACGCGTCGCGCACATCCGGTGTCGCTGCGCGCACGACGCACCCGCCTTTTGACGCCGCTCGCTCTTTATGACCGTTTTATCTGAGGCTTACAAGTGCGGGCGCGGCCGGTTCCAACTGTTTGGAAGACCGCATGCCCGCGTGCTGGAATGCCTGAACTGCCCAATAGTCAAAGACGTACTCAGTGATGCTGACGTCGTCGCCGGCGCAGAGGGCTTGAGACACTGCGGCACAACGAAGGTGCCGACCGCCGAGAGGTTGTTGGTCGAGTGAGGCGAAGCAAGAACGGTTCCGAGCCGTCGGCGGCCCGGGGCAACTTCACCCCGCCGCCGCGCGGAGCGGCGCCCGCACACGTGCCCGGTTCGGAGTCGGCGAGCGCCCCCGCACCGAGCGGCGGCCCCCTCTCCCCGCGCAACTGGCGGGTGCGCACTCGGCTGAACGCGATCCTGCTCATACCCGTGCTGGTCGGCCTCGTCATGGGCGGCTTCCAGGTCAAGAGCTCGATCGACACCTGGAACGAGGCCCAGGACGCCGAGAAGACCGCCCGCCTGGTGCGGGCCTCCCTCACCTACGCCAACGCCCTGTGGAACGAGCGCGACGTCACCACCGCGCCGCTCCTCCAGGGCAAGGGCCAGAACGACGCCACCGTCACCCAGGCCCGCGCCGCCACCGACAAGGCCGCCGACGCCTTCGACGCGGCCGCCAAGGACATGCCTCAGAAGCCCGGCCTGGTGCGCCGGCTGAAGCTGTTCCGCGAGACCGAGCCCGAGCTCCAGTCGCTGCGCGCCGCCGCCTTCACCTCCAAGCTGACCGGTGTGCAGACCGAGGAGGGCTACGTCAAGGTCGGCCACCCGCTGATGGAGTTCGCCAACGAACTCGGCCTCGGCACCGGAAACATCACCTCCTACGGCCGTACGGTCTACGCGATCTCCCTCACCCAGGCCGCCCTGTCCCTGGAACGCTCGATCGGCACGCATCTGCTGGTCAAGCCCGGTCCGGACGCCGGCAACCTGGCCAGCCAGCGCATCGCCCTGTCCTCCTACGCCTACCTGGAGGGCATCGCCGTCGAGGAGTACCTCGGCGGCGGCACCGAGGCCGACGCGCAGAAGCTGGACGAGGCCAGGAAGGACATCCAGACCAAGGCCGCGGCGATGGCGCAGGACGCCAAGAGCCAGGACCCCGGCTACGTGGCTCCGCCGTCGGACCCGCAGAAGATGGTCACTGCGCTCGCCACGCTGGACAGCACCGACGCGAGCGCGCGCGACAAGCTCGCCGAGAAGGGCGTCACCGCGCAGAACTGGTGGGCCGTCAACACCCTCAAGTTCGACGCCTACCGCAAGATCCAGTCGGACATGGCCGACACCGCGGTGACCGAGGCCTCCGGCATCGCCGACGACGCCAAGCAGTCCACGTTCATCACCAGCGCCGTCGTCCTGCTCGCCCTGCTGGCCGCGTTCGTCCTGGCCGGTCTGGTGGCCCGCCAGATGAGCCGCTCGATGCGCCGCCTGCGCAACGCCGCCTTCGGCATCGCCGAGCAGCGCCTGCCGATGCTGGTCGACCAGCTCTCGCGCACCGACCCGGGCCGGGTGGACACCCGCGTCGAGCCGATCCCGATCGCCTCGACCGACGAGATCGGCGAGGTCGCCCGCGCCTTCGACCAGGTGCACCGCGAGGCCGTCCGGCTCGCCGCCGAGCAGGCCCTGCTGCGGGGCAACATCAACGCGATCTTCACCAACCTCTCGCGCCGCAACCAGTCGCTGATCGAGGGCCAGCTGACCCTGATCACCGACCTGGAGAACAACGAGGCCGACCCGGACCAGCTGGAGAACCTGTTCCGCCTGGACCACCTGGCCACCCGCATGCGCCGCAACGGCGAGAACCTGCTGGTCCTCGCCGGCGAGGAGCCCGGCCGCCGCTGGGACCAGCCGGTCCCGCTGGTGGACGTGCTGCGCGCCGCCTCCTCGGAGGTGGAGCAGTACGAGCGCATCGAGATGTCCGGCGTCCCGGAGGCCGAGATCCACGGCCGCGCGGTCACCGACCTCGTGCACCTGCTGGCCGAGCTGCTGGAGAACGCCACCACGTTCTCCTCGCCGCAGACCAAGGTCCGCGTCACCGCGACCCGGCTGCCCGACGGCCGGGTCATGGTCGAGATCCACGACAAGGGCATCGGCCTGACCGCCGAGGACTTCGCGGACATCAACCACAAGCTCGCCAACCCGCCCACCGTGGACGTGGCGATCTCCCAGCGCATGGGTCTGTTCGTGGTCGGCCGGCTCGCCGACCGGCACGGCATCCGGGTCCAGCTGCGCCCCTCGGGCGAGCAGGCCGGCACCACCTCGCTGGTCATGCTGCCGGACGCGATCACCCACGGCGGCGGTGGCGAACAGGCCCTGGAACGCGACCAGTTCACCGTCTCCCAGATCATGCCCGAGCAGCAGGTGCCGGGTGAGAGCTTCACCCAGCTGCCGCCGATGCGGACCGCCGCCGAACTCGGCTTCGACGACAGCCGTTACGCGGAGGTGCCGGACGACATCCGGGGCCTGGACCCGGTGGGCCGCTCGCTCAAGCGCGAGGAGCGCCGGGCCGCCCTGGAGTCCCACACGGGGGGCGCGCCGGAGGGCCAGGAGGCCCACCAGGGCGCCGGCTACCCGGACGACTCCACCGGCCGGCAGCAGGCCTACGACACCGGTCAGAACCCGTACCCGGAGCAGAACGCCGGCTACGACGGCCAGAGCGGCTACGAGGACCAGCAGCAGGCGTACGACCAGCAGGGACAGCAGGCGTACGACCAGCACGGCCAGGTGCGGTACGACCAGCAGGGCGCGCAGTCGTACGAGCAGGGGTACTACGCGCAGGACGGCGCCGTCGCGCAGAACGGCGGCTACCCGGCCGACGGCGGCTACGCGAACGCGGACGCCTATGCGGAGCCGGTGCGCGAGGACCACTCGGGCGTCCACCCCGGCGCGCAGGAGCAGTACGCCGGCTTCCAGGAGCAGCCTTACCAGGACGACTGGCCGCAGGGCGACGCGTACCAGAACGGCTACGCCGAGCAGTACGCTCCGCAAACGGAATCCGTGCAGGCCGCTGACGTGACCGACGGTAACCCCGTAGGCTTCGACCAGCCCGGAGCGGACCCGGCCGCCGGCCACGCGCTGACCGACGCGGGGCTGCCCCGCCGGGGTTCCGCCGCGGGCGGTCCGGACGGCGCGCGGCCCGAGCACCGGGAGGCGCCGGCTTCCTCCCCGGCGAACAACGGTGACAACGGCTGGCGTTCGGCGAACGACGAGCGCTGGCAGCAGGCCTCGAAGCTGCGCAAGCCCAAGGCGGGCGGGGTGACCTCCTCCGGTCTGCCGCGGCGGGTGCCCAAGGCCAACCTGGTCGAGGGAACCGCGGAATCGACTCCGCAGGGCGGCCCACAGGTCTCCCGCGCCCCCGAGGACGTCCGGGGCAGGCTGAGCAACCTGCGCCGGGGCGTCGAACGGGGACGCACCGCAGGAAGTGACAAGAACGGCCAGGCCACAAGGAATGAACACAGTGGTCCTGACAGCACCTACAACCAGGAGCGTTAGTGTGAGCCCGATGAGCCAGGCGGCGCAGAACCTGAACTGGTTGATCACCAACTTCGTGGACAACACCCCCGGGGTGTCCCACACGGTGGTGGTCTCCGCCGACGGACTCCTTCTGGCGATGTCCGAAGGCTTTCCCCGCGACCGCGCCGACCAGCTCGCGGCCGTCGCATCCGGTCTGACCTCGCTGACCGCGGGCGCCTCCCGCATCTTCGAGGGCGGCAGCGTGAACCAGACCGTTGTGGAGATGGAGCGGGGATTCCTCTTCATCATGTCCATCTCCGACGGTTCTTCCCTCGCGGTTCTCGCGCACCCCGAGGCGGACATCGGTCTCATTGGGTACGAGATGGCCCTTCTGGTGGACCGCGCGGGCACGGTCCTCACTCCGGACCTCCGCGCGGAGCTCCAGGGAAGCCTTCTCAACTGAAAGTCGGACGGTGCGTTTTGGTGTCCCGTGGCCGTAAGGTTTCGGGACGCGGCTTCCACACCGTTGGAGGCCCGGCGCCATCGGAGGAGGAGAGAGAGTGGCAACACCCCCAGGCGGTTCGCATTCGGGCAACTGGTCGTACGGCCCTGCCCAGGGCCAAGGCGACGGTTCGGCGAACCAGTTCGGCTACCCCTCCGTCCCGCGCCACCGGCAGCCGTACGCGCCGCAGGGCCCCGGTCCCTCGCCGTACGACCAGCCGCAGGCGCCGCGCATCCAGCCGGTGCAGCCGCAGCGACGCGCCCCCGAGCCGGCGCCCGCCGGGGCGTCGGGCAACCCTCTGGTCCGCCCGTACGCCATGACGGGCGGCCGCACCAGGCCGCGGTACCAGCTCGCCATCGAGGCCTTGGTGCACACCACCGCGCAACCGCACCAGATGCAGGGCCAGTTGCCCGAACATCAGCGGATCTGCCAACTGTGCCGCGAGATCAAGTCGGTGGCCGAGATCTCGGCCCTGCTGACGATTCCTCTCGGCGTGGCCAGGATCCTCGTCGCCGACTTGGCGGAGGCGGGCCTGGTCGCCATCCATCAGCCCGGCGGCGACGAGAACGCCGGCGGCCAGCCAGACGTGACACTGCTCGAAAGGGTGCTCAGTGGACTTCGCAAGCTCTAGCGGAGGGCCGGTTTCTCCAAGTCGCTCCACCACGTCCGCGAAGATCGTGGTGGCGGGCGGCTTCGGCGTGGGCAAGACCACGTTCGTCGGCGCCGTCTCGGAGATCAACCCGCTGCGCACGGAGGCCGTCATGACGTCTGCTTCGGCGGGCATCGACGACCTCACCCACACCGGGGACAAGACCACCACCACGGTGGCCATGGACTTCGGCCGCATCACGCTCGACCAGGACCTGATCCTGTACCTGTTCGGCACCCCCGGCCAGGACCGCTTCTGGTTCATGTGGGACGACCTGGTCCGCGGCGCCATCGGCGCGATCGTGCTGGTGGACACCCGGCGCCTGGCCGACTGCTTCCCCGCGGTGGACTACTTCGAGAACAGCGGACTGCCGTTCGTCATCGCCCTCAACGGCTTCGACGGCCAGCAGCCCTACAGCCCCGACGAGGTCCGCGAGGCGCTCCAGATCGGCCCCGACACCCCGATCATCACCACCGACGCCCGCCACCGCGCCGACGCCAAGTCCGCGCTCATCACGCTCGTGGAACACGCGCTGATGGCCCGCCTGCGGTAACGACGGGTGTACGCCCGGGACAGCGAAAGGGGGTGTCTCCTCCCACTGGGAGGAGACACCCCCTTCGTCATGCACCGGCGTGGGCCGGGCCCGCGGGGCCGGGAAACCGGCGCACGCGGGGCGCGGACGCGCGAAGGGAGCCACCCCGGGCGGGGTGGCTCCCTTCGCGGGGCCGCGGGACATCACGGCCCCCCGGCTCCTGCGTGCCCTACGGTCGTGACCGCGACGCTCAGTGCCAGCTGTGCGGGGCGCGGAAGCCGTTCTCGCGCTCCAGGCGGCGCCAGCCGGCGCGGGGGCGGCCGCGGTGGACCGGGGCGGTGTCGGCGGGGCGGGCGGCGGCGCGGGCCAGGAGGAGGGCCGTGAGGGCGGCGACCTCCTCGGGCTCGGCGTGGCCCTTCTCGACGCGGATGTCGGGCATGTCCATGGTGTCAGTCTCCGTGGCTGAGAGGTCCGCGGGATCGCCGCGGAGCGTCCGCTGGGTCACTGCGGCGGGTTGCCGTGCTTGCGGGAGGGCAGGTCGGCGTGCTTGGTGTGCAGCATCGCCAGGGACCTGATGAGGACCTCGCGCGTGTCGGCCGGGTCGATGACGTCGTCCACCAGGCCGCGTTCGGCGGCGTAGTAGGGGTGCATCAGTTCGGCCTTGTACTCCTTGACCATCCGGGCGCGGGTGGCCTCGGGGTCGGCGGCCTCGGCGATCTGGCGGCGGAAGATGACGTTGGCGGCGCCCTCGGCGCCCATGACGGCGATCTCGTTGGTGGGCCAGGCGTAGGTCAGGTCGGCGCCGATGGACTGGGAGTCCATGACGATGTAGGCGCCGCCGTAGGCCTTGCGCAGGATGAGGGAGATGCGCGGCACCGTGGCGTTGCAGTAGGCGTAGAGCAGCTTGGCGCCGTGCCGGATGATGCCGCCGTGCTCCTGGTCGACGCCGGGCAGGAACCCGGGGACGTCCAGGAAGGTGACGATCGGGATGTTGAAGGCGTCGCACATCTGCACGAAGCGGGCGGCCTTCTCGCTCGCCTCGATGTCCAGGACGCCGGCCAGCACCTGCGGCTGGTTGGCGATGACGCCGACGACCTGTCCGTCCAGGCGGCCCAGCGCGCAGATGATGTTGCGCGCCCAGCGCTCGTGGACCTCCAGGTACTCGCCGTCGTCGACGATCTCCTCGATGACCTTGGTCATGTCGTAGGGCCGGTTGCCGTCGGCGGGGACCAGGTCCAGCAGCACGTCGGAGCGGCGGTCGACCGGGTCGGAGGTCTCCACCCGGGGCGGGTTCTCGCGGTTGTTCTGCGGCAGGAGCGACAGGAGGTAGCGCACCTCGGCGATGCACGTCTCCTCGTCGTCGTAGGCGAAGTGGCACACTCCGCTGGTCTCGGCGTGCACGTCCGCGCCGCCCAGACCGTTCTGCGTGATCTCCTCGCCGGTGACCGCCTTGACCACGTCCGGACCGGTGATGAA
>NZ_JBFBEK010000018.1:0-10272 GCF_040683715.1 Streptomyces sp. NPDC093260
CACAACCCGCCATCGTCATCGTGCGCCGCCAGGGACTCGAACCCCGGACCCGCTGATTAAGAGTCAGCTGCTCTAACCAACTGAGCTAGCGGCGCATGACTCCCGCCTTCCGCTTCCGCGGCCGGCGACGAAGAAAATACTACCCGGTGCCGAGGGGTGCTCGTGACCACCCGCCCGTGAGCCGGATCGCCAGCGCGAGCAGCACCGGCGCGGAGTTCCGGCTGAGCCCGTCCACGGCCCGGCGCAGCCGGTGCGCCTGCCCGGTGGGCAGCGACAGCGCCAGACAGCCCACGGCGGAGCCGGCCCGTACCGGGACCGCCGCGCAGACCGTGCCGACGGCGTACTCCTGGAGGTCCAGCACCGGGGCCGTGGGCGGCTGGGCGGCGAGCCGGGACAGCAGCAGCTTGTCGCTGGTGATGGTGCGCGAGGTGAGGCGGGCCATCGGGTGCCGGGCGAGATGGTCGCGCCGCCCGTCGTGGTCGAGCTGGGTCAGCAGGCTCTTGCCGACCGCGGTGGCGTGCGCCGAGGAGCGGAAGTCCACCCACTCGTGGACCGCGGGCGTGGCGGGCCCCGCGGCGTACTGGGTGACGCTGACCTCGCCGTCGACGTACCGGCTCAGATAGACGGCCGCGCCGACCTGGTCGCGCAGCCGCTCCAGGACCGGCTGGAGCAGTGCGCGCAGTGCCCGCCCGTCGCCCCGGGCCGCGCCGAGTCGGGCGAGGGCGCCGCCGGCGCCGTAGGCGTCCTCGGTGACCTGCTCGACGTAGCCCTCGCGGCGCAGCAGCCGCAGCAGGGCGGTCAGCCGCCCGGCGGGCAGGCCGGTGCGCCGGGACAGTTCGGCGGCGGTGACCCCGGCGGAGTGCCGGGAGACCGTCTCCAGGACGCGCAGGGCGTCGGAGACGGAGTGGTCGAAAGCGGTCGGCTCGTGCTTCAGCGCCACGGATGCCCCCTGCGCCTGCTCGCTCCGCGGGCCGTGATCCGGCCGGCCGGACCCGACCCACGATACGGGGCGCGCGGACTGCGGGGAGCGGGCGTCGGCGAGATTTCCCGCCCCGGCCGTCCTTCCGGGAAATCGGCATATGCCAGGGTCACGGCACCACGCTGAGGAACTCCCGCGCGCGCTCTGCTCCGGGTCGCCGGCCCGCTGTCGGGTCCGCTTCCGGGGCCGTTCCCGGGTATCCGCCCGGCTTTCCCCGGCGCGTCGTGTGCACGCGGTGGAGCACGATCGCGCCGCCGCCCGGGCGCCGCGGGGCCGTGCCGAGGAGATCCGCGGCCGCGCCGGGGTACCCGGACAGGCACGGCCGCATCACGCGCGGCGGCGACGACACGCAGGAAGGCTGGTCATGACCGCACTCGGAATCCTCTACCCGGGCCACTTCGCCGAGGACGACTACCCCCGCATCGAACAGCTCCTGGGCAGCGACATCCGGGTGGACCTGATCGGAACGGAGAACGAGGGGGACGCGGGCGGGACGGCGACGGGCCCGGGCGGCTCCGAGGGAAGCGCCGCGGACGAGGACGCCTGGCTGCGGCGGAGCGTGGAGGCACTGCGGCTGTCCGGCGCGGAGGCCGTGGTGTGGGCGAACACCCGCGGCGGCTTCGAGCAGGGCTGGGACGGCGCCCACGCGCAGGTCCGCGAGCTGGCCCTGGCCGCCGGCATGCCGGCCTCCTCCACCTCCTTCGGGTTCGTGAACGCGGCGCGGGAGATCGGGGCGCGCCGGGTCGCGGTCGCGGCGCCCTACGCGGACGACGTGACCGCCCGCTTCACACGGTTCCTGCGGGCCGGCGGGCTGGAGGCGGTCGCCGCGCACAGCGCCGGGGAGGCCACGGCGGACGAGGTGGCGGGCTGGGGCGAGACCCAGGTGCTGGCGCTGGTGCGGGCGGCGGACGCGGCGGACGCGGAGGCGGTGCTCGTGCCCTGCACGGCGCTGCACACCGCTTCCTGCGTGGCGGAGCTGGAGAAGGAGCTGGGCAAGCCGGTCCTCACCGCGAACCAGGTCACCGTGTGGGAGGCCCTGCGGTTGACCGACCGGCGCGTCAACGCCCCCGGTCTGGGTGCGCTGTTCACCCGGGAACCGGTCGTCCAGGTGTGACCCGGGTCGCGTGGGGCGAGGGGGGCGGCAGGTTGCGGGCCTTCGCGCGGCGGCGTTACCTGGAACTGTCCGGCGGTGCGGCGAGAGCCCGCCCCCGGGGCCACGGCGCCGTCCGGCGGCCCCCGCCCCGACCGCGCGTCCCCCTGGCAGCGGCCCGTCGTCGCCGTGAAGGCCGGTGCTCGTGAAGACCGGTGCTCTCGACGCGGAGGTGACCGAAGGTGAAAGCCGTCGTCTATGAGAAGCCCTTCAATGTCACGGTGCGGGACGTGGACGATCCGAGGATCCAGCATCCCAACGACGTGATCGTGCGCATCACGTCGAGCGCGATCTGCGGGTCCGACCTGCACATGTACGAGGGCCGTACGGCCGCGCAGGCCGGCATCGTCTTCGGCCACGAGAACCTCGGCATCGTCGAGGAGGTCGGCAGCGGCGTGACCTCGCTCGCCGAGGGCGACCGGGTCGTGATGCCGTTCAACGTGGCCTGCGGCTTCTGCAAGAACTGTCTCGCCGGAAAGACCGGCTTCTGTCTCACGGTGAACCCCGGATTCGCCGGCGGGGCCTACGGATACGTGGCGATGGGCCCGTACCCCGGCGGCCAGGCGGAGCGGCTGCGGGTGCCGTTCGCCGACTTCAACTGCCTGAAGCTGCCGCCGGGGGAGGAGCACGAGACCGACTTCGTGCTGCTCGCCGACATCTTCCCGACCGGCTACCACGGCTGTGAGCTGGCCCAGGTCTCGCCGGGCGAGTCGGTGGCCGTCTTCGGCGCGGGGCCGGTGGGCCTGATGGCCGCGTACTCCGCTCTGCTGCGCGGGGCGTCCAAGGTGTTCGTGGTGGACCGGGTGCCCGAGCGGCTGGCCAAGGCGGAGGAGATCGGCGCGATCCCGATCGACTTCACGAAGGGCGAGCCGGCTGACCAGATCAGGGAGCAGACGGGCGGCGAGGGCACCGACAAGGGCGTGGACGCCGTCGGCTACCAGGCGCAGTCCCACCACCAGGAGGGGCACGAGGAGCCGGCCGTCGTCCTCAACACGCTGGTCGAGACGGTACGGGCCACCGGACTGCTCGGCGTGCCGGGCCTGTACGTCCCGTCCGACCCGGGCGGCCCCGACGAGCACGCCAAGCATGGCCAGCTGCTGGTCTCGATCGGCAAGATGTTCGAGAAGGGGCAGCAGATGGGGACCGGGCAGTGCAACGTGAAGCGGTACAACCGCCAGTTGCGCGACCTGATCATCTCCGGCCGGGCCAAGCCGAGCTTCGTGGTCTCCCACGAACTCCCCCTGGACCAGGCCCCTCAGGCCTACGAGAAGTTCGACAAGCGGATCGAGGGCTACACGAAGGTGGTACTCCACCCGGACCACGCGCTGGCGGCGTAGGGGCTGTGCGGGGCGGGGAGGGCGAGGCGGCCCGCCCCGCCCTCCCCACGGGCCCGCCGCGCCCGCGGTCGGCCTCCGATCGGGACTTCCGCGGGTCGGGTGGGCGGGTGGGCCGGGGAACAAACGGAGACCGTCTCCTGTTGTCCACCGGAAGACCACCGGACGGTACGAACGCAGGAGGCACCCCGTGGCAGACGAGATCCGAGGCACGACACACGGCACGGCGCCCGTGCCCCTGTCCGTACTGGATCTGGTGACCGTGGGCGCGGGCCGCACGGCCACCGACGCCCTCCGCACCAGCGTCGCCCTCTCCCGCCTGGCGGAGTCCCGCGGCTACCACCGCTTCTGGGTGGCCGAGCACCACTCCATGCCCGGCGTGGCCTCTTCCTCGCCCGCGGTGATCCTCGCCCACCTCGCCGCCCACACCGACCGCATCCGCCTCGGCTCGGGCGGCGTCATGCTGCCCAACCACGCCCCCCTGGTGATCGCGGAGCAGTTCGGCACCCTGGAGGCCATGGCCCCCGGACGCGTCGACCTCGGCCTCGGCCGCGCCCCCGGCACCGACGGCGCCACCGCCGCCGCCCTGCGCCGCACCGACCGGCTGAACGAGGGCGCCGACGACTTCCCCCAGCAGCTCGCCGAGCTGACCCGCTTCCTGGACGACGACTTCCCCGACGGCCACCCCTACCGCCGTATCCACGCCGTCCCCGGCCCCGTCCAGGCCACCTCGCCCGGCGGCGTCCAGTCCCCGCACCGGCCGCCGATCTGGCTGCTCGGCTCCTCCGGCTTCAGCGCCCGGCTGGCCGGCATGCTCGGCCTGCCGTTCGCCTTCGCGCACCACTTCTCCGCGCAGAACACCGTCCCGGCCCTCGACCTCTACCGCGAGTCCTTCCGCCCGAGCGCGGTGCTCGACGAGCCGTACGCCCTCATCGGCGTCGCCGCCCTCGCCGCCGACGACGAGAAGGAGGCCCGCCGCCAGGTCCTGGCCGCCGCGCTGAACATGGTCCGGCTGCGCACCGGCCGTCCGGGCCTGGTCCCCACCCCGGAGGAGGCCGAGGCGTACGAGTTCAGCCCGATGGAGGAGGAGTTCGTCCGCTCCTGGAACGCCAACGTCGTCCACGGCACCCCCGACGAGGTCCGCACCGGCCTGGACGACCTCCAGAAGCGCACCGGCGCCGACGAGCTGATGCTCACCGCCAACGCCCACAGCGGCGACGTACGCGTCCGCTCCTACGAACTCATCGCCGACGCCTACGGACTGCCCACCGCCTGACCCCCGGGGCGCCGCGCGTCAGCGGCGCCCGCAGGCGTGGCCGTCGAGGAGTTCGGAGATGCGGTCCGGTGACACCGGGCGGGAGTACAGCCAGCCCTGCCCGGTGTCGCAGCCGATCCGCCGCAGCCTGCTGGCCTGGTCGGAGGTCTCCACGCACTCCGCGGTGACGGTCAGCCCCAGCCGGTGCGCGAGCTGGATCATCGCCTCCACGATCACCTCGTCGGCGGGGCTGGGCAGCTCCGCCTCGCCCGCCTGCCGCCCGGCCTGGAACCCCCGGACGAAGGACCCGTCCAGCTTCAGCGCCGACACCGGCAGCCGGCTGAGGTAGGCGAGGTTCGAGTAGCCGGTGCCGAAGTCGTCGATGGCGATGTTCACGCCCATGTCGCTGAGCGCCCGCAGGGCCTCCAGCGGGCGTCCGGCCGAGCCCATCACCGCCGACTCGGTCAGCTCCAGCTGGAGCAGCCGCGGCGCGAGCCCGGTCTCCGCCAGCACCTCGGCGACGTCCGCCACCAGGTCGGAGTCCCACACCTGGCGTACGGCGACGTTGACGCTGACGAAGATCGGCGGCTCGTCCGGGTGGTCCAGCTGCCAGCGGCGCGCCTGGCGGCAGGCGGTGGCCAGGATCCAGCGGCCCAGCGGCACGATCGAGCCGTCCTCCTCCGCCAGTGTGATGAACCGATTCGGCGTCAGCACCCCGAACTGCGGGTGGCGCCAGCGCACCAGCGCCTCCACCCCGCGCAGCCGCCCGTCCGCCATGGCGACCAGCGGCTGGTACTCCAGCGTGAACTCGCCCCGCTCCACGGCCGCGCGCAGCGTGGAGACGAGGGCCTGGCGGGTCATCCGGGTCGCGTTGCGCTCCGGGTCGAACAGGGTCCAGCGGGCCTTGCCGTCCGCCTTCGCCCAGTACAGCGTCGTGTCGGCCGCCTGCATCAGGGCGGTGGCCGAGGTCCCGGCCGCCTGCCGTTCGACCACGCCGATCGACGCGGACACCGACAGCCGCCGCCCGGAGATCTCGAAGGGTTCCTGAAGCGCCGTCAGCACCGACTCGGCCAGATCGGCGAGCTGTTCGGTGCCGGTGGAGTCCTCCACCAGCAGGGCGAACTCGTCCCCGCCGAGCCGGGCCACCAGCGGCGCGCTCGCCCTGCCGTACCCGGTCTCGTCGGCGCAGCCCTGCAGCCGCCGGGCCACGGCCGCGAGCAGCCGGTCGCCGATCCGGTGTCCGAGGGTGTCGTTGACCGCCTTGAAGCCGTCCAGGTCGAGATAGCACAGGCCGACCCGGCCGGTCCCGCCGCGCTCGTACGACTCGGTCTCCAGTACGGCCGACAGGCGTTCGAAGAACAGGGTGCGGTTGGGCAGCCGGGTCACCGGGTCGTGCATCCGCAAGTGCCTCAGCCGGGACTGTAGTTCGCGGCGGACGCTGATGTCGGTGAGGGACAGCAGCACGCCCGCGGCGCTGCCCGGCCCGCTCCCGTCCGGGGCCGGATGCTCCGTCGGCAGCGGTGCGAGGGTGACCTGGACCCAGCGGGAGCGCCCGTCGGCGTGCTTGAAGTGGCGGACGCAGCGCAGCCGTGCCTGCCGCCCGCGCAGCACCGCCCGGTACGCCTGCCAGGTGCGGGCGTCGGAGGCCAGGTCCACCAGATCGGCGGCGGGCCGCCCGGCCAGTTCGCCGGGGTCGGTGCCGAGCAGCTCGCCGAGGGTGTCGTTGGCGCTGACGACCAGGCCCTCGCGGTCCACGACGGCCATGGCGAGCGGTGCGGCGTCGAAGGCCGAGCGGAACGGCGACCCGGCGGGTTCCGCCGTCCGGGTGACGCCCGGTGCGGGGACGGTGCCGGAAGCGGGCTCAGGGGGCGCTGCGTGAGCCGCCGTGCGGGCCACGGCGCCGGCGGCCCGGGCGCGCGCCTGGTCCCCGGGGGCGGTACCGGCCGATTCGACACCAGGCGGTGCCATGGCATCACTCTGTGTGACTTCCGGCTGGATGAGGTCTGCCGTGGGCGTCGGCCCTTCGGACGTTCCGCTCACCGCTCGCTCCCGCAGTGCACTCGGTTCTCGTATCGGTCTCGTCGGGTGGCCGGCCGAGTGACGCATGGCCGCCGGGCCCGTGTCCGCGCAGGAAAGTGCCAGGAAAGTGTGCCGATCATAGAGGTTGGCGCCGGACCGCTGCCAGCGGTTCGCCGGTCTCGTCGGATCACTCGCACTCCTGACGGATCGTTTCTGTCCGCACCTGGACAGGTTCTTCGAGCCACCGACCGCTTGTGACGTTCCGTGAACGGCCCGGGGGTGTCGCTCTTCCCGGCGTCTCGTCACGCCTCCGTACCTCGCGAACTCGGGTCCCTCACCCTTCCGGTGCAGACAAACAGGGCGTACCTCACCAAACTCCCACAGGCTGGGTGCGGTGTCCCCGCGAACCGCACCCGGAGGTTTCCGTGCCGCGTCAGCTCCCCCTGAAGGCGCTCGGCCGTGACGCCCTCAAGGCGCTGGACCGGGCCGGAGCGCGGCCCCGACTGCGCAGCACCGCCGCCGTGTTCACCACGCTGTCCGCGGTCGCCGCCACCTCCATCCTCGGCGGCCCGTCGGTCGCCGAGCCGTTCTCGACGGCGCCCTGCGCCCTGCACCGCACCGCCGCGCACCACTCCGAGGGGGTGGACACCTGGAACGCCTCCTATGCCCGGCCGACCCGGCCGCTCGACGCCGTGATGGTCTACCTGTCCTTCCCCGACTCGGCCCCGCTCACCACCCCCGACGAACTCACCGCCGACCACTTCCCGGGCACCGGCCAGTTCTTCGAACGGGCGTCCTACGGAAAGTTCACGCTGCGCCCGCACCCGCTGCGGCACTGGATCCGGATGCCGCGCCCGTCCACGGCGTACGCCATGCACCGCGACTGGAACGCCGCCGACCGCACCGCCTATCTGCGCGACGCGATCACCGCCGCCGACCCGGAGGTCGACTTCTCCCGCTACGACGTCGTGTACCTGGTGGCCGACCCGGACGCGCCGGGCGTCGACTCAGACGCCACGAAGGTCGTCAACCTGGACACCCCGCTGCGGGCCGACGGCCGGGACCTGCGGCGGGTGGTGACGGTGTTCGAACGGCACCCCCCGGACCGGCTGGTGCTCGCCCATGAGACGGGACACGTCTTCGACCTGCCGGACCTGTACCACCGCCCCTCGGACGACAAGGGCGACTGGGACACCTACGTCGGCGACTGGGACCTGATGGGCAGCCAGTTCGCGCTCTCACCGGACCTGTTCGCCTGGCACAAGTGGCGGCTCGGCTGGCTCGGCCCGCGCCAGGTGACCTGCGTACGGGGCACCGGGACGACCAGGCTGACCCTGGAGCCGGTCGAGGCCGGCCCGGCCGGCGCGCCCGGGGGCGCGAGCGCGGGCGGGGACCCGGGCCTCGACCAGACCGGGGACGACCGGAGCGGGACGGGGCTCGGCGGGCAGCCCCTGTTCGGGCTGGGCGGCGGGACGAAGCTGGCCGTGGTGCGGACCGGGAGCGACACCGCCCTGGCCATCGAGGCGCGGGACGCGATCGGCAACGACACGACCGGCTGCCGGTCCGGGGTGCTGATCTACCGGGTGCGCGGCACGGCCGAGTCGGGCGGCGGCGCCGTGCAGGTGGTCGACGCCCATCCGCGCACCGAGGCCTGCTGGGAGAACTCCGTCTACCCGCCGCTCGCGGACGCGCCCGTCGATGTCGGCGAGAGCTTCACCGTGCCGGGCGACGACGTCCGCGTGGAGGTGGAGAACCGCACGACCTCGGGCGCGTACACGGTCGACGTCACACCCGGCTGAGCGGAGGCCGGGCGCGGGACGACCGGAGGGACGGACGTGCGGACTGGGGGGCGGTCGGGCGAGGGAGCGACCGAGCGGGGGTGGCCGAGCGGGGAGGCGACGGAGGCGGGAGGCACGGGTGGCGAAGCCCCCACAACGCGCGGTGAAGCCGCACGAAAACGAAGATGGCGGGTTGTGTTCACGCTGTCCGCGAACACAACCCGCCATCGTCATCGTGCGCCGCCAGGGACTCGAACCCCGGACCCGCTGATTAAGAGTCAGCTGCTCTAACCAACTGAGCTAGCGGCGCCTGCTGACGTCGTAGACATTAGCATCCTGGTCGGCCGGAGGAAAAATCGAAATCCGTACCGCCGCGCGGGCCGCCCGCACCGCCGCCCACAGCAGGATCTCGGGGCCCGGCAGCCACGGGTGGCGGCTGTCCGGGGCGACCAGCCAGCGGGACGCGGAGCGGCCGAGACCGGTGCCGGCGACGGGCGCGGGCACGGTCACCGCGTCGCCGTTGCCGTGGCACAGCAACGGCGGAACGCCCCCGGCGCGCCCGGCGCCGTCCGTCCGGCCGCGTCTGCCCCACTCCTCCCACTCCAGCAGCGAGGGCAGCCGGTGGGCGGTGCCCGGCGCGGTGAACAGCAGCATCCGCCCCCGGTGCACGGCGACCGGGCCGGAGCCGGGGCCCTCCTCCCACATCCGGTCCAGCATCCGGCGGCCGAACATCGCCGGCGCGTTGACCACGTCGAACGCGGTGCCGCAGGGCAGCACGACCGGAGCGTCCGGCCGTTCCCGCCAGAAGGCGAGCGTGCTGCGCGGGTAGGCGGCGGCCGAGGCGAGCCAGGCGGCGCCGTCCGGGGTGACGCCACACGGGTCACCGCCGTGGCCGGCGGCGGGGTCGAACTGACGGGGGAGCGGTTCGTCACTGGTGCGGCTCATGCCGGTATGTCTACCGACCGTGCGCGGGCGGTTCCCCAGAGTCGCGGGAAACCGGGACAGACGACGGAGGAGGGGAGTATCTTGCCCGCCTGTCATATGCCAGGTCGATGATGACAGCGTGTCCCGGGCGTGCAGGGGGGCGCGTGACGGATGCGGAACCGCAGGCCGTGCACCTGGGCGCCGCCGACCCGGATCAGGCGGGACGGGCGGGGCGGACCGGGAGCCGGGCCGGCCGGGTCACAGCGGATCGGACGGGTTGGCGTGCACGCTCTCCCCGGTGCCGCGCAGCAGGTCCCAGCCGAACTCGATCATCTTCTTGGCGTAGTCCTCGGTCCACTCCGCCCGTTCGGCGATGTCCGCCGCGCTCAGCCGGTCGAACCGCCGCGGGTCGGCGAGCTGCGCCGCCGCGACAGCCTGGAACTCCACCGCGCGGTCGGTCGCCGCCCGGAACGCGAGCGTCAGTTCGGTCGCCCGTTCCAACAGCGCCTGGGGGTCGTCGATCGACTCCAGGTCGAAGAAGTGCTCCGGGTCGGCAGCGGCCGCTGCGGGCTCGAAGAGCAGGGGCGCGGGGCGTAGCCGCGGTTCGTTGCGACGCGGCGTGGGCTCCGCCATGTCTTCTCCTCCTCGTACGGTTCGGATGGCGCCGCCTTCTGGAAGGGCCACCCTCCATTGTCTCGCGCGAGCGCAAGGGGGCGTCGGGGCAGGCGTCACCCACCCCCGGGGGTAGTCAAGGCGCGAGCGCCGCCCGATGTTCCCGCACCGCCCCCGGCGGAACCGATCCGGCGCGCGGACGGCTCCGCACCGGTTCCCGC